>JBIQKU010000103.1:0-11937 GCA_044506225.1 Rubrivivax sp. | reverse complement strand
GCGCCTTCTCGCGCACCGAGCAGGTGTTGAAGAGGATGAGGTCGGCCTCCTCCACATCGGTGGTGGGCGTGTAGCCCTCGGCGGCTTTCAGCACGTCGGCCATCTTGGCCGAGTCGTATTCGTTCATCTGGCAGCCGAAGGTCTTGATGAAGACCTTCTTGCCGTGCGCAGCGGTCATGGCGCGCTCCTTCAGCGCCTCGACCAGGTCTGTGCGACCGGGTCGAACTGCCAGGACTGTGTCTGCTCGGGCGTCGCCGGCCAGGGCTGGCGGCGGGCTTCCTCGGGCGTGAGGATCCACACGTCGCGGATGTTGCCCGTCACGTCCAGCGTGTAGTTCACGATGAACTCCTGACCGGTGAGCGAGCCGGTGAGCTGCACCAGGTTCTGCGTGTTGCGGATGCGCGCGCCGGGCGACAGCCGCACGTCGCGGCCGTTGAGCCGGGCCTGGGGCGGCTCGGTGATGACGAGTTCACCGCGCAAGGCGTTCTGCGGGAAGTTACGCGATTGCGCGTCCGCCGGGGCGGCGACGGCCACCGCCGCGGCGATGGCAAAGACACAGCGATACATGGTGTTGATCCAGTGGCTGTCGAATGGGAGAGCCCGCAATTCTAGGCGCCGCCCCCTGGGCGGGCCGTGACCAAGCAGACGAGGATGCGCCGGTGATCGACAAGGAATGGCGATTCGTGCTCGGTGCGCAGGACCCCGAGATGCGCGAGATCGAGCGCGTGGTCGGCGACGCCGGCCACCCGGCCGTGCATGCGGCCCGCGACGGCCGCCGCTGCTCGCCGATGACGGCCTACAGCGCCAACGGCGTGGTGCGCGTCGGGATGGACGGCGTGCCGCGCCCGGCACTGCTGCCGCCCAAGGCGCCGGCGGTGTTCGTCGAGTGCGGCCTGCACGACTGGACGCCGGTGGCGCGCGTGGATCACCACCACCCGGGCGACCCGGGCTACACCGCCGCGCCGGAGGACTATCTGCAAGGCTCGTCGCTCGGCCAGGTGCTCACCCTGCTCGAGCGCGAACCGAACGACACCCAGCGCCTGCTCGCCGCCAGCGACCACTGCCTGAGCGCGGCCTACCAGGGCCGCTGCCCGGGCGTCGATCCGCACGAGCTGCTGTTCCTGCGCGCCTCATGGCAGGCCAAGATGAGCGGGCGCAGCCTGAGCGACGTGATGGAAGGCATCCTCGATGCCGCCAAGCGGGTGCGCAAGCACCACGACAGCGAGTTCGCCGAAAGCGTGTTCCTCGACCCGACCGCCATCCCGCGCGACCTGCCCGAAGGCTCGGCCTACGCCGGCATTCCCGTGCGCTACCGCGCCTTGCTGAGCGACGGCACGCTCAAGGAAATGTTCAAGGGCGGCACGCCCGAGGCGGTGGAGCGCTTCATGGCCGGCCACCAGGAGGCCGGCCGCCGGGTCTACGGCAACCCGTATCGCGGCTACGCCGGCGCGTACTGGCCGGCATAGGCGGCGGCGATCCCGCCGCTCAAGGCTCGCCCGGCGCCGGGTCCACGCCGGAATCGTCGGCGCGGCGCGAAGCGCCGCCGGCGCGGTCGTCGCTGGGCCGGGCCCGCTGGGGCGGCTGGTTGATGCCGCGCTCGGCGCCGCCGCCGCTGCCCTGGGCGCCGGTCAGGCCTTGCGAGCTCGGGTGGCCGATGCGGGTGTCGGCCCGCGGCTCGGTGCTTTCTTCATCGAACAGGCCCTCGCCGGGCGAGGCCGTCCGGTCCTCGCGCCCGGCGCGCGCGGCCGAGCCGGGCCCGCCGCGCACATCGGTGTTGAGCCCGGTTTCGTTGGCGCGGCCGCGCTGTGAATCGGTGATGCCGCCGGCCTGGGCGCCGGCCGGGATGCCGGTGGGATCGCGGCCGTCGCCGCTGCGTGGGGATGAGGCCATGAACTGCTCCTGTGAGAACTGCCCCCATGGGCGGCAATCGCGATGCCCGGCACGGGCCGGGTGCCTCGCTTGCTGGTCCGCTGCGGCAACGACACACAAGGAGGTCTTGGCGCATGAGCGCAGTGCTGACGGGATGGTTGCTGGCTCTCGGCGCGCTGCCGCTGCTCGGCGGTGGCGTCTGGCTTGCCTTGCTGGGCGGCAGCTGGGGCTACATCCTGCTGGGCCTGGGTCTGCTGGCCGCCGGCGTGCTGCTGGTGTGGCGCCGGCCGCTGGCGCTGGGGGTGTATGCGCTGGTGCTGCTGGGCGTGATCCCCTGGGCGCTGTGGGAAGCGGGCCTCGACCGCTGGGCGCTGGTGCCGCGTGCGGCGGTGCTGGCGCTGGTCGGCCTGTGGCTGCTGACGCCGCCGGTGGCGCGCGCGCTGGTCGGCTCGCGCGATGACGCCGTGCTGGGTGCGCCCACGGCCGCGCCGCCCGGGCGCTGGTCTGCGCCGCGCCTGGGGCTGGGTGCGGTGATGCTGCTGGTGGTGGCAGTCGCGCTGGGCGCGGTGCTGCGTGACGGCGTCGAGTCGCAGCAACCGCTGGCGCGCGCCGACGCGCATGCCGGCCCGCCGCCGCAGATGACCGGGCCGCCGCCGCCGGCCGACGACTGGCCCGCCTACGGCGGCACGGCCTTCGGCCAGCGCTATTCATCGCTGGCCGACATCACGCCCGAGAGCATCGGCCGCCTGACGCACGCCTGGACCTTCCACACCGGCGACCAGCGCGGCGAGACCGACCCGGCCGAGACGACCTTCCAGGTCACGCCGCTGAAGATCGGCGAGCTGCTCTACCTGTGCACGCCGCACAGCATCGCCATCGCGCTGGACGCGGCCAGCGGCGAAGAACGCTGGCGCCACGACCCGCAGGTGGTGGTGGGCAAGTCCAGCCAGCACCTCACCTGCCGCGGGCTCGCCTACCACGCCGAGCCGCCGGGCAGCCCGCTCGAGGGCGACGGCTGCGCGCAGCGCATCTTCCTGCCCACCATCGACGCGCGGCTGATCGCGCTGGATGCGCTCACCGGCGAGCGCTGCGCCGGCTTTGCGGACGCGGGCGTGCTGAACCTGGCGGTGAACATGCCGCACCTGCGGCCCGGCGCCTACATGCTGACCTCGCCGCCGGCCGTGACGCGCGATCTGGTGATCGTCGGCGCGGCCATCAACGACAACGAATCGGTGGACAACCCCTCGGGCGTGATCCGCGCCTTCGATGTGCGCACCGGCCGCCTGGTGTGGAACTGGGATCCGCTGAAGCCCGAGGACACCGCGCCGCTCGCGCCGGGCGCGCAGTACAGCGCCGGTGGGCCCAACATGTGGTCGGTGGCGAGCGTGGACGAGATCCTCGGCATGGTCTACCTGCCGATGGCCAACCGCTCGCCCGACCTGCGCGGCAACCAGCGCCCGCCGGAGGCCGAACGCGTGACGAGTTCGGTGGTGGCGCTCGATCTCGCCTCCGGCCGCGTGCGCTGGGTGTTCCAGACGGTGCGCCACGACCTCTGGGACCGCGACGTGCCTTCGCAGCCGACGCTGGTGGACCTGGACATCGACGGCGAACGGGTGCCCGCGTTGATCGCCCCGACCAAGCAGGGCGACCTTTTCGTGCTCGACCGCCGCACCGGCGAGCCGCTGCTGCCGGTGGGCGAGGTCGAGGCGCCGCCCAGCCCGATGGCCGACGCCCGTGCGGCCGCCGTGCAGCCGCAGTCCTCGCTCAGCTTCATGCCGCCGCCATTGCGCGAGGCCGACATGTGGGGCGCCACGCCCTGGGACCAGCTCATCTGCCGCATCGGCTTTCGCGCCATGCGCTACGACGGACCGTGGACGCCGCCGTCCACCGAGCGCAGCATCGTCTATCCCGGCAACACCGGCGTCTTCAACTGGGGCGGCGTGGCGGTGGACCCGGTGCGTCAGGTGCTGGTCGCAAGCCCCGTGCTGCTCGCCTTCACGCACCGGCTGGTGCCGCGCGAGGATGCACATTCGCGCGTGGTCACCGATGGGCCCGATGCCGAGCCGTGGAACGAGAACTTCGGCGGGCGTTACGCCTTCGACATGGGGCCGTTCACCTCGCCGCTGGGCATGCCCTGCCAGGAGCCGCCATGGGGGCTCCTGGCGGCGGTGGACCTGCAGACCGCCGAACCCGCCTGGCAGCGGCGCAACGGCACGGTGCGCGACCACACGCCGCTCGTGCCCGTCCCGTTTCCCATGGGTGTGCCGAGTCTCGGCGGGCCGCTCGTGACCGCGGGCGGCGTGATGTTCTACAGCGGCACGCTGGACGACTTCCTGCGCGCCTACGACATGAGCACCGGCCGCATGCTGTGGGAAGCGCGGCTGCCGGCGGGCGGGCAGGCCACGCCCATGACCTACCGCGCCGGCGGGCGGCAGATGGTGGTGGTCGCGGCCGGGGGACACGGCTCCTTCGGCACGACGCTGGGCGATGCGGTCGTGGCCTTCGCGCTCGAACCCGCCGGCTCCTGAGATGGCCGCGCCTGCGATGACCGAGGCGCATCGCGCGCAGCATCAGGCCCGCTTTCGCGAGGCGCATGCGCGCGGGCTGTGGGCGCAGTTCTTCAACATCGCCCTGGGCCTGTGGCTGCTGGTCTCGCCGCCGATGCTGGCGCTGCAATCAGGCGCCATGGCAATCAGCGACATGGCCGCGGGCGTGCTGCTGATGGTGTTCGCCGCGCTGGCGCTGTCGTGGCGCTTTCCATGGGCGCGCTGGGTGTGCGCGGCCATCGGCTTCTGGCTGCTGAGTGCACCGCTGGTGTTCCACGCGCCCACGGCGGCCGGCTACCTGCACGACACGCTGCTCGGCGCGCTGGTGATCGGCCTGGCGGTGGGCCTGCCGCCGGAGCCCGGCGTCTCGCCGATGGCGGCGGCAAGCGGGCCGGACGTGCCGCCGGGCTGGAGCTTCGACCCGTCGGACTGGACGCAGCGCCTGCCCATCATCGTGCTGGCCTTCGTCGGCCTGCATGTGTCGCGCATGCTGGTGGCCTACCAGCTGGGCCATGTGGACGGCGTGTGGGAGCCGTTCTTCGCCGGCAGTGGTGCGAAGAACGGCACCGAGGACATCATCACCTCCAGCCTCAGCCAGGCGTGGCCCGTGCCGGATGCGGGACTGGGCGCAATGACCTACCTGCTCGAGATCCTGACCGGCGTGATCGGCGGGCGGCGCCGCTGGCGCACCATGCCGTGGCTGGTGCTGCTGTTCGGGCTGATGATCGTGCCGCTGGGCGTGGTGTCGATCTTCTTCATCATCGTGCAGCCGGTGTGGATAGGCACCTGGTGCACGCTGTGCCTGATCGGCGCGGCGGCGATGCTGGTGCAGATCCCGTACTCGCTGGACGAGTTGCTGGCCACCGGCCAGTTCCTGCGCCGGCGCATGCGCGCCGGCCGCAAGTTGCTGCCGCTGCTGCTGCGCGGCGACACCGACGATGACGATGGCCGCACCGATTCGGCGGTGGACGAACCGCAAGCCCGGCCCTTCGAGCGCTCGCCGCTGCAGATCCTGCGCGAATCGGTGAGCGGCGGCGTGGCGCTCACCTGGAACCTCGCGCTCAGTATCGCCATCGGCGTGTGGCTGATGTGCAGCCGCCTCGCACTCGGCGCGGACGGCGGCATGGCGAATGCTCATCACGTGATCGGTGCGCTGGTGGTCACCGTCTCGGTCATCGCCTGCGCCGAGCTCGCCCGACCGCTGCGCTTTGCCAATCTGCTGCTCGGGGCCAGCTTGTGTGCCGTGCCGCTGTTCCACGACGCCGGCGGCGTGCTGCTCATCGCGAGCTGGGTGGCAGGCGGCGCCTTGATGCTGCTCGCGCTGCCGCGCGGCGCGGTGATGCAACGCTACGGCGACTGGAACCGCTGGATCGTCTGAGCCCCTCGCTTTTCAACCCAAGGAGACCACGATGCACATGACCACCCCCTGGCGAGCCCACCAGAACCCGCCCGAGCCGGTGATGCCGCCCCCGCCGCCGCCGCACGTGCCCGAGGGCGAGCCGCCCATCGGCGACCCGCTGCCGCCAGGCCAGGGCCGCCCGGTCAGCGACCCGCCGGCCGATCCGCGCCAGCCGGTGCCCCGCGCGTTCTGAGCGGCTTTCGCCGGATCAGGGCTGGGCCGGTTCGAGCACCAGGCCCTGCTCCGGGCCGACCTCGCCGCTGAAGGCCTCGCCTTCGCCCGCGCCATCGCTCGCCACCTGCACCCGCCAGGCGCCGCTGCACGACAGCGGCAGGGTGTGGTCGGCGAAGTTGACGCATACGATGCGCTGGTCGGCTCCCGCGCTGCGCCGCCAGGCGAGCACCTGCGGCGGTGACGGCAGCTCTTCCCACGCCCCGAGCCGCAGCGCGTCGCTGCCGCGCCGCGCGGCGATCAGCCGGCGGTAGAGCAGCAGCATCGAGTCGGGCGCTTCCCGCTGTACGTCCGCGCACAAGGTGTCGGCATCGGGCGGGAAGGGCAGCCAGGTCGGCGTGCCCCAGCCGTGCGGCGGCTCGGGCGTCCACGGGATGGGGGCGCGGCAGCCGTCGCGCCCGCCGGGATCCACCTGGGTGTCGGGCGTGATCACCGCGTTCTCCAGACCCAGCTCCTCGCCCTGGTAGACAAAGGGGGTGCCGCGCAGCCCCAGCAGCAGCACGGCGGCGGCGCGGGCGCGGCGCATGGAGCCGTCGTAGCGCGTGCGGTGGCGTTCGTTGTCGTGGTTGGACAGCACCCAGGTCGGCCAGGCATGCGGCGCCGAGATCAGTTCCTCCACCTCGCGGATGCAGGTGCGGAACACCACCGGGTCCCAGGGCGCGTCCAGCGGCGGGAAGTTGAACGACATGTGCAGCTCGTCGCCCGCGCCGTAGTACTCGGCGACGCTGGCGGTGGAGCGGATGTTGACCTCGCCCACCAGCACCCGGTCGCCGGGATAGCTGTCGACCACGCGGCGGATGCCGCGCAGCACCTCGTGGCTGTAGGGCTGGTCGTTGAAATCCGACAGCGGCTCGCCGGCCAGGCAGCGCGGGTGGTTGGCGAAGGTCGGGTCCTTGCCCGTGCAGTGCGCGACGTCGATGCGGAATCCGTCCACGCCGCGGTCCAGCCAGAAGCGCAGCACGTTGTGCATTGCTTCGATCACCTCGGGGTTGCGCCAGTTGAGGTCGGGCTGCTGCGGCAGGAAGAGATGCAGGTAGTACTGGCGCGTGGCCTCGTCCCAGGTCCAGGCGCTGCCGGCACCGAGCGCGGCGCGCCAGTTGTTGGGCTCGTCGCGCCAGATGTACCAGTCGCGCTTCGGGTTGTCGCGCGAGCTGCGCGATTCGACGAACCACGGGTGCTGATCCGAGGTGTGGTTGGGCACGAAGTCCAGCAGCACGCGCAGGCCGCGCTGGTGTGCCTCGGCGATCAGCGCGTCGATGTCCGCGAGCGTGCCGAACAGCGGGTCCACATCGCAGTAGTCGCTGATGTCGTAGCCGGCGTCGGCCATCGGCGAGCGGTAGATCGGCGAGATCCACACCGCATCGACACCCAGGTGCTGCAGGTGGTCCAGCCGCTTGCGTAGACCGGTGAGGTCGCCCATGCCGTTGCGGTCGCCGTCGGCGAAAGAGCGCGGATAGACCTGGTAGATCACCGCGCCCATCCACCAGGGGGGAGGGGATTGGGTTGTCGGGTCCATGCCAGCGGCGGGCAAGCGCTGTGCCCTGTCGCCGGCGTGCGGGCTTGGGCTACATGCAGAAACGCCGGGTTCGGGGGGCCGGCGCGTCGGCGGGTTCGTGCCCCGGGTGTGCTGCAGACAATCACGCCTTCGACAAGATGAAGGGGGATTCATGCTGGCTAAGGCGAAGCGTCCGGCGACGAGAGAACTGCGGCCAATGCGCGCCGCGCTGGCCGGCGTGTGCCTGCTCGCCCTGAGCGGCTGCGAATGGTGGGCGCAGCGCCAGGCGCAGGAACTCGCTCAGTCGCCGCAGACGCAGGCGCGGGTGGAGGCGCTTGTCGCCAAGAGCCTGAAGCAGCTCAGCTTCGTGGAAGGCGGCGGGTTCTGGCTGGGGGACTTCGGCGTGCTGATGGACGACCAGGCCAAGAAGAACGACCTGGCGCCGGGACCCGAAGCGAGGCCCGGCGACAACCTGCCCTTCACCTATCACGAGGACAACAAGCCGCCGAAGTGGGTGGAGCTCGATGGCTTCTCCATCCAGCAATACAAGGTGACGTACGGGGAATTCGATGTGTATGTCGCGGCGAATGCGTTGCCGGTGCATCCGCCGCAGGGGGATGATGACTTTCACGCCATTTGGCAGGACGCTCGAGCGGGAGACGATGTCCCGGCGGGCGTGTCATGGCATCAGGCAAAAGGCTATTGCCAGTGGCTGGGTCAGGTCACCGGACTGCCTTTCGATCTGCCGACCGAAGCGCAGTGGGAGTTTGCGGCGAGCAACCGCACCAACAGCCATCACCACCCCTTTCCGACGGACACCGGCTTGAAGGAAGAGGGGCGCACGCATCCGACGCACGAAGAGACGAAAAGGCTGACCGGAAATCGTTGGGGCGGGCTCTACCCGGTGGGGCGCTATGCGCCGTCACCGCTGGGCCTGTATGACCTGATCGGCAATGGCTTCGAGTGGATGCACGACTGGTACGCGGCGGATGCCTATCGGAACGGCCCGTCAGCGAACCCACGAGGCCCGGCGAACGGTTTGGAACGCGTGCTCAGAGGCTGGGCAACGAACGAAGACATTCCTGCGTTTCCCCACCTGAGCCGTTACCACAAGAACCCGGACCGTCTGCGGTCTGCGGTCGACAACGAGCCGTTCCCCTTCGTCATGGAGAGTTTTCGCTGCGTGGTCAACAAGCCAGCGCCCGTCTGAGCACGAGCCAAGCGCGGCCGGACGCGGGCGGCCGTGGCTCAGGCGAGACCGTTCATGACGGCCTGACGACCTTCCATTGCGGCGGCATACATCGGTGACGTCCCAATGGTCACCTGGGTCCGAAACTGGCTTGTGTCGTTCATGGCGACGGCATAGCCGCGGGCCGGCTCGCTAGGCAGTCGCTCGTACAGCCTTCGCAGCTCGTCGTCGTAGCGGCTGTTCAACGGGCCAATCTCCATGAAGCGCAGCAAGCCCTCGTAATTTCCCCTGAAGCCGCCCTTCTCGGCCTTGGGTCCGATGTGCTGCACCATGTTCTCGAACTGTCGTCGGCACTGGGCCCACCGGCACACCTGCAACACGGCTCTCTTGCGCCGCCCCATCACCTCGAGTTCCCAGCCTGTGTTAGCGGGTCGCAGCTTCGCATCCAATCCGTGACGGGTGAGTTGATACAGCATCACGCCGTGTGCTTCGGGCACGCATAGGCGCAGCTCAGGCGGATTGCTGAGGATCCGGTTCATGAGCGTGATGCGTTGATCTTCGATCTCGAGACGCCTCTCGAAGCGCTGCCACGCTTGAGTGACGTCCATGTAGGCCGCGTCGATTCCATTGAGCAGCATCACCTGCAGCCGCGTCGCCGACTCGTAGCAGCGCGTCGTCAGTACCTGCAGGAACTCGAAGTTCGCATTCAGCAGCGCATGGAACAGCCATCCCAGGAAGGTGCTGACCCGCCTGGCATCCACCTCCAACCCGACTTCGCCCTTGGCACCCGGCCCAAGACACAGCCCGGCCTTGGCTTTCAGCCTGAACTTGCCGTTCGCGTAGTCGACCATCAAGCACGCCGCTGCCCCGGCACCGAGCTGCACTTCCACCTTCGGCCCGATGCTCGCCATGTCCTCGAACTGGTCGCCGGCCTCAGGGCTCAGGTACTGCAGGGCCCCAGTGAACTCCCCGCCCGCCTTCACGCCGGCGAAAAGGTCCGCACCGGCGGCGGCCTCGCCGCCCAGCTTGTCCAGTGAGGCCTTGCGTGCCGAGGCATCCGTCCCGGCAGGTCGGCGTGTGCCCTTGACGCCGGCCTTGGTGAGCTGGCTGTAATCCACCTCCAGCGCGAGTTCGGCCGCCGCACTTGCGCCTGCTGCCGCGCTCAGCCTGGCGCGGCCGAACAGCCGCATGGCGCCGATGTGGAACTCGCGGCCCGACTTCATGCCGGTGAGTGCCCAGGCCCAGCCTTGTTCACCCGGCAGATAGCCCTGCGTGGCGCACTCGCCCTTGGCGATCATCAGCTCCGCCTGTCCGCTCAGCTTGCCGCCCACACGCCCGCCGCGCGGGTTCCACTCCGCGCTGGCCGCGCAGCCGGCGAAGTAGCGAAACAGTTGCACGCCGTAGCCGAAGCTCACATCGCCCGACTGGGGCCGGTTGAGCGTCTCGGCCCAGGCCTGCAGCTTGGGAAAGACGTAGCCCGCGTCATGGCCCAGTCGCCAGTCGACCTTCAGCTTCGGTTCGAGCGTGGTGAACTGCCGCTCGAGCTCGCGGGTGTCGATGCGCCCGTTCTTCAGAAAGCTCTTGGGCTGGTTTCTCTCCGCCTGGTTGAAGCGGTAGCTGCGCCAGTGGTTGCGCATCTTGTCCGAGCGCACGTACGTCCATTTGCGCGCCCAGGGTTGCGCGTTGCCGGCCACGCCGCGACGGGCGAGCGGGATGAGTTCGAGCATGCTCTTGCCGTCGCCCGAGCTGGCCAGATAGCCCTGGTCACCGAGCTCGGCCTTCACCGCGGCATACGCCGCGTCGTAGCGTGCGCGGGCGCGGCGCAGTTCTTCGGCAATGCGCTGCTTTTCGGTCAGCGACGGAAAGCGCTTGGCCTGCACCTGTGCCTGCACTTCTTCCAGCGCCAGCACGGCTTCGCGTGCGCTGACCAGCGCCTCGCACAAGGCCTGCATCTGGTTGGCTTCCTGCAGGAAGGCGCGGGCACTCGCGCGCGGCACGACGATCAGCTCATCGTTGCGCGGATCGAGCAGCAGCAGGTCGGTGTCGATGGTGGTGGTCACGTCGACCACGGAATCGCGGCTGCGGTTGGTGCGTGCGCTGCCGAGCACGACGGCTTCTTCGCTCATCGCCTATTCCTCGTCAGCGACGATGCGCAGCGTCTCGGCCGCCGCCGTGAGCACCCGCCGCGCCCGCCCCTGCTCATCGGTGATGCCGCGCGCCAGCACCTCGCCGCGCGCGTTTTCGATGCGGTACTTGTAGAACGCCATCGGCTCGCCGCTGTGTTCGTCGAGCACGCGGAAGGCTTCGTCGAACAGTGGCGGGGCTTCGGTGGTCGTGGCGGATACGGATGCACTCGCCGGCCCGCCCAGTTCCTTCATGCTGGCCTTGAACTGGACCATGCCCGGCGCGGTGAGCGTGATGTGGTCGCCCTCCATGCGGATGCCCGCGCCGCCGGCGCTCAGCAGGATGTGCTTGGGCGCGGTGATGCGCACCTGGCCGGTGGTGCTGGCCACCTGCACCTGGCCATCGGCGGTGAGCCGCGTCGCGCCGCTCTGGCTTTGCATCGACACGCTGCCGCTGGCGGCATGCAGGCGGATGCCAGTCTCGTCCACGGGGCGCTCGGGGTTCGTGGCCTGGCCGACGGTGTAGAGCACCACGCCGTCCTTGGCGGCCGTTGCATGGTTGGCTTGCGCCAGCACCTGCAGGTCCTGCTGCGCCACCAGGCTTGCGGTGTGGCCCGCGCTCAGGATGTAGTTCGCCGGCGTGTAGCCGCCGATGCCGCCGGGCGCGCTCAGCACGAGGTCGGGGCGGGCCCAGGCGGTGACGGTCCCGTGGCCGCCGCCGGTGGCGATGTCGGGGATCTGGGGGATGGTGCGGGGCATGAAAGCATCACTGGCGCACGGCGGGCCGCGTGCGGGCGCGCCAATGTACGGGCCGACGGCGCGTGAATCGCCGGGGCTACAAATGGAAACGCCAAGCTTGGGGGGCCGTGCCTCAACCGCCGGCGCGTTTGGCCGGCCAGCCTTCTGCGGCCAGCAACGCCATCACACGCTCGGCGTGATCGCCCTGGATCTCGAGCACGCCGTCCTTCACCGTGCCGCCCGCGCCGCAGGCGCTGCGCAGCCGCTTGCCGAGTGCGGCGAGCGCCGCGTCGTCCAGCGGCAGGCCGCGCCCCAGCGTCACCGCCTTGCCGCCGCGGCCCTTGGTC
>JBIQKU010000102.1:0-12008 GCA_044506225.1 Rubrivivax sp. | reverse complement strand
TGCAGGGCTCGGTGAAGGCGAGCGTGAACAGGCGCTGCACCAGCGCCGTGTCCGTCAGCAGTGCCAGCAGCAGGTGGCCGCTGCGGATGCGGCTGTGGCGTGTGTCGAGGGAGGCGATCAGCCACGCATGCTCGAGCAAGCGGGGCAGGCGCTCGCCGAACACCGGCGTGCGCGTGTTGCCGCTCTTGAACCGGGCGATCTCCGTCTCCAGATCGCGGCGCAATTGCGTCACCGGCACGTCGAAGCGGGCGCACAGCACCACCACGTCGCTGTGCGGCTGCTCCAACAGGGCGATGAACAGATGCTCGATGTCGACCTCGTAATGCCCTTTGGACATGCACAGGGCGGCGGCCCACTCGGCCGCACGGCGGCAGGTGTCGTCGAGTTTGGAGATCAGGGTCTTGAGGTTGTTGCTCATCGAGGCGAGGGACAGCCGGGTGTTCGGAAAAGTGAAAGGCCAGGGCTCAGGCGAGTGCGTGGATGTCGTAGCCCGCGTCGCTGCGGTCGGCGGCTGCCGGCTGGGTCATGAGAAAACCTTCCCATCCAAGCCGGGGTGCGCAGTCGTCGCTCAGCCGTGCGCCTTGAACGTCCTGCGCGCGCAATGACAGGCGGATCTCGTACTCGAGCGACACGCCGGTGAGCAGGGTCAACAGCTCGCGCAGCGCGAGCGCACCCGGCCCGCCGGGCAGGAATCGCCGCAGCTTGTCTCGCGACATCGGGCCGAGGGTGAGGCGCAGGCGCAGATCGCGCTGCCAGATGCGCTCGCCGGAGAGCGCATCGGCCCCCAGCCGCGCGTTCGTCAGGCCCAGCCGGGTCTGGTTCTGCGCCGGCATCGCGAACCACCGCCCGACGAACTGTTCGACGCGCACCGCGACCTTGAAGTAGTGCGCCACCATGCGCTGCAGCACGGTGGCAGACACGGTGCGCTGCTGCAGCGCGCCGCCGAAGAACGCCAGGGTGTCGTCCGCCATGCCGCCCTGGCGCGCGTTCAGGCGCCCGCGCAGCGATTGGTGGCCGAGTCCGCCGACCGCCAGCACCAGTGGCAGGAAGCGGTTGCGCCGGTCGGCCTCGAACTGCACAGGCAGCCGGTGCTTGCGCCAGGCTTCGTAGAACAGCACCACGGCGCGGTGCAGGAAGACATCGAGAAAGGCGCGGGCGCCGGTGTCCTTGTCGTAGGCCTCGCGCTGGCTGAGAAGCTCGGTATAGAAGACGGGCAGCGCACCGCCGACACCAAGCAGGCCCACAAAGGCAGGCGTCATCTCGACGTGGGCGATGGAGCGCGGGCTGCGTGCTGCGGCGGGCTCGTCGACCCGCAGGGCCGCGTCGACCGCCTGGAGCGGTGCACCGACCACCTTGAAGGCGGCGATCTCACTGGCCGGAAAACCGAGCGACAGGGAATTGCGGAACTGCAGCCGACGCCCGAGAACGTGGGCGCTTGGCATCGCCTCGTGACGCATGAACCAGCGCTCCAGAAGCCGCACCGCCTGAAAGAACTCGAAGCGGTGCGGATCGGCGAGCAGCTGCTCGACTACAGCAACGGGCTGTCGCCGCTGCGGCGTGGGCATACGATCAGCTCTTCCTGCGTGCGCGCCGACACGATCTTCAGCTGGCTGAAGCTGTTGGTGTGCACGTAAAGGCCGAAGAAGTGGTCCAGCACCTGGGCGAACAGGCGCAGGCCGCTGCCGACGAAATGCTGCTCGTCGACCGCGAGCCGAATCTCGGTACCACGCACAAAGGTGGCGAACGGATTGCCTGGCAGGCAGGCGCTCGCTGCGGCGTAGTCGATGGACACGATTCCGTCCAGCAGTCGCCGGTTGGTGGCGCTGCGCGGCAGGTCGTACAGGCGAAGCAGTTCCTTCAAGGCCTCGACACCGCCGCCCGACAGCGACAGGTGGTTCAGCGACAGATGCGAGATCAGCCGCCAATGCGCACCATGGCCGCGTGCGAACCGATGGCTGGTCGACGGCTTGCGCATGAAGCGGATCTCGCGCGCGGTACTGCCGCCTTCCATCGTCAGGTCACCGCCCGGCGCGCCGATGGACAGCAGGCTGGGCAGGTCGCGGTTGGTGGCGCTCACGTCCACCGACAAGGTGTCGGTCTGCGCGGACGCCGGGTCGAAGTCCACATCGACGATGGACAACTCGGTCTCGAAGCCCGGGCTGCGCCCAGCCAACTCGTCGTCGCGATGGGCATGCCAGTAGCGCCCACCGGTCTCGCCGTCGCTCAGCAGTTCGTCGTGCTGCAGCGAATAGAAGGGACGGAACTCGCAGATCGTTTCGCCCTGCGGCGTCTGCTGCAGGCGGTACACACGCTCGATCGCATGCACTTCGTAGCCGTAGGCCCGGCGTCCGTCGGGCAACACCGGATAGCTCGCCGCGGCATGCGTGACCCGGATCGGGTCGGCCTTCTGGCGAAAGAGATTCACCACAGGCGTGCAGCCCGTCAGGAGGTTCTTTTCGTTGATCGTCTCCAGCAGCCGCCCTTCGTGCGAATCGCCGCGCACGCCGCCCATGAGGTAATGCAGCGTCACACGTCGGGTGGCCGTGGCAAGCAGCGCCTGCGGCAGCGGCAGGTCGACGAAGTTGAACTTCTCGGGAAAGCCGAAGTACTCGGTGAGCAAGCGGTAAGCGGGATGCGAACGTGCGTCGAAGTCGATGAGCGCCTCGCTCTCGGCAAAACCGACCGGCTCCGGCAAGGCGCCGGCGGCGGCGATCCATGGCGCGCTGGCGTCAGTCTGCAGCGCGCAGCCGAGCACCCGGCCGCACAGCGCCTCGCGCAATGCGCTGACCTGCGACGCCTCTCCGTCCAGGTAGACGCGCACATGGCCGGCGCCTAATGCAGCCCACTGCGCCTGATCGGACGTCAGCGCAAGCTCGACCTGGAAATCGCTCGTCGCGCCGCGGGGAAAGTCCGATCCGCTGGGCGCCGAGACCGCGCTGCGATACGTGACACCCACGATCTCCACCGGCAGCAAGTCGACGTCATAGGTCGTGCGGAACTTGCACGTGATGCCGCGCACCGGCCGCGTGTTCAGCATGCTGCCGCGCTCGACCACCGCGCCCCGGGTCATCTGGCTGCCGGCTGATGACGACACGTCGAAGCGCACGATGGCGCAGGACGGGAACGGCCGCAGGTAGTGCGGATACAGGACTTCCAGAAACGACTCGGTGAACAACGGAAAGTCATCGTCCAGCCGCTTGTGAATGCGCGAGGACAGCAGCGCGAACGACTCGATCAGCCGCTCGACGTGAGGATCCTCGCCAACATCGCCGCTCAGCTTGAGGCGCCCGGCGATCTTGGGGTACTGACGCGCGAAGTCGCCGGCGTGTGACCGCAGAAAGGCCAGCTCACGCTCGTAATGAGGAAGAAGGTTCTCCATCGTGTCGCCGGCCCCGCTGCTCAGGCGAGCCGCTCGCGGCGCTGCTCGGGTTTGAAGACTTCGTAGAGCGCGGATCCGGGACGCAGCACCGCATCGAAGTTCACCGCCTCTGTACCCGGATTGAGGCGAACGTTCGCGCGAATGGAAAACACCAGCCGGTCGACCGATGTGGACGCACCGGCCTCGCTCACGCTCACCTGCACATTTGACAGGCGCGAGTCACCGAGCAGCAAAGCGGAGCGGATCGCCTCAACGATCAGGCGGCGGTCGGCATCGCGCCCGAGGCTGAGTGAGGAGATGTCGGGAAGGCCGAGCGTGATCACCGACTTGGCGGCATGCGGGAGAGCCGAGAGCTCGCTCGGGCGCCACGCGGGCCGACTGTTCAGAATCGCCTCGATGTCGCGGCCGACGGTTTCCTTCATCTGCTCGATCGAATAGCGCATGCCGGCGGAGGACGCAGCGGCACTGCCCGCTTCGGTCAGACGGTCGAGCAACGAGGGGAGGTACATGACAAGCACGAGAAAAGGGAGCGGCCGTCAGCCGCTCCCCGAGGGCCTGTGGGACTCAGGCGGTGGCGACCTTGTTCAGCTTCAGATCCCAGCCGGCCTTGCCGGTAGAGGTGGACGTGCCGTCCAGCTTGTGCTGCTTGTATTCCCAGATGATCTTGCCGTACTTGAGGCCGAACGTCTCGGCGGGCAGTTCACCGTCGGTGATGGCCACATCGACCGAGGACACGACCACGTCCGACAGGATGATCTTCAGGTACATGACCCGGCTCTTGCCGGCGCCGCCGGCCGTCGATGTCTGGTTGCGACCGCCATAGGCGCGGAAGAACTCGATCTCGCAGGTGGCGTAGCTGGTGCCCGCAGAGCACGCCTGGAGCAGCTTGGGCGTCGCGCGATCGATGTCCTTGGTGAAGAACATCTCGCCATGCTCGGTGCGCTCGGCCGTATGACCACCAGCGCTCGACGCGGTCGAGGACTTCGGCTGCAGGATCTTGTGGACGAAGCTCGATACTTCGATCTGATTCGCGTGGGCGTCGTCGGTGCTGTCACCCTGGAGCTCGGTACCGCTGAACTTGACGTAGATGTCTTTCATGTTGGTCTTCCCTGTGAATGTTGCTTGTTATCCCTTCTGGGACTGCGGAAGCTCGGCGACGAGGCGAAGGGATACGGAGAGTTCGTCGAGCTGGAAATGGGGGCGGATGAAGGACACGGCGCGATAGGTTCCCGGCTTTCCGGGCACTTCGGACACATCGACGCTCGCCGAGCGCAGCGGATAGGCGGCCTTCGTTTCCTGGGTCGCGTTGTCGTCCTCGACCACATACTGCGAAAGCCAGCGGTTCAGGAACTCGCCCACGTTTCCGGCGGAGGCGAAGCTGCCGATCTTGTCGCGCATGATGGACTTCAGATAGTGCGCGATGCGGCACACCGAGAAGATGTACTGCAGTTGCGCCGACAGCGCGGCATTGGCCGTCGCAGCGTCCGAGTCGTACTTCTTCGGCTTCTGCGTCGACTGCGTTCCGAAGAATGCGGCGTAGTCGGTGTTCTTGCAGTGCACGAGGGGGATGAAGCCCAGGTCGCTCAGCTCCTTCTCGCGGCGGTCGGTGATGGCGACTTCGGTCGGGCACTTGAGCGCGATCTCGCCTTCGTCGGTCTTGAAGGTATGGGTGGGCAGGTCCTCCACCAGGCCGCCTCCTTCGACGCCGCGAATCGCCGCACACCAGCCGAAGTTCTCGAACGCCGAGGTGAGCCGCGCACCGAAGGCGTAGGCGGCGTTGACCCACAGGTACTTCGCATGGTCGCTGCCGTCGACGTCCTCAACGTAGTTGAAGCCCTCGACCGTCGTGCCGTCCTTGGGGTTGTAGGGCAGGCGGCCGAGAAAGCGCGGCACGGTGAGACCCACATAGCGCGCATCTTCCGATTCGCGGAACGACTTCCATTTGGCGTAGTCGGCCGTGTCGAACACCTTGGACAGGTCACGGGGCTTGCCGAGGTCGTTGAAGCCATCGATGCCGAACATGTCCGCCGACGCCGCCGAGATGAACGGCGCATGGGCCGCGGCCGCCACATGCGACATCTGCTCGATGAAGTACATGTCCTCCGGCTGACGGCTCACCTCGAAATCGCCGATCAGGCTGCCGAAGGGTGCACCGCCGAAGGTACCGAACTCCTCTTCGTACACCTTCTTGAAGAGTGCGCTCTGATCGAAGTCGATGGCCGTCTTGAAGTCGCGAATCAGCTCCTTCTTGGTGGCATTGAAGACCTTGATCTTCATCATCGAGCCGGTGGAGGTGTGCTTGCACAGATAGTGCAGACCGGTCCACGAAGACTCGAGTTGCTGGAAATCGGGGTGGTGCATCACCTCGCTGAGCTGCGCGGAGATCAGAGCATCGAGCTCGGCGACGCGGGCATCCAGCGTCACGCTGAGGTTGTCGGAGACCACCACCGTGCCCTCGAGCACCTCTCGCACCAGTTCTGCGATGAGGTCCCTCGCACGCATGTGCTCGGTCGCCGACCGTGCGACCTTGCTTTGCGTGACGATCTGGTCGAGCAGCGAGAGTTCGGCGACCTCGGCCGAGGCCTGTGCGGAAGAATCGGCTTGCAGCATGGTGTTCATTCCTCGGCCCTCGCGGACTCATGACCGAGCGTCTCGAGCTTCTCGGTGTTGGACAGCACTTCGCCGAGGATGTCCTCGAGCTTCTCGTTGCCGGCGAGCTTGTTGCGCAGATCGGCCAGCTTGGTGCGCGCCTCGAGAAGCTTTCTGAGCGGCTCGACCTGCTGCACCACGGACTCGGGACGGAAGTCCTCGATGCGGTCGAAGCGCAGATTGACGGCGAACTCGCCTCCTTCGCTGCTCAGCCGGTTCTTCACCCGGTACGAGGCCGCGGGTGCCATGCCTTTCATCACTTCGTCGAAGTTATCGAGATCGACATTGACGAACTTTCTGTCCTTGAGCTTGGGCAGCGGCTTTTCCGGGTCTGTGCGGCCCGTGAAATCGGCCAGCACGCCGGTGACGAAGGGAATCTCCTTCTGCTCGATCGCGTCACCGATCTCCACGTCATAGGTCAGCTGGACGCGCGGCGGGCGAACCTTTTCTAACCGCTTCTGGACACTGTCTTTCTTCGCCATGGGATTCCCTTCGGAGTGATCGCGGGCTGGTTTACTTGAGCTTCTGGAACGGATTGCTTGCCGCCACAGGCTTTGGTGCGGCGGCCGTCTTGGGCGTGCTGGCTGCAGCGTCGGTCGTCGGCGCCGCGCGCTTGGGGCGCCGGCGTGGCGGCGGAGGCGGCGGCGGTTCATCCACGACGGGTCGCGGCACGAGCACAGGCTCTCCGAGCAGTTCCCGCAGGCTCCTGGTCAGCGTTTCCGCTTCGCTGCGCGTGCCGGCGGCGATGTTGTTCTGCTGGCGCAAGGTGCCCAGGGCCTGGATGGACACACGCAAGCCGCTGACCGCGAGGACGCTAGCCGCCACGCTGTCGGACGCATCGCGCAACAGAACTTCCTGGGCCGCGAGGATGGCATTGCCATAGTCGTCGCTCGCGAAATAGGTCTCGGCGAGCTTCACCCACGGCGCCTTGCTGACCGGATCGACCTTGGCGGCAGCACGCAAGGCATTGCGAGACTTTTCCTTCTCGCCCGCGGCAGCGGCTGTCTCGGCCTGATGCATCAGTTCCGCAAGCGTCTCGATCTTTGGCGCGGGCTCCGGCTTTGGCGGAGGAGTGGTGCTGCACGCACCCATCAGGATGCTCGCGCACACGACAAGCCATTGCCAGTGCCGGGTGCGCGGCGCAAGCGACAAGCTGGCGCCCCCCGCCGCGCTGAATGTGTCTCGAATTCCTCGCCTCATGCGACCTTCGCTTTATGGTTGTGCGGCCTGACGATTGCGCCGCTGCATCGCCAATGAAAGACGATGGCGAGTCATCAGCCAACCTCGATGAGCGGCGTAATGTAGGTGAAGGGTGCGTCGCGGCCACCCCTAAAGCAGGGATGCGCGTCGACCCTCGTCACACATAGTCCGACGCTACTATCCGCGCGCGCCGACACAGCCGATCGATGGCCACTCACAGCAATGCGTGTCGCGATTCAATCCCCCTTCTTTGCCCCGGCGACACGCCCCATGACCGAGATGAGATCCGCCTTCGCGCACACCCGTCACGCACCGTCCTTCATCGGTCGAGGCTCGCTTGCAAGCCTGCTTCTGGCGGTGTGCACCGGCCTGTGCGGCTGTGCATCGACGAACCGCGAGGGCGGGATTCTCGACAAGGCGATGCAACTGGTCGGCCTGAGCAACCCGCCTCAGAACATGGGCCCCGATATGCCGGCGCTCGCTGCGCAGAAGTCCGCTCAGGTGACGCTGCGCATTCATGCGGGCGACATCCTCAACACCGATTCCAAAGGCCAGTCACTTTCACTTGTTGCACGCATTTACAAGCTTCGCGCGCATGCAGCCTTTGTGCAGGCCCCCTATGACGCGTTTAAGGAAGAGGGCCGAGGCAGCAGCACGCTGGGCAACGATGTGGTCGAGATGCGTGAGATCGTGCTGACACCCGGCCAGAAGTACGAAATGGTCGAAACGATGGCGCCCGAGGCAACGCACATTGCGGTGGTCGGTCTGTTGCGCGCACCCGATCCGCGCCGCTGGAAGTTCGTCTTCGATGCACGCGATGCGGCGCGCACCGGCATCACCATCGGCGCACACGGTTGTGCACTCAGTGTGGCCGTGGGCGAACCGCTGATGGCCGCACCCGAATCACGCCGGCTTGCCGGCGTTAGCTGCGGTTGACCTTGGCCTTCAATGTGCGCAACTGTGTCGGAACGTATTCCACTCGCATCGGGGAGCAGTCGTGGCGAGTTGTTCCACTATGCTGCGCGCGCTTCGAGAAGGGCTCGATGCGCCATGGGTGAATGCAATCGTACAAGCCAGGCTTTGCCGGCCTGAGCGGCGGTCAGAAATTTCCGAGGCAGTTTCTTGATTCCATCTTCGAAAGTCCTTTGGGGCGAAGGCCTTTTCCTGCGGCCGCAGCACTTTCAGCGCCAGGATGCCTATCACGAATGGCGAACCGCCGAATTCGCACGTGCCTTGCATCCGCACGCATGGGGCGTGCAGCGTGCGAAGGTGGATGTCGACGCGCTCGCGACCGGCGTACTTCGCTTCGTCGAGTTGCGCATCGTGTTTCCGGATGGCGAGTTGTATTCGGCGCCTGCCGAGGACGACCTGCCGCCACCCCTGAGCCTTGCATCGTTTGCGACGGACGGCGTGGATCTCGTGTTCCATGCCGCCATCGCGCCGATGCGCCAGAACGGCAGCAACTTCAGCGCCAACGAGCAGGCCGACGGCGCCTTGCGCTTCGTGCAGCAGAACCTCACGGCGAGCGACTGGTTCACCGCTGCCTCGCAGGCGGAAGTGGCGGTGCTGCGGCGCTGCGCGCGCTTGGTGCCTGACAACGAGCCGCGCGACCACCTGGTCAGCGTGCCCGTGCTCAGATTGCGCCGTGCGGCGACGGCTCCCTTCGATGTGGACACGCGTTTCATTGCACCGTCGCTGTCCATTGCTTCCGCGCCGGCTTTGCAGGGCATGCTGCGGCGGTTGCTGGACGTGCTGCAGGCGAAGGTCGACGCGCTCTATGGCTTTCACCGCGAGCCGTCGCGCCACGTGATCGAGTTCAGGTCCGGCGACATTGCCTCGTTCTGGCTGCTGCACACGGCCAGTGCGGCATTCGCGGGCCTGTCGCACCTGCATCACAACCCGGGCTTGCACCCCGAGCGGCTCTACGAACGCATGCTCGAGCTGGCGGGCGCGTTGATGACCTTCTCCAAGAGCTTCACCCTGGCCGACCTGCCCGCGTACCGGCATGCCTCGCCGGCCGAATCCTTCGGCCGGCTCGACGAGATCATTCGCGAATTGCTCGAGACCGTGATCTCGACGCGTTACTTCAGCATTGCGCTGCAGGAGGTCCGGCCGTCGTTTCACCATGGCCGGCTCGAGTCGGACAAGATCAACGCGGCGACCACCTTCTATCTTGGCGTGCAAGCCGCGATGCCCGCGGCGGAACTCATCGACGCCGTGCCCGTGCGCGTCAAGATCGGTGCGCCGGACGACGTCGACAAGCTGGTGCTGTCCGCCATGGGCGGCGTGCGGCTCTCGCACGCCACGCAGGTGCCAGCCGCCATCCCGGTGCGCCCCGGTGCGCACTACTTCGCGCTCGAGCCGCGCGGCTCCTTGTACGAACGCATGCTGCAGGCACAGGCCATGGCGATCTACGTGCCGTCAGGCATCAGCGATCTGCAGCTCGAGCTGTTCGCCCTGAATTCATAGCGCCTTCATGATCGCCACGACAGATTCGCACTCGCCGTCATTGTTCGGCCAGTCGCCGCCGACCGATGCCCACCGTGCGCCGGGCGCTGCTGCGCCGAACGCCGCGGCCACGAGCCTTCTCGACCTGCTGTACGACGGCTTCTACATGGTGCTGCTGCTGAAGAACCGCTACGCAGCACAGGACGCCGACGCCTTCCGCGCGCGCATCCGCTCGTTCCTGCTCGAGTTCGATCGCGGCGGCAAGCGCCTGCAGGCCTCGGCCGAGGATCTCTATCTCGCCAAGTTCGCCTTCTGCGCCCTGGTCGACGAGGTGGTCCTCGCCTCCCAATCCAAGTTGCGGGAAGCCTGGGAACGCCGTCCGCTGCAGATCGAGTTCTTCGGCGAGCAACTGGCCGGCGAGCGCTTCTTTGAACACCTCGAGGATCTGCGGCAAGGGGGCGCAGCACGCCTGCAGTTGCTGGAGGTCTTCCACATGTGCCTGCTAATGGGCTTCCAGGGCAAGTACATCATCGAGGGCTCCGAGAAGCTCAGCTACCTGACCGGGCGCCTGGGCGACGAGATCGCCCACCTGAAGGGCCGGCGCGCCGGATTCGCACCGCACTGGGCCGCGCCCGACAGCGTGGTGCATGCACTGCGCACCGAGGTGCCGCTGTGGGTGGTCGGTTCGGTGTTTGCACTTGCGGGATTGGTCGCCTTTCTGGGCATCCGTCATGAACTGGCCAGCCAGACGGCCGCGGATATGGGCCGCTACGACCAGGTCGTCATGCTCGCGCCGCAGCCGGCGCATGTGACGATCACCCTGCCCTGAACGACAAACCCCGCTCGGCCTTGCGGTGAGCGGGGCGGGTGGCTCACGCCACCGATTCGGGGCTCCGGAGGTAACGAGTCCGGGGCTCCTGGCGCGCAGAGACTGCGCATTGGGGGTTGCCTGCGAACAGGCGCTTGAAAGATAGCGCAACTGCGCGCGCCGCTTCAAGCATTGACCCTCGTGGGCGCATCACTGCGCGACGCGCTCGGCCATGATGCTGCCGAACATCGCCGCCACACGGTCCTCCACCGCGCGGTCCATCGCGATCGGCCGGCCCCATTCGCGCGCCGTCTCGCCGGGCCACTTGTTCGTCGCGTCCAGGCCCATCTTGCCGCCCAGGCCGCTGACCGGCGAGGCGAAATCGAGATAGTCGATCGGCGTGTGGTCCACGAGCGTGGTGTCGCGCACCGGGTCCATGCGGGTGGTGATGGCCCACACCACCTCCTGCCAGTTGCGAATGTCGACGTCGTCATCGGTCACCACGATGAACTTGGTGTACATGAACTGGCGCAGAAAGCTCCAGATGCCGAACATCAGCCGCTTCGCATGGCCTGCGTAGCTCTTGCGGATGCTGACGATCGCCATGCGGTAGCTGCAGCCCTCGGGCGGCAGGTAAAAGTCCACGATCTCGGGAAACTGCTTCTGCAGCAGCGGCACGAACACCTCGTTCAGCGCGACACCGAGCATCGCGGGTTCGTCGGGCGGCTTGCCGGTGTAGGTGGAGTGATAGATGGGCGCCTGCCGGTGCGTGATCCGCTGGACGCGGAACACGGGGAACCAGTCCTGCTCGTTGTAGTAGCCGGTGTGGTCGCCGAAGGGGCCTTCGAGGGCATGCAGGTAGCCGCCGATTTCCTTGGTCCGCACGCCATGCGCACTTTCGCCGACGAAGCCCGGGGAAGCAGTCGGGATGTGGCCCTCCAGCACGATCTCTGCGCTTGCGGGCGCCTGCAGCATCACGCCGCCCTCGCCGACCGCGGTGTCGGCCAGTTCCGTGCGGCTGCCGCGCAGCAGCCCGGCGAACTGGTACTCCGACAGGCTGTCGGGCACCGGCGTCACGGCCCCGAGGATGGTGGCCGGGTCGGCGCCCAGGGCCACGGCGATCGGAAACGGCTGGCCCGGGTTCGCCTGCGCGAAGTCGCGGAAATCGAGCGCCCCGCCGCGATGCGCCAGCCAACGCATGATCACCTGGTCGGGTGCGATCACCTGCTGGCGGTAGATGCCCAGGTTCTGCCGGCGACGCGCGTTCGGCACGCCTTGCGGCCCGCGCGTGATCACCAGACCCCAGGTGATCAAGGGGCCCGCATCACCGGGCCAGCAGGTCTGCACCGGCAGACGGGTCAGGTCCACGTCCGCGCCCGAGCGCTGCTGCTCCTGACAAGCGGGCGATCGCACGACCGAGGGCTTCATGTCCCACAAGGCCTTGGCCATGCGCACCAGCCGGCCTGCATCGCTGAGCGCCCGCGGCGGCTCCGGCTCCTTCAGGCTCGCAAGCATGTGCCCGAT
>JBIQKU010000311.1:0-1879 GCA_044506225.1 Rubrivivax sp. | reverse complement strand
TCAGCACGAACGGGTTGGTGGGACGAGCGCTTCGATACCTCAGCGCGAACGGGTTGAGGTGGGCGAGCGCTTCGACGGGCTCAGCGCGAACGGGTCTTCATGAGCGGCATGCTTCGACAAGCTCAGCTCCTTCGACAAGCTCAGGGCGATCGGTGCTTCGACAAGCTCAGCACAAGCGGGGCTTTGGTGGCTTCGATACCTCAGGGCGAGCGGCTTTCCACAGCGCCGCGCTCGCGCATGAGCGCATCAATGCGGAGAGCCCTTCGGTCCCACGACGAAAAAGGGCTTGCGCGACGCCACCGAAGCAAAGGGCCGACGCCGCGTCACTCAATGAAACAACGACGGCTGCTGCATCCCGGTCTCCACGACCTGTGGCGCCACGCCCGCCGCGCCCCGCGCCGGCCGAACGCGGCGCTGCATCAGTACCGCGTGCGGCACGTAGCCGCGGGATTCGATCTGCCAGCCGTCGATGGCGTGCGCATCCGGCACGGACTGCACCTGCACCGTGCCCAGCTTGCGGGCGCTGGCGCGGGCGATGACGGCTTCGCACTGCGCCGCGGTCAGCAGGCGCGCGAAGGCGGTCCAGCGCTTGAGGACGAGCGGATTGCGCCAGGCGTCCTCGATCGCCCAGCGGGCGCGCTGTGCGTCGTCGGTGCGGGCTTCGAGCACACGCGGCAGCAGGGCATGGAAGAAGGCCTGGAAGGCGCGGCGGGCCGGCTTGCCGGGCAGCAGCACCTCGAGCCGGCTCGCACGCCTGGCCCAGCCGGGTGCCAGCAGCTGGCGGCTGATAAAGGCCTGCAGGGCCTGCGCCGGGTTGAACAGGCGCAGGCGGTTGGGCGGCAGCACGAGCAGGGGCAGGGCGGTGGCTTCCGCATGCGGCAGCGGCTCGACGAAGCTGCACAGCACGGCGATGCGCGACCATTCGGCGGCGCCCAGGCCGTCGACCTCGACCCGCCGCTCGGCCTCCATGCGCTGCACGACGGCAAGCGCATCCCTGAAGCCGCACGCCCCCTTGGCCTGGTTGGCGCGGGTGCTGAGCACGGCGAGGTTGCCGGCCGCATAACCGGCGTCGTTGCGCACGCGGTCGATGGAGGCGTCGTTCGGCTGCAAGGTGGCGCTGGACAGCCGTTCACGGGTGATGGGGCAGTGCGACACATCGAGCTGCTGCAGGTAATGCGGCGTGACCTGCAGCGTCTCGAAGCTGCGCCCGCGCAGCCAGGCCTGCAGGCGAAGCTGCAGCCACTTGCGCACATGGCGGGTCGGGCGCAGGGTGCGCTGGCCGAAGGTGGCCTGGCCGGCGAGCACGCCGTCGCGCAGTGGCGAGGGCTCCTGCATGTAGGGCGCACTGGGCAGCACGCCGTGGTGCGCATGGTCCCAGCCGAGCTCGAAGCCGAGCTGCTCGTGCGTGGTGAGGGTCGGGGCGGCAAAGAGTTCGGTGGTCATCGTCGGTCTCCATCGGCGCGGCGGGATTGCCGCGATGGAGCCAGTGTGGGTGGCCGGTGGCTCATGGCGTGAGCCACCGGCACTGATCGACCTTCGCGTAAGCTCGCGCCCGCAGGCTCACCGGGTGAGCCTCTGACCGGGCAACACGCGATGGACCGCACCGAACGCTTCTACAAGATCGAGCTGCTGCTGCGCAGCCGCGGCTGCGTCTCCTTCGAGGCGTTGCGCGCCGAGCTGGAGGTCTCGCGTGCCACGCTCAAGCGCGACCTGCAGTACCTGCGCGACCGGCTGTCGGCACCCATCGTCTACGACCGCTTCGACAATGGCTACCGGCTCGAGGCCGGCGGCGCGGCCCTGCCGGGCGCACGCCGCGAGCTGCCGGGCCTGTGGTTCAGCGAGAACGAGATCCACGCGCTGCTCACCATGCACCAGCTGC
>JBIQKU010000101.1:0-12040 GCA_044506225.1 Rubrivivax sp. | reverse complement strand
CATGAAGCTCAAGAAACTCACCGCCGCCTGTTCCGCCGCGATTGCCGCGCTGGCGCTGGCCGCCCCGGCCCAGGCCCAGTTCTCCGGCGACGTCATCCGCATCGGCTTCATCACCGACATGTCGGGGCTGTACTCCGACATCGACGGGCCGGCGGGCACGACTGCCATCCAGATGGCCATCGACGACATGGGCGGGGAGATCAACGGCAAGAAGATCGAGCTGCTGTCGGCCGACCACCAGAACAAGGCCGACGTGGCCGCGGCCAAGGCGCGCGAGTGGTTCGACACCCAGGGCATGGACATGCTGATCGGGGGCACCACCTCCAGCACCAACCTGGCCATGGCGGGCATCGCCAAGGAGAAGAACAGGCTGTTCATCTCGGTGGGCAGCGCGTCCTCGGCGCTCACCAACGAGCAGTGCGCACCGACCACCATCCACTACGCCTACGACACCGTGGCGCTGGCCAAGGGCACCGGTGCCGCGGTGGTGAAGAACGGCGGCGACAGCTGGTTCTTCCTCACCGCCGACTACGCCTTCGGCCATGCGCTGGAGGCCGACACCACCAAGATCGTCAAGGACGCCGGCGGCAAGGTGGTGGGCTCGGTGCGCCATCCGCTGTCCACGAGCGACTTCTCGTCCTACCTGCTGCAGGCGCAGGCGAGCAAGGCGAAGATCCTGGGCCTGGCCAACGCCGGTGGCGACACCATCAACACCATCAAGGCGGCCAACGAGTTCGGCATCACCAAGACGATGAACCTCGCGGGCCTGCTGATCTTCATCACCGACATCCATTCGCTCGGGCTGAAGCAGACGCAGGGCATGTACCTGACCGACAGCTGGTACTGGGACTACAACGACGAGACGCGCGCCTGGGCCAAGCGCTTCGAGGACAAGGTCAAGCGCAAGCCGTCGTCCATCCACGCCGCCGACTACTCGGCTGCGCTGCAGTACCTGAAGGCGGTGAAGGCGGTGGGCAGCGACGACTTCGCCAAGGTCAACGACTACATGCGCAAGAACAAGATCAACGACATGTACGCCAAGGACGGCTTCGTGCGCGCCGACGGCCGCATGGTGCACGACATGTACCTGATGCAGGTGAAGAAGCCCGAGGAGTCCAAGCAGGCCTGGGACTACTTCAAGATCGCCCAGGTCATCAAGGGCGAGGACGCCTGGACCACCAAGGCGGAGAGCAAGTGCGCCCTGTGGAAGTAAGCGCCTGGTTCTGACGGGCGCACTCGTCCCCGCCGCTTCGGCGGGGACGCCAGGGCGATGGACGGGCGCGGTCCCGTCCCACAACAAGCCACGACCGGCGGGCCGCTCTTCCGCCCGCCGCGTCGACGCCCACTAGGGGCAGGAGCGAAGCGGCTGCGCGCGCACTGACATCACGATGGAAATCTTCGGCATACCCTTATCGGCCTTCCTCGGCCAGCTTCTGCTGGGCCTGGTCAACGGCTCGTTCTACGCCATGCTCAGCCTCGGGCTGGCGGTGATCTTCGGCCTGCTGGGCATCGTGAACTTCGCGCACGGCGCGCTGTACATGATGGGCGCGTTCGCCGCCTGGATGGGGCTCGAGTACCTCGGCATCAACTACTGGGCCTCGCTCATCATCGCCCCGCTGATCGTGGGCGCGATCGGCGTGGCGATCGAGCGCAGCCTGCTCAAGCGGCTGTACAACGTCGACCCGATCTACGGCCTGCTGCTCACCTTCGGTCTGTCGCTCATCATCGAGGGCGTTTTCCGCGAGCAGTACGGCGTTTCGGGCCAGCGCTACGGCACGCCCGAGCTGCTGCAGGGTGCCACCGACGTCGGCTTCATGATCCTGCCCAACTACCGGGCCTGGGTGGTGGTGGCGTCGCTCGCGATCTGCTTCGGCACCTGGTTCCTCATCGAGCGCACGCGGCTCGGCGCCTACCTGCGCGCCGGCACCGAGAACCCGCGCCTGGTCCAGGCCTTCGGCGTGAACGTGCCGGTGATGGTGGCGCTGACCTACGGCGCCGGTGCGGGCCTGGCGGCCATCGCCGGCGTGCTCGCCGCGCCGGTCATCCAGATCACGCCGCTCATGGGCAGCAACCTGATCATCGTGGTCTTTGCCGTCGTCGTCATCGGCGGCATGGGCTCCATCCTCGGCTCCATCCTCACCGGCGTCGCGCTCGGCCTGATCGAAGGCCTGACCAAGGTGTTCTATCCCGAGGCCTCCAACATCGTCGTGTTCGTGATCATGGCCATCGTGCTCGTCATCCGTCCGGCGGGTCTGTTCGGCAAGGAGAAGTAATGGGCACCGCCTCGCATCCGCCGGTCTCGCAACCGCGCACCTCGCAGGTCCGCGCCGCGCACATCGCCTGGGCGGTGGTGTTCGCGGTGCTGCTGGCCGCGCCCTTCATCGGGCTGTATCCCATCTTCATGATGAAGGCGTTGTGCTACGCCATCTTCGCCATCGGCTTCAACCTGCTGCTGGGCTACACCGGGCTGCTGTCCTTCGGCCATGCCGCCTTCTTCGGCTTCGCCGCCTACACCAGCGGCTGGCTCGTGCGCAGCGCCGGGCTCACGCCGGAGCTCGGCATCCTCGGCGGCACGGCGGTGGCCGCCGCCATGGGGCTGGTGGTCGGGCTGATCGGCATCCGCCGCGAAGGCATCTACTTCGCGATGATCACGCTCGCCCTGGCGCAGATGGTGTTCTTCGTCTGTCTGCAGGCACCGTTCACCGGCGGCGAGGACGGGCTGCAGGGCGTGCCCCGCGGCGAGCTCTTCGGCCTGATCCCGCTGGGCAACGACCTGCTGCTGTACTTCATCGTGCTGGCGGTGTTCGCCGCGGTGTTCCTCTTCGTCATCCGGGTCGTGCATTCGCCCTTCGGCCAAGTGCTCAAGGCGATCCGCGAGAACGAGCCGCGCGCCATCTCGCTCGGCTACGACGTGCACCGCTACAAGCTGTTGGCCTTCGTGCTCTCGACCGCCATCGCCGGCCTGGCGGGTTCGATGAAGACCGTCATCCTCGGCTTCGCGACGCTGTCCGACGTGCACTGGTCGCTGTCCGGCGAGGTCGTGCTGATGACCCTGCTGGGCGGCATGGGCACCTTCGCCGGGCCGGTGATCGGGGCGTTCACCATCGTCGGTCTGCAGAACTTCCTGGCCGACCGCGTCGGCTCCTGGGTCACGGTGATCATCGGCGCGACCTTCGTGGTCTGCGTCGTGGCCTTCCGCCGCGGCATCGTGGGCGAGGCGCTGGCCTCGCAGCAGCGGCGCCGCAAGCTCGCACAGATCGCCCAGACGGAACAACGCCCCGCCTGAGCCTTCGAGGCCCAAGCGAGGCGCCGGTAGCACCGGGGTGCTGCCGCCGCGCGCTGCCGGGTGCAGCGCGCGGTGCGGGGTCGGATGCGCGAGCCGAGCCTCAGAGGCCGTCGCGGTCCGAATCGCCCGGCGTGGCGCGCTCCAGCGTGTCGCGCACGCGCTGCCAGGAGTCGCGTGCCGCCGGGCGCGCATCCTGCCATTCCAGGCGCGAGTTCCCGCGCGTTTCCGCCCAGCCGCGGTCCAGGTCGGCGTCGATGTCGTCGAAGGCGCGGCTGGCGTAGCGGCCGTGGGCTTCCACGCCGTAGCGATAGGCCGGGCCGTAGTCGTCATAGCCGTAGGCGCTGTTGACGTAGGGGCGGTCGGCGTAGTGCTCCGACCAGTACAGGTCCTCGGCGGTCGGGTCGATCTGTTCGGCAATGCTCTTGCCGGCCAGTCCGCCGACGACCGCACCCACCGCGCCACCGACCAGCGTGCCCACCGGGCCTGCCACCGTGCCGACGGCAGCGCCCGTGGCCAGGCCGCCGGCCGCGGCACCCACGGCGGTGCCCACGGGATGCGAACCAGGCGCCCCGCTGATCGGGTCGCGGTTGGCGTCGCGTCGTTCTTCCTTGGCGAGAGGTCGTTCCTGCTTCATCTCTACTCCTTGTCGTGCTGCCGATGAGGGGCGGGCGCCGCTGCCGGCTGACACACCCCAGCGAAGCATCATTGCAAGGCATCGGCCGCGCCGCACCCATCGGACGCCCGCGGCACGGTCTGTAGGACAGGGCCGGCGCGCCGGGAACGAAAGCTGCCGCGCGCGGATCAGTCGCGCTGGCGCCGCCCCGCCGGCGCAAGGGCGCGCCGTGCACAAGCCTTCGTTCTCCACGCTGCTGTACCGCTATTTCTTCTTCGGCTGGCTGTTTCGCGACGCGAGCCGCGGCAACCTGCTCGAGCGTGCCGCCGCGTGGCGCCACAACCGGGTCCAATCGCAATGGCTGCCGACCTACATGCGGCGCTGGCTGGCCCTCGGGCTGTTGTGCTACGGCATCGGCGCAGGCGTCGAACTGTGCTTTGGCCAGCCCTTTCTTTCCGCCGTTTTCTACGTGCCCAGTGCCTTGAGCCTGCCAGCCAACGCGGTGATCGCCGCCGCCTGGGTGGGCTTTCGTGCCATGCGCGCGCCGCAGTAGCGATTGCTCACACCACGCGCCCTTCGGGCGGCACGGCCCGATGCTTGCATGGTCGGCGCGAGCGCGACGACTCCCCCTGGATTGGGTGTGGGAGGCCGGGATCGGCCCTGCCAAGCTGCCGTCACAAGACGTACGGGATCGGGGACAGACGGTCGATCTGCTCGTAAAGGAATCACATCATGTCTTTGCTCAACGGTCTCTTGCGCGGCTCCTTCCTCAGCGAGCAAAGCCTTCTGCAGGCACGCGACCACTACCAGCCCTGCCAAGCGGCGCCCAGCGCCGAATCACAGCTCAAACAGTGGGCCGAACGTGCATCGCGGCAGCAGGAACACGCGCTGGTGCGCGAACTGGCCGGCCTGCCCAACCACACGCTGTCCGACCTGGCGTCCGCCTTCATGCGCACGCCGGTGCACGTGCGCCGCGACGCGCTGCGCTGGGCCCTGCCGGCGGGAGTGGCACTGGCCATGCTCGGTGGCGCCTTGCTGCTGCTGCATGCCAACCTCGGCGGCAGCGGAGCGCTCCTCGCACTGGCCGAGCTGCAGCTGCTCGGCGTGGCCGCGCTCATGGCCGGCGTCGCCTTGGGATGCCTCGGTGCGCTTGGTGCGTTCAAGGCGATGCCGGCGGAGCTCGCCTATGGCCGGGTTGGGCTGTATGTGGGCCCGCTCAACGAACAGCATCCCTGGCTCTACGACACCCTGCTGCTGATGCGCAATGCCGCCGCCGAGGCCTACCGCCAGCGGACCCTGCGCGAACGCGGCCCGCTGCGTGGCCTGGACTGCGTGATGATGCGCGAGATCGCACGCGCCGAGCAGGGCCTGGCGGCGACCGAGACGGCGCGGCGTGTGGCCGAGGAAGTCCAGCAGTTGCCCGAGATCGACGCCACCGTCACCGAGCTGGAAGAGCACGCGCCCACCATGATCGCCTCGCGCCGCGAAGCGCCGCAGCTTGCCGCCTGCAGCGAGTTGCGCACGCTGGAAGCCGTCGGTGCATCGGTGCGCCGCTTCGGCAACTCGGCGGTCGACCGCCGGCGCGCCGACGACGACGCGCAGCAGTCCGCCTGAGGCCCGCTTTCGCCTCGAGCCGGCGCTTCGCCGGGCACGTCCATTGCCGGTTCCGTGCACGCCCACGCGCATGGAAAGAGATGTGATGAGTTACCCGATCGACATGCTCCAGGCTGCCGCCCAGCACGCACGGCAGGTGGCCACCCTCATCGATGCAGCGCGGGTGCTGACCTTCACCGCCCAGGCCAAGAGCCGCGAGCGCCTGGTCCAGCCCGACGCCTGCTCGGTGGCGCAGATCGATTCGCTGCTGGCCACGGCCGGCGCCACCACCTTGCATGCGCGGCAGATGGCCGCGGACACGCGCCGCCTGCTCGGGCCGCTGGATGCACAGGCGCTGGAAGCGCCGCTGCCCGACGAGTCGGACGAGCTCACGCTGGAGCTGGATTCGATGCGGCTGGTCCTCGCGCATTCCATCGAGGACGCCTTGCGTGCGCTCGACCTCCTCGAAACCGTGCAGGAACTGGGCGAACGTTCGCTGCACAACGGCGACGGGGAAGCCGGCCTGTCGGAAGACGACGAGCGCACGATGGCCGAGCTGTTCCAGCGGCTGCGTTCCGCAGGCGGCCACTGAAGCCCCGCGCACGCCGCGAAGGCGTGACGCACTCGACGCGACGGCATGTCGCGTCCGAAGCCCACGGTTGCACAATCGGCCCCTTTGTGTGGCGGCTGTGTGCGAACACCGATGTGGCGAGCAATCCTCTGCGCCTTGATGCTGATGTGCGCCGGCGCGGCCGCGTCGGCGCCTGCTGCGCGCGGCATCGCCACCATCGTCGACGGCGAGGCCCGGCTGATCCGCGAGGCCACAACCTGGCGGCTGGCCGAAGGTGTGCGCCTGGCCACCGGCGACATCGTGCAGACCACGGCGGCGACGCGCCTCGTGCGTCTGGAGCTGGCCGACGGCCAGGCCGTCGATCTCGGGCCGGCCACGCAGCTGCAGCTCGCACCGCAGCTTCAGCCTGAACGGGGGCGCCGCGCGCCGGCGCTCTATCTGCTCCAGGGCTGGGTCAAGCTGACCGCACCGGCGGCCGGCACGAATGCGGCGCAGCCGCTGCTCGGCTCGGCCGGGCTCGATGTGGATGCGGTGGCGCGTGACGTGGTGCTCTCGCTGCAGGGCGACACGGCCTGCGTCTTTGCCGAATCCGGCGCCGTCACGCTGATGCTGCGCGACGATGGCCGCGCGACGCCGTTGGAACTGCGCCCCGGCGAGTTCTTCGCGCGCGACGGCGCGGCTGAGCCCGGCGTGGCGCGGCGCCCGAACACCGCCTTCCTGCAACAGGTGCCTGTGGCCTTTCGGGACACCCTTCCGCTTCGCGCCGAGCGGTTTGCCGCCCGCGAGGTGGCGCCCGAGAAGATCGCCGCGATCACCTATGCCGACGTCCAGCCCTGGCTCAGCGCCGAGCCCGCGCTGCGCCGCGGCTTCGTCAGCCGCTGGTGGGCCGCGGCGCGCGGGCGCGAGTTTCGCCATGCGCTCGCCGCCAACCTGGCCGCACACCCCGAATGGGACCGTGTGCTGAACCCCGAGAAATACCGCCCCCGGCCCGCCAAGACGGCCGTGCCCGGCGCGCCGCCCGCCGCCTGGGCGCCGCGCGACTGACCCGTTCGCCACCTCGCCCGCCGCCCATGAAGCTGCTGCTCAAGTTCAACCTCGCCTTCCTGCTGGTCTTCGTGATCGGACTGGCCATCTCCGGCACGATCGCACGCGACCTGCTGCAGCGCGACGCCAAGGCCGAGGTCATCGACCGCGCGCGGCTGCTGATGGAGCAATCGGGCGTGGTCGCGCAGTACACGGCCAACCAGATCGCGCCGCTGCTGCAGACGCAGATGAAGTACAGCTTCCTGCCGCAGTCGGTGCCGCAGTACTCGGCCACGCAGATCCTCGACGCGCTGAAGACCACCTACCCCGAATACAACTACAAGCCGGCGATGCTCAACCCCACCAGCCCGCGCAACCGCGCGCAGGCCTGGGAAGCCGACATCGTCACGCAGTTCCGCAACATGCCGGACCTGAAGGAGTTCATCGGCGAGCGCGACACGCCCACCGGGCGCTCGCTGTACATCGCCCTGCCGATCAAGCTCACCAACCAGGCGTGCCTGCAGTGCCACAGCACGCCGTCGGCGGCGCCCGCCACGCTGATCGAGCGCTACGGTTCGAACAACGGCTTCGGCTGGACGATGAACGAGGCCATCGGCGCGCAGATCGTCTCCGTGCCCATGGCGGTGCCGCTGGCGCGTGCCGACAAGGCGCTGGGCGTGGTGATGTTGATGCTCACCGGCGTGTTCCTGCTGATGGGTGCGGCGCTCAACCTGCTGCTGTGGAAGCTCGTCATCCAGCCGGTGAGCCGGCTGTCGGCGCTGGCCGACCGGGTGAGCCTCGGCGAGCTCGAGGCGCCGGAGTTCGAGACGCGTTCCAAGGACGAGATCGGCGTGCTCGCCGGTTCCTTCGCGCGCATGCGCAAGAGCCTGGTGCATGCGATGAAACTGCTCGACAGCTGACACCCCCGATGACGCATCCGCAGCAGTTGGGCAGGTATGCCATCACCGGCGTGCTCGGCGAGGGCGCCATGGGTGTGGTCTACCGCGGCTTCGATCCCGGCATCCAGCGCCAGGTGGCGATCAAGACCATCCACCGCGCCCTGGCGCAGGGCGAGGATGCCGCCGCCGTCGGTTCCATGGCCGCACGCTTTCGCAACGAGGCGCAGGCGGCGGGGCGGCTGTCGCACCCGGGCATCGTCGCGATCTACGACTACGGTGAGGAGCAGGACACGCGCTTCATCGCCATGGAGTTCGTCGAGGGCCGCACGCTTGCCCAGCTGCTCGCCGCCACGCCGCGCCTGCCCGAGGCGCAGGCGCTGGACATCACCGCGCAGCTGCTGGACGCGCTGGCCGCCGCGCACCGTGCGGGCGTGTGGCACCGCGACATCAAGCCGGCGAACCTGATCCTCACGCCCGAAGGACGGGTGAAGGTCACCGACTTCGGCATCGCACGCATCGAGAACATCTCGCTCACGCAGGTGAGCTCGGCCATCGGCACGCCCGGCTACATGGCGCCCGAGCAGTACGTGGGCGAGGGCATCGACCACCGCGTCGACCTCTTCGCCGCGGGCGTGCTGCTCTACCGCATGCTGGCCGGGCGCGCGCCCTTCAGCGGCTCGCCGGAGACGGTGATGTACCGCATCCTCAACGAGGAGCCGGTGCCGCCCAGCCGCGCGGAAGGCAGCGCCTGCGCGCCGCGCTTCGACGCCGTGGTGGCGCGCGCGCTGGCCAAGGCGCCGGCGCAGCGCTTCCAGAGCGCGGCCGAGTTCCGCGCGGCGCTGCAGGCGCTGGCCGGCGCGGACGACGCGACGGTCATCGTCGGCCGCCCCGCCGCGCCCGTGGCGCCGGCGCCGGTCGAGCGCACCACCGGCGGCCTGTCGGGCCGGGGCACGGGCGGCACCTTGCTGCAGGCCTCGTCCATCGCCGGCTGGGAGGCCGCGGCGCTGGCGCCGGTGGAGCATGCGCTGGCCGAGCGGCTCGGCCCCATGGCCCGGCTGCTGGTGCGCGAGGCGGCGCGCACGTGCGGCGATCTGGCCAGCCTGGTGCAGCGCGTGGCCGAGCACCTGCCCGACGCCGGCGAGCGCGCGGCCTTTCTCGCGCGCTTCGCCGCGCCGGGCACGGGCGGCACCGGCGCCGGGCCGCGCACCGGCGGCACGGCCGGCCCGCCGCCCGCCGCCACCGTCAGCGGCACCGGATCGAACGCGGCGACGGCGCTCACGCCCGAGCTGCTGCAGAAGACCGAGCGCGTGCTCACGCAGCACATCGGCCCCATCGCCCGCGTGGTGCTGAAGAAGACGGCCCAGGCGCCCACGGCCGAGGCGCTGTTCGAGCGCCTGGCCGAGCAGGTGGCCGACGGGCCGGAGCGCGAGCGGCTGCGGGCCGACCTGCGGCGCCTCGTCTGACCGGCCGCCGTCAGGCCGCGGCGATGCGCGCGGCGATGGCCTCGCCCATCTGCGTGGTCGAGGCCGTACCGCCCAGGTCCGGCGTGCGCGGGCCGCCGGCGAGCACCTGCTCGATGGCGCGCACGATGGCGTCGTGCGCGTCGCGGCGGCCGAGGAAGTCGAGCATGAGCGCCGCCGACCAGACCATCGCCACCGGGTTGGCGATGTTGCGGCCGTAGATGTCGGGCGCCGAGCCGTGCACCGGCTCGAACAGCGAGGGGAACGTCCGCTCCGGGTTCAGGTTGGCCGAGGGCGCGATGCCGATGGTGCCGGTGCAGGCCGGCCCCAGGTCCGACAGGATGTCGCCGAACAGGTTGCTCGCCACCACCACGTCGAAGCGCTGCGGCTGCAGCACGAAGCGCGCGCTCAGGATGTCGATGTGCTGCCTGTCGTGCGTGATGCCGGGGTAGCGCGCGGCCATGGCCTCGGCGCGCTCGTCCCACCACGGCATGCTGATCGCGATGCCGTTGCTCTTGGTCGCCACCGTCACATGCTTGCGGGCGCGCTGGCTGGCCAGCTCGAAGGCGAACTTCAGCACCCGGTCGGTGCCGTGGCGGGTGAACACCGATTCCTGGATCACCAGCTCGCGGTCCGTGCCCTCGAACAGCCGCCCGCCGAGGTTGGTGTATTCGCCTTCGGTGTTCTCGCGCACCACCAGGAAATCGATGTCGCCTGCCTTGCGCCCGGCGAGCGGGCAGGGCACGCCCTCGAACAGCCGCACCGGGCGCAGGTTGATGTACTGGTCGAACTCGCGGCGGAACTTGAGCAGCGAGCCCCACAGCGAAATGTGGTCGGGCACGCTGGCCGGCCAGCCCACCGCGCCGAAGAGGATGGCGTCGTGGCCCTGGAGCTGCGCCTTCCAGTCGGGCGGCATCATCTCGCCGGTGCGCGCGTACCAGTCGCAGCTGGCCCAGTCGATGGACGTGAACGCGAGCGCCAGGCCGAAGCGCCGGCTCGCCGCCTGCAGCACGCGCAGGCCTTCGGGCATCACTTCGCGGCCGATGCCGTCGCCGGGGATGACGGCAATGCGTTGCGGCTGGGGCATTCGAACTCCTGTGGACGACGGGGGCGGCATCCTAGCGCCGGTGGTGCCCCCGCCTGCCGCGCGGGGATGCGGCGGGGGCTAAGGTGAGGCGCATCGTCACTTCCGCCAACCGCCCATGAGCCCGCCTTCGTTGTATGCCGACGCCGAGCCCTCGCGCGCCGAAGTGGACGCCTGGCGCGGCCCGGCCGTGCTGGAATTCGGCGCCGACTGGTGCGGCTACTGCCTCGGCGCCCAGCCGCATGTGCAGGCGGCGCTGGCCGGCCGCAGCGACTTGCGCCACCTGCAGATCGCCGATGGCCGCGGCCGCCCGCTCGGGCGCTCCTTCGGCGTGAAGCTGTGGCCCACGCTCATCTTCCTGAACAACGGCCAGGAGGTCGCCCGCGTGGTGCGGCCGACCGACGCCGAGCCGCTGCGCCGGGCGCTTGCGCAGATCACCAGCGGCTGAGCGCCTTCGCGCGCCCGCTCAGCGTTCGGCGACGAGCTGGCCGATCAGTGCGCCCACCTGCAGGTCGTCCACATGGCCGAAGTGGTTCAGCCGCAGCCGGCCGCGGCGGTCCAGCAGGATCAGCGTGGGCGTGCCCTGCAGCCCGTAGGCCTGCATGGTCAGCGGGATGGGGTGGTCGGTCGCCGGCTGGTCGATGCCGATCGGAAAGCGCAGCCGGTTCTCGTGCACAAAGGCGCGCAGCGCGTCGGCCGTCATCACCGCATGGTGCTCGAACACCGTGTGCAGGCCGATCACCGCCACATCCTCGGGGCGGAACACCTCGCGGATGCGCAGCGCCTGCGGCAGCGACAGCGACACGCAGGCCGGGCACAGCATCTGGAAGGCATGCAGCACCACGACCTTTCCGCGCAGCGCCTCCAGCGTGAGCGGCGTGTCGGTGTTGAGCCATTCACTGGTCTGCAGGGGCGGCAGGGTGTCGATGCGGTCGTCCATGGTCGCAGGCGGTCGGTGGTGGCGTGGTGGCAGGCATGCTCGCCGCAGCGGCTTGCCGCGGTCGGCGGTGGGTGTATGTCTTGCTGGCGCTGACGGCACGGCGCGTGTCGAGCCGGTGACACGCTAGGGGTTTTCCTTTAATGGTGCATTATTCCCGCACCTTCAACTGCCGCGGAGCTGCGCCTCATGACCAACCGCCTGTCGCTCGCCAAGGACAAACTCAAGTTCGTGCTGTTCGAGGGCATCCACACCACCGCGGAGGACGCCATCCGGGGCGACGGCTACACCAACCTGGTGACCTATCCCAAGGCGCTGACCGGCGATGCGCTGGCCGAGGCGATCAGCGATGCGCACTTCATCGGCATCCGCTCCCGCACCCTGCTGACCGAGGCCATGCTCGAGCGCGCGCCCAAGCTGGTGGCCATCGGCGCATTCTGCATCGGCACCAACCAGATCGACCTGACGGCGGCGATGCGCCGCGGCATCCCGGTGTTCAACGCGCCGTTCTCCAACACCCGCAGCGTGGCCGAGCTGGTGCTGGCCGAGATCATCATGCTGATGCGCGGCATCC
>JBIQKU010000100.1:0-12083 GCA_044506225.1 Rubrivivax sp. | reverse complement strand
AGCGTGGCGCGCGCCGGCTGGTTGCGCATGGTGCCCTGCAGGAAGCGGCAGTTCTTGCCCAGCACCTCGGCGCGGCTGTAGCCGGTGAGGCGCTCGAAGGCGCGGTTGGAGAAGACGATGGGGTAGTCGGGTGCGAGCGCATCCACCACCACGATGGGCATGGCGCCCTCGGCCTCGAGCACGCGCTGCATCACCAGCACGTCGCGCTCGAGCGAGCGCAGGTCGGTGAGGTCGCGCACCAGCGAGAGCACGCGCCGCCCGGGCATGGGCGTCATGCGTGCTTCCAGTACGCGGCGCCGGCCGCCGCGCGGCGCGAGCTCGTATTCGCAGCGCGTCAGGCGCCCGGTCAGCAGCGCCTGCTTGATGGTGCGCTCGTGCAGCGGGCCGAGGTCGCCGGGCAGCCCGTCGCGCACCCGCGTGCCTTTGAGTTCAGCGAAGGGCTTGATCAGCAGTTCGTGGTCCGGCGAATTACTTTCGAGGTAGGTGCCGCGCTCGTCGTAGATGAACCAGAGGTCCGGAATCGCGTTCAGCGCGGCGGCGAGCTGACCGCGCGACTCCAGCAGCTGGGCCTCGTGGCGTGCGAGCGCCAGGTCGGCCTCGCGCTGGGCATTGCGGGTGAGCGTCACGTCGCGGCTCGCGCCGCGATAACCCTTGAAGCCGCCCGCCGAGTCGAACACCGGCTCGGCATTGCTGGACACCCAGCGCAACTCGCCGGCGGCGAGGTAGGCGCACAGCACGCCGTCGAAGGGCTCGTGGCGCTGCATGGCGCTGCGCACACGCTGCCAGTCCTCGGCATGCTGGTCGGCGAGCGCCTCGTAGGGGTGCAGCAGCGGGTCGCCCACGCGCGCCTGCGGTGCGGCGTCCTGCCGCAGGCTCAGGTCGTCGGACAGCCAGGTGAGGCGACCTTCGGCATCGGTTTCCCACAGCCAGTCGCTGGCCGCGCGGCTGGCGGTGCGCACGCGCGCTTCCTGCAGGCGCGAACGCTGATCGCGCAGCCGCGAGGCCAGCAGCGATTCGGCGACCACCGCGAGCTCGCGCAGCCGCGCGAGCGTGGCGGCATCGAGCCGCTGGCGCACCGCGTCCATGCAGCACAGCGTCGCCACGCGCACCCCTTCGACCGCGAGCGGCAGGCCGACGTAGAAGCGCATGGCCGGCGGGCGGGAGACGAGCGGATGGCCGGCGAGCGCCGCGTCGGCGGCGAGGTCCGTGATCAGCGTCGGGCCGTCTGCCTGCAACGTGCGCGCGCAGGGTGCGGCTGCGGCCGGCGCTTCCCGCACCGTGGTGCCCACACAGGCCTTGAACCACTGGCGCTGGCCGTCGACGAAGCCGACCGCGGCCACGGCGCAGCCGGTGAGGCCGGCCGCCAGGCGTGCCAGCGCGTCGAACGCGGGTTCCTCCGGGGTGTCGAGGATGCGCAGTTCGCGCAGCAGACGAATTCGCGCTGATTCGTCCGTGTGGGCGGGCACGTCGATGCGGGAAGTGGGCGGGAAGACGACTGTAAGCGCATTGCAACCGCCGATGGCCGCCGGCGTCCGGGCGGCCGCATCAGAACCTGCAATGTGTCACGCCGCGGCGGCCCGGCGCCTGGCCCTGGGGCTCAGAACGCGAACGGGCGCTGCGGCTGGGTGTCGGCGAAGCGCAGCACCTCGAACCGCACGCTGGGCGCCGTGGCGTCGTCGGGCGGGGAGCCCAGGCCGATGACGCCGCTGCCGTGCAGGGTGCAGTTGCCGCGGCGCAGGCTCACCACCTCGGCATCGCCAGAGAAGCGCACATAGGTGCCGTTGTAGCTCAGGTCGATGAGCTGGAAGGTGCCGCCGCTCCACTCGATGCGCGCATGCGAGCGCGACACCCGCGAGTCGTCGATGCAGTAGGTGGTCTGCGGGCTGCGGCCCAGCACCACCGGCAGGTTCTGCGGCGAGTAGATGCGGTTCAAATCCAGCCAGACGAGACGGATGCCTTCGGGCTCGGGTGCACGCAGGTTGTCGCCGTAGGCGGTGGTCGCCATGTCGCTGTATCGCGCGCCTTCGAGCAGGTACACGTGCACCGGCTCCACGCGCCCGCGCAGCGGCAGCAGGTCGAGGCTGCGAAAGCGGGTCTGGTCGAGATCGGCCAGGTTCTGCACGACGTTGATGGTCGCCAGCGTCTCGTTGTCGCCGGCGTGGTCGAGCAGGCGCGCGGCCACGTTCACCGCATCGCCGAAGTAGTCGCCGGCCATCTCCACCACCTCGCCCTGCGCCAGGCCGACCTGCAGCTTGAGCGCCGGCCACGGCGCAGCGGAGGGGTCGGTGTCGAGCGGGCCGCTGATGCGCTCCATCGACTCGTGCATCTCGTCGGCCGCCTGCACGGCGGAGGCGGCGTGCTCGAACATCGCCATCAGGCCGTCGCCGAGCGTCTTCACCACCTCGCCGTCGCAATTGACCACCACGCGCGCGAGCAGCGCCACGCTCTGCGTCACCACCGCGGTGGCCTCGGCGTTGCCCAGCCGCTCGTACAGCGCGGTGCTGCCGCGAAGGTCGGCGAAGAGAACAGTGCGGGCGATGGTCTGTCCGGTCATGGGTCGCGCGAGTTTATCGCCCGGACCGTGACGTATCACACGTCTTGCGACGGCCGCGCGGGCCGCTTCCCATCGATCAGAGGTTGTCCAGATACGTTCGCAATTTGTCCGATCGTGTCGGGTGCTTGAGCTTGCGGATGGCCTTGGCCTCGATCTGGCGGATGCGTTCGCGGGTCACGTCGAACTGCTTGCCCACTTCCTCCAGCGTGTGGTCGGTGCTCATCTCGATGCCGAAGCGCATGCGCAGCACCTTGGCCTCGCGCGGGGTCAGCCCGTCGAGGATGTCCTTGACCACGTCGCGCAGCCCCGCCTGCATGGCGGCCTCGACGGGGGCGGTGTTGTTGCTGTCGACGATGAAGTCGCCGAGGTGCGAATCGTCGTCGTCGCCGATGGGCGTTTCCATGGAGATCGGCTCCTTGGCGATCTTCATGATGCGGCGGATCTTGTCCTCGGGAATCTCCATCTTCTCGGCCAGCGTCGGCGCGTCGGGCTCGAAGCCGAACTCCTGCAGGTGCTGGCGCGACAGCCGGTTCATCTTGTTGATGGTCTCGATCATGTGCACCGGGATGCGGATGGTGCGCGCCTGGTCGGCGATCGAGCGGGTGATGGCCTGGCGGATCCACCAGGTGGCGTAGGTCGAGAACTTGAAGCCGCGGCGGTATTCGAACTTGTCGACCGCCTTCATCAGCCCGATGTTGCCCTCCTGGATGAGGTCCAGGAACTGCAGGCCACGGTTGGTGTACTTCTTGGCGATGGAGATGACCAGCCGCAGGTTGGCCTCGATCATTTCCTTCTTGGCGTCGCGCGAGGCGCGTTCGCCTTCGCTCATGCGCTTGTTGATCGCCTTCAGGTCGTCCAGTGGCACCACGGCGCGCGCCTGTTGCTCGGCCAGGCGGCGCTGCAGTTCCTGAACCGCGGGCAGGTTGCGCGCCAGCACGGCGCTGTAGGGCTTGTCGGCCGCCGCCTCCTGCTCGGCCCACGCAAGGTTCAGCGCATTGGGCGGGAAGTGGCGGATGAAATGCGCCTGCGGCATGCCGCACTTGTCGACCAGGATCTTGCGCAGCTCGCGCTCGTGGCGGCGCACGTCGTCCACCTGCGAGCGCAGGATGCCGCAGAGCTTCTCGATCGTCTTGACGGTGAAGCGGATGGTCATCAGCTCGTCGCTGATGGCCTGCTGCGCCTTGTCGTAGGCCGGCGACTTGTAGCCGTCCTTCTCGAAGGCGCGGCGCATCCTGTCGAAGTTAGCGCGCAGCTCGGCGAACTTGGCGAGCGCCGCCGTCTTCAGTTCCTCGAGCTTGCGGGTGAGCGCCTTGCTGCCGCCGTCGTCGTCCTCGTCCTCGTCGAAGTAGTCGATGTCCTCCTCGGCCACGTAGTCGTCGGCCTCGTCCTCGGTGACGAAGCCGTCGACGACGTCGGAGATCTGCATGTCGCCGGCGGCGATGCGATCGGCATAGGCGAGGATCTCGGCGATGGTGGTCGGCGACACGCTGATGGCGAGCATCATCGCCTGCAGGCCGCCCTCGATGCGCTTGGCGATCTCGATCTCGCCCTCGCGCGTGAGCAGCTCCACCGTGCCCATCTCGCGCATGTACATGCGCACCGGATCGGTGGTGCGGCCGAACTCGGAGTCGACGGTGCTCAGCGCCGCCTCGGCCGCTTCCTCGGCCTCCTCCTCGGTGGCGGTGGCGGCGTCGCCCCCGGCCATCAGCAGGGTGGCCGCATCGGGCGCCTGCTCGTACACCGCCACACCCATGTCGTTAAGCATGGAGACGATGGCCTCGAGGATCTCCTCGTTCACCAGCTTCTCGGGCAGGTGGTCGTTGATCTCCTGGTGCGTCAGGAAACCACGGGTCTTGCCCATCTTGATGAGCGTCTTGAGCTCATTGCGGCGCTTGCTCACCTCCTCGTCGGTGAGCGCCGTCTCGTCCAGCCCGAACTCGCGCATCAGCGCGCGCTCCTTGGCGCGCGAGACCTTCATGCGCAGTGGCTTGGCGGCCGGGGTGTCGGTGGCGGCCTCGACGGCATCGGCCTCGGCCTCGACGTCAGCCTCCGGTTCGCCGTCGAGCTCGGCGTCGAGGTCCGACAGGTCGACGTCGGCGTCCGCGTCGTCATCGATCTTGGTGCGCGGCCGCGCGGCAGCCTTGGGTGCGGCGGCAGCGGCGGCCTTGGCCGGCTGGCGCGCTCGCCGCGGCTTGGCCTCGTCGGCATTCGCGGCCGGCCGGACCGTGCCCTGGGCCGGCTCGGCCGGCCGGGCGCTGGCGCGGGCCGCGGCGCGAACCCGGCGCTCGTCGGGCGCCGCCTTGCCGGGCCGGCGGGTCGGCGCATCGGCGGAGGAGGGTGCGGAGGCCGGTGCGGAAGCGCTCTTCTTCGCGGTCATACGATTCCTCGAATGATGTAGTGCTGCGCGGTAGATCGAGACCAAGGCCCGGGCGTTCCGGCGTAGGGCACGGGCCACGACGGCGAGCAAGCGAAAGGCCATGGCCCCGGCCGCCGGCATCGCCGCCGTGGCGCCTGCGTCCACGGCCCGGAACACGCCGTGAGGCACGAATCTACCGGACGGTGGCGGGCCGCGGGCGGCAGCGGTGCGTGCCCCGGCCGGTGCCACAGGGAGCGGCCGCGGTGCAGAGCGATGCGGTCAGAAGTGCAGGGCGCTGCAATCGCTACAACGCAGGCGGCCGTCCCCTAGGCCGGCGGAGTGATCGCCCCGGCCACCAACGCCTTCAGGCGCGCGCGTTCGCTGTTCAGCGCGGCGAAGCGACGCTGGTCCTGCGGCGACAGTTCGCCGGACTCGAGCAGCAGCTGCAACTCCTCCCCCACCGCCTCCAGCCGCAGCCGGTCGAGCACGATGCGCAGTTCGGCCCCCAGGTCGGACTGGGCATCGGGCGGCAGGAAGCCGGCCACGCGTTGCAGCACGGACTCGCCGCCGCTGCGCTCGGCCGTGGCGCGCAGTTCGTCAAGCAATGCCCGCGGGGCGAGGGCGCCGTGGTCGAGCGCGCTGCGCTCGAGGGCGCCGAAGAAGGCGTCGTAGGGCGGCGCCTGGCCGGCCAGCAGGTCGTGCGAGGGTGCGTCCAGCGTGCCCCAGAGGTCGCTGCGCTGCACCAGCAGCCACAGCGCGCGGTCCAGCAGGTTGGCGGCGCTGCGCGCGACCCGCCGCGGCGCGATGGCCATGCCGGGCTTGAACGGCCGGCGCCCCTCACCGGCGGCACCGGTGGCGGCCGCGCCGCCCAGCCCCCAACCGGCCAGCACCTCGGCCGTCGGCAGCCGGGCGAGCGCCGCGATGTCGGCAGCGATCTGGCGCTTGAGCGCGCCGTCGGGCAGGGCGCTCCACAGCGGTCTGGCGTTGGCCAGCATGCGGGCGCGGCCTTCGGCCACGTCGAGGTCGCACTCGGCGCTGGCTGCGTCCAGAAGCTGGCGCGACAGCGGCACGGCCTTGGCGATCAAGGCCTCGAAGGCCTCGGCACCGTGGGCACGCACGAAGGAATCGGGGTCGTGCTCCGCCGGCAGGAACAGGAAGCGGATAGACCGCGTGTCGTTCGCATGCGGCAGCGCTGCTTCGAGTGCGCGCCCGGCGGCGCGGCGCCCGGCGGCATCCCCATCGAAGCTGAACACCACCGAATCGGTGAAGCGGAACAGCTTGTGCACATGGTCGGCGGTGCAGGCGGTGCCCAGCGTCGCGACCGCGTTGGCGAAGCCGAGCTGGGCGAGCGCCACCACGTCCATGTAGCCCTCGACCACCAGCACGTGGCCGCGCTGGCGCACGGCGGTTCGCGCCTCGTACAGGCCGTAGAGCTCGCGGCCTTTGACGAACACCGGCGTTTCGGGCGAGTTCAGGTACTTCGGCTCGCCCTTGTCGAGCACCCGCCCGCCGAAGCCGATCACCTCGCCCTGCACCGAGCGGATCGGAAACATGATGCGGTCACGGAAGCGGTCGTAGCGCTTGCCTTCGCTGTGCGAGGCTTCGTCGGCCGGATGCGCGATGACGAGTCCGCCTTCTTCGAGCAAGGGATCGTCGTAGCTCGGGAACACGCTGGCGAGCCCCCGCCAGTTGTCCGGCGCGAAGCCGAGGCCGAAGCGCGCGGCGATCTCGCCGGTGAGGCCGCGGCTCTTCAGGTAGGCCACGGCACGCGGCGTGGCCTTGAGCTGCTGGCGGTAGTGCTCCGCGGCCTTGGCCAGCACGTCGGTGAGCGTGGCCTGGCGCTGCTTCAGCGCCGCGGCACGTTCGCGCTCCTGCGGCGAACGCTCGTCCTCGGGCACCTGCATGCCGGCCTGCTGGGCCAGTTCGCGCACCGCGTCGAGGAAGCCGAGTCCGGCGTGCTCCATCAGAAAGCCGATGGCGTTGCCGTGCACGCCGCAGCCGAAGCAGTGGTAGGTCTGGCGCGAGGGGCTGACGATGAAGCTCGGCGTCTTCTCGCCGTGGAAGGGGCACAGGCCCTTGTGGTTGATGCCGGCCTTCTTCAGCTGCACATGGCGGCCGACGACCTCGACGACGTCGGTGCGCGCGAGCAGGTCGTGGATGAAGGCGGGTGGGATCACCGAAGCAGTCTAGGGCCTGCGGATGCCGCGGCGGGCCGGCGGCCGGCGCTGCAGCCGCTCCGTCAGTGCAGCGGCTGCGCCGCCTCCTGCACCGGGCCGACCTCGCCGCGCCAGGCCAGCGCCCAGGCATGCACCTGGTCCACCGGCATGGCGCGGGCGATGCCGTTGCCCTGGCCGGTGTCGCAGCCGAGTGCGATCAGGCGCTCGGCCTGTTCGGCGGACTCGACGCCCTCGGCCACCACGGTGCAGCCGAAGGTCTCCGACAGGCCGATCACGCCTTCGACGATGGCCATGTCCTGCGGATCGGCCAGCATGTTGTGCACGAACGAGCGGTCGATCTTCAGCACGTCCAGCGGCAGGCGCTTCAAATAGGTGAAGGTGGAATAGCCGGTGCCGAAGTCGTCGAGCGCGAAGCGCACGCCGAGCGCGCGGCATTGCTGCATCAGCGCGCAGGTGTAGTCGATGTCGGCGAGCGCCGCGGTTTCCAGCACCTCGATGGTCAGCCGGTGGGCGACCGGCGTGCCCTGCTGCTCGAGCAGTGCCGCAAGCCGGGCGCCGAAGCTCGGCTCCTGGAGGTGGCGCGCCGACACATTGATGCTGACCGTGATGTCGAGTCCCATGCGCTGCCATTGCGCGAGCTGCGCGATGCCTTGCTCGAGCACCCAGTCGCCCAGCCGCACGCTCAGGCCCGTGTGCTCGATCAGCGGCAGGAACTGCGCCGGCGCGATGACGCCGTGCGCCGGATGCCGCCAGCGCAGCAGCGCCTCCATGCCCAGCACCTTGCCCTCGCGCATGTCCACCTTCGGCTGGTAGTAGAGGACGAACTGGTTGGCCTCCAGCGCGCCCTGCACGCGGCCCAGCGCCTCGAAATGCTCTTCGGTGCGGCGGTCGTGCTCGGCATCGAAGAACAGGTAGCCGTTGCGCCCGGCCTGCTTGGCGCCGTACATCGCGTGGTCGGCATGGCGCAGCAGGGTGTCGGCGTCCGCGTCGGCGCGGTCGCTCGGATAGACCGTGGCGCCGATGCTGGCCGTCACCACCACCGGCCCGATGCCGGGGCCGAGCGCATAGGGCTGGCAGACGTTGCGCAGCACCCGCTCGACCGCATGCCGGCCTTCCTCGAGCGTGGCGGTGCGCAGCAGCAGCACGAATTCATCGCCGCCCAGGCGGGCCACTGCATCGTCGCCGCTGGCCCAGTGGCGCAGCGAGCGGCGAAGTCGCCCTGCCAGCTCCACCAGCAGACGGTCGCCGGCTTCGTGGCCATAGCGGTCGTTGACCGGCTTGAAATGGTCCAGGTCGAGGTAGCACACCGTCAGCAGATAACCCTCGCGCTCGGCCGCACGCATCGCGCTGCGCAGCATCTGCGCGAGCCGGGTGCGATTGGCGAGGCCGGTGAGGTCGTCGCAGTGCGCCTGGCGCTCGAGCTGCTCGCGCTGCAGCCGCGCGGCGGTGACGTCTTCGAGCGCGACGGCGTAGAAGCGCGTCTCGCCGCCATGGCCGCGCACCGCCGAGATGACCACATGCAGGGTGCAGGCCTCGCCGCTGCGGCGGCGGTCGACGATCTCTCCACGCCAGCTGCCGGTGGCTGCCAGCGCCGCCACCATCTCCGCCTGCTGCCGCGACGCGGCCGAGTCCGGCGCCATCGGCCGCATGAGCGGCGACAGCGTGCCCACCATTTCGTCGCGGGAGTAGCCGGTGATGCGGCAGAACATCGGGTTCACATCCAGCACCTGGTGCCGGGCGTCGGTGACCAGCAGGCCCTCGTGCAGATGCTGGAAGAGCTGCGCCGACAGGCGCCGGCGTTCGTCGGCGGCGTGGCGCTCGTCGATGTCGCGCGCGGTAAGCATCAGCCGCAGCGGTTCGCCCTTGGGCCCGCGCTGCGCCACCATGGCCTGCGCTTCCAGCCAGCGCCAGCCGCCGTCGCCGCGCTTCATGCGGAACTCGGCGCGGGCGCTGCGCCGGTGTTCGGGCGCGAGGCCTTGCCAAGCGCGGTCGAAGGCGGCGCGGTCATCGGGGTGCACATCGGCCCAGGCGCTGGCGGCCGGCTGCGGCGCTTCCTCGGGCGGCTGGGCGAGCAGCGCCTGCCAGCGGCGCGAGCGGTGGACGCGGTCGCGCTTCAGGTCCCACTCGGCCCAGCCGAGCTGGGCGGTCTCGAGCGCCAGGCGCCATCGTTCGCCGTCGGCCTGGCGTTCGCCGAGCAGGCCGCTCACGCCCAGCGGCGCGGCAAACAGGCTGAAGAGATAGCCCCACAGCAGCTCCAGCCCGAGGTCAGGCTGGAACAGCGGGCCGTGGCCGCGGCCCGTGGCCACCACCGCGGCGAGCGACAGCACCAGGGCGGTGGCCGACGCCGGCAACAGGCCGAAGCGCGCCGCCATCCAGCACAGCAGCAGGTGGGGCGCGAAGATCAGCGCCCACAGCGCCGAGGAATCCGCAGCCCGCGGCCCGAGCGCGACCACGCCCACCAGCGTGGCGCTGGCGGCGAGCAAGGTGGTGCGCATCCAGCGATGGCCGCCGATGGCGTGCGCGACGGCCTCGCGCGACAGCGCGAGCAGCGGCACACCCATGGCCAGCGTGCCGCCGGCGACGGCGAGGCCCCAGTGCAGCAAGGCATGCGGCACGGCCGCCGCTGCGACCGCGCCGTCGAAGACCAGCCAGGCGACGGTCGCTGCAGCGGCCAGCAGCGCTGCCGCGCCGACGGCCAGCGCAAACACCTTCAGGTCGTGCCGGCGGGCAAGCGAGGGCTGGAAGCCATGGCGGCGCAGCGCGCCGCCGCACAGCGCGGCGACGCCCGAATGAACGAGCGCCAGCACCAGGGCAGAGACAGGCGCCACGCGCGAGGCCATGAACCCCAGCGCCGCGCCGAGCACCAGCGCCGGCGCCATGCGCACGCCCCAGCGCACCGAAGCGGCGAATGCCAAGCCCGCGAACAGCCAAAGCGCCGGGTCGGCAAGTGAACCGGGGGCCGGGCCAGGGTCCAGCAGGAGCACAACGAAGGCCGCCGCCGCCACGATGAGCGAGCGAAGCAGCGCGTCGCGAAGGACAAGGAAATTGAGGCCTGCCGGGAAGGGTCGTCGAAGGGGAAGGGCAGGCACGGCGGGCTGTGAATTGAAGCGCCTGCGAATCTAGCGCGTTGCGCGTTCGTTTCGAACCTTTACAAAGGGGGTGAAACCCTGGAAAGAGGCTGCGCCATCCCCCTTGCGAGGGGGGCGGCCCGCGCCGGTGTGTGCCGTGCGACGCCGCTACCCGCTCAGCTCAGCCGGCTCAGACGGCGAACTCGTCGATGCTGCGGCCGGCGGCAAGCGCCGCGCGCAGCCACTTGGGCTGCAGACCGCGCCCGCTCCAGGTGTCGCCGGTGGCGTTGTTGCGATATTTCACGGCGACTTTGGTGCCACGCGCGCCCGGGTTTTTGGTGGCGGCCTTGCCGGAAAGGTCCGCCGCGGTCAACCCATACTCGGCCATCAGCGCACGCACCTTGTTGATCGCCTCGGCCCTTTCCTGACGGCGGGTGGTTTCGATCTCTTTTTCAAGCGCCGCCTTGCGGTCCAGAAGTTCCTGCAGAGATGCCATTTGCTGACCCTTTCTAGAAAATCGTGAGCATGAAATGCGCGGCGATTCTAGTAAGCGGGCCAATCCGGCGGCAAGTACCGAGGTTCCAGGCGTAATGGGTATGGGGCTGCGCCTCAGCCGGTGGTGGGCGGCACATAGCCCGCGGGCTGTTCGGCGCCGGCGCCGAAAAAGAACTGCTCCATCTGCCGCGCGAGATACTGGCGCGCGCGCTGGTCGGCGAGATTCAGGCGGTTTTCGTTGACCAGCATGGTCTGGTGTTTCATCCAGAGCTGCCAGGCTTCCTTGCTGATCTCGTTGTAAATGCGCTTGCCGAGCTCGCCCGGGTAGGGCGCGAAATCTAGGCCCTCGCCTTCCTTCTTCAGATAGACGCATTGAACGGTTCGTGCCATCGGGGGCCTCCTTGGTCGGATGGGGAAATTCGGAAAGGCCGCCACTGTAGCCAGCGGCGCCACGCCGCAGCGCGCGTGGGGTCAGGCCAGGCGCTTGACGAGCACGCGCGAGCGCCGGTCCCAGTTGTACTTGCGCTTGCGCGCCTCGGGCAGCCAGTCGGCGTCCACCTGCACGAAACCGCGCTTGAGGAACCAGTGCATGGTGCGGGTGGTGAGCACGAAGATGCTCTCCAGCCCCTGGGCGCGGGCGCGGTGCTCGATGCGCTTCAAGATGCGCTCGCCGTCGCCCTGGCTTTGCACCGTCGGTGAGACGGTGAGCGCCGCCATCTCGGCGGTCTTGGCTTCCGGGTACGGATAGAGCGCGGCGCAGCCGAATATCACGCCGTCGTGTTCGATGACGGTGTAGTGATCGATATCGCGCTCGATTTCCGTGCGGTCGCGCTTGACCAGAGTGCCGTCCTTTTCAAACGGCTCGATCAACTGCAGCACGCCGCCGATGTCGTCGGCGGTGGCCTCGCGCAGGCTTTCGAGTTTCTCGTCGACGATCATCGTGCCCACGCCATCGTGGGTGAAGGATTCCAGCAGGATGGATCCGTCCACCGAATAGGGCACGATGTGCACCCGGTCCACGCCGTTCTTGCCCGCCTTGACGGCATGCTGCAGATAAAAGGCCGTATCGGTGGGCTGCATGGGGTTGGGCAGCGCCGCCAGCAGTTTCTCGGCGTCGGCCAGCGCGAGCTCCTGGTCGATTTCGCTCTCAGGGTTGGTCGGATCCACCGGTATGCCGCGAACCTCGGTGACGTAAATCAGCTTGTCGGCCGTAAGCGCGATCGCGGTGCTGGCCGCCACGTCCTCCATGCTGAGGTTGAAGGCCTCGCCGGTCGGCGAGAAGCCGAAGGGCGAGAGCATCACCAGCGACCCGAACTCGACCGCGCGCCGGATACCTGCCGCATCGATCTTGCGCACGAGCCCGGTGTGCTGGAAATCGACCCCGTCGACGATGCCCACCGGCCGCGCGGTGATGAAGTTGCCCGACACCACGC
>JBIQKU010000099.1:0-12245 GCA_044506225.1 Rubrivivax sp. | reverse complement strand
TAGGCGTTGGCGAGAAGCGCAGGGCTTTGCAGCCGGGCGCGCAGCGCCCCTCCACATCTGACTCCGCGCGATGTCCGAGCGCAGCGGACCGCAGGGCCGCGGAGCGAGTTTCGCGCGGGGCTGCAAAGACCGAGCATCGCAGCGCACCCTTTGCGCAGCAAAGGGCAACGCCTCCGGGTCGCCTTTTCTTTGCCTACTTTCTTTTGGCGAAGCAAAAGAAAGTAGGTCGCCCGCCGGGGCGAGACCCGGCTTGGTGGAGAAAGCCAGCGCTTCAAACTATCAAACCGGGCTTTCGTGCGATGCGCTTCGATACCTCAGCGCGAACGGGTTGAGGCGGGCGAGCGCTTCGACAGGCTCAGCGCGAACGGGTTTGGGCGGGCAAGCGCTTCGACAGGCTCAGCGCGAACGGGTCTTCAGGATCGCCTGCTTCCACGCAGTGTGCTTCGACAAGCTCAGCACGAACGGGTTGGCGGGACGAGCGCTTCGATACCTCAGCGCGAACGGGTTGGGGGAGTGGGTTTTGGCGGACAGCGCTTCGACAAGCTCAGCGCGAACGGGCTGGTGGCATGAGCGCTTCGACGGACTCGGCGCGAGCGGGTTCCGTGTCCAATGCGCTTCGATACCTCAGCCCCTTCGAGCGGCTCAGGGTGATCGGGCGGGCTTCGATACCTCAGCCCGAACGGGCTGGAATGGGAGAGCGCTTCGACAGGCTCAGCGCGAGCGGGCGGGTGGCACGGGCGCTTCGGCGGGCTCTGCGCGAACGGGTGCTTTGTCCAACGCGCTTCGATACCTGAGCGCGAACGGGTTGGGGCAGAGAGCGCTTCGGCAAGCTCAGCGCGATCGGGGCGGCGGCACGAGCGCTTCGGCGGGCTCAGCGCGATCGGGCTGGCGGCACGATCGCTTCGGCGGGCTCAGCGCGATCGGGTCTTGTTGAGAAGAGCGCTTCTGAAGGTCAGTGCGACACGCTCGCCCGATGCCTCACACATCCAGCCGCAGCCGCACCACCCGCACGCCCGGCTCCTCCCGGCTGCGCACGTCGCTGAAGCCCAGGCGTTCGGCCAGGCGGCGCATGCCCAGGTTCTCGTCGAGCACCACGGCCATCAGCTCGCGCGTGCCGTGGGCCTTGAGGTAGGCGATGAGCTTGTCCATCAGCATGCGGCCGAGGCCGCCGCCTTTCTGGTCGGAGCGCACGACGATGCCGAACTCGGCCTCGATGTTGTCCGGGTCCATCAGCGCGCGCACCACGCCCAGCGTTTCTTCCACGCCGTCGGGTCCGGGTGCGACGGCGATGAAGGCCATCTCGCGCGCGTAGTCGATCTGGGTGAGGCGTGCGAGCTCGCTGTGCTCGATGCTGCGGCGGCTGTAGAACACACGCAGCCGCATGTCCTCGGGGTCGATGCGCGAGAGAAAGCGGCGGTGCTGCATCTCGTCTTCCGGGCGAATGGGCCGGAAGGTGAGGGTGCCGCCGCGCCAGGGCACGGTCTCGATGAGGTGCGCGGGATACGGCCGGATCGCGAAACGCTCCGCGCCCGCCGGCTTCGCGGCGCTCAGCGCGATGCGCGCATCGAGCGCGATCGCACCGTTTTCGTCGACGATCAGCGGGTTGATGTCGAGCTCGGCCACCTCGGGCACTTCGGCCAACAGCTGCGAGACGGCCACCAGCACGTCGACCACCGCCGCCTCGTCGGCCGGTGGCGTGTCGCGAAAGCCCTTGAGCAGGCGTGACACCCGCGTGCGCTCCACCAGCGCACGCGCGAGCGGCACGTTCAGCGGCGGCAGGGCGATGGCGCGGTCGGCCAGCACCTCCACCGCCACGCCGCCCGCGCCGAAGAGGATGGTCGGGCCGAACACCGGGTCGATGCTGGCGCCGACGATCAGCTCCTGGGCGTGCTTGCGCCGCACCATCTGCTGCACGGTGAAGCCGTCCAGCCGCGCCTGCGGCCGCTCGCGGCGGATGCGGCGCAGCATGGCGTCGGCGCAGTCGCGCAGCTCCTCGGCGGAATGGATGTTGAGCGCCACGCCGCCCACGTCGGACTTGTGCGTGATGTCGGCCGAGAGGATCTTCAGCACCACCGGGTAGCCGATGGCGTTGGCCGCCGCCACGGCGGCGCCGGCGTCGGGCGCCACGCTGCGGGTCTGCGTGACCGGGATGTCGAAGGCCGCGAGCACCGCCTTGGCCTCGGGCTCGGTGAGCATGCCGCGGCCGTTGGCGAGCACCTGCGCCACCACCCGGCGCGCCGTCGCCACGTCGGGCGGCTTGCGGCTGCCGCCGGCGGGCGGCGTCTCGATCAGCAGCGCCTGGTTGCGGCGGTAGGTCTGCAGCATCTCGAAGGCGCGCACGCCCTGCTCGGGCGTGGCCAGGCAGGCGATGCCGGCCCGGCGGAAGAGGTCGCGCGCCGCCGCGATGGCGCTGCCGCCCAGCCAGCAGCTCATCAGCCGCTGCGGCGCGCTGCGCGCCAGCGGCAGCAGGGTCTGCGCGATGTCCGTCGCCGGCACGATGGCGGTGGGCGCGTGGATGAAGAACACCGCCGGGTGGCCGGGGTCGTCCAGCAGCGCCTGCAGCGCCTGCACGTAGCGCTCGGCGGGGGCGTCGCCGATGATGTCCACCGGGTTCGCGCGCGACCAGTTGCCGGGCAGGTGCGCGTCGAGCCGGGCCAGGGTCTGCGGCGCGAGCTCGGCCAGCGGCACGCCCATGAACTCGGCGGCGTCGGCCGCCAGCACGCCGGCGCCGCCGCCGTTGGTGAGCACCACCAGCTGCTCGCTTCGGTTGCCGCGGAAGCGCGCCAGCGTCTCGGCCGCGGTGAACAGCTGCTGCAGGGTGTTCACGCGCAGCATGCCGGCGCGGCGGATGGCGGCGTCGAACACCAGGTCGGAGCCGGCCAGCGCGCCGGTGTGCGAGGCCGCCGCCGCCTGGCCGTGGCTGGAGCGCCCGGCCTTCACCACGATCACCGGCTTGTTGCGCGCCGCCGCGCGCGCGGCCGACATGAACTTGCGCGGCTCCTCGATGCTCTCGATGTAGAGCAGGATGGCGCGCGTCCTGGCGTCGCTGGCGAGATAGTCCAGCATGTCGCCGAAGTCGACGTCGCTGCGCTCGCCGAGCGAGACGAACTGCGAGAAGCCGATGCCGCGGTCGTGCGCCCAGTCGAGCATGGCCGTCATCAGCGCGCCCGACTGCGACACGAAGGCGAGCTCGCCCGGCAGCGCCTGGGCATGCGCGAAGCTCGCGTTCAGCCCGAGGTGCGGCGCGAGCAGGCCGATGCAGTTGGGCCCGAGGATGCGCAGCAGATGCGGGCGGGCGGCCTCCAGCATGGCCTGCTTCTGTTCGGCGGAAAGCCCCGCGGTGACGACGATGGCCGCGCGTGTGCCGGCCGCGCCGAGCTCGGCGATCAGCCCGGGCACGGTGGCCGCCGGTGTGCACACCACCGCCAGCTCGGGCGCCTCGGGCAGGTCGGCCACGCGGCGGTACACCGGCTCGCCGTCGAGTTCGCGGTGCTTGAGGTTGACCGCATGCACCGGCCCGCGGAAGTTGCCGCCGCGCAGGTTGCGCCACACGGTGGCGCCTACGCTGCCGGCGCGCGAGGACGCGCCGATGACCGCCACGCGGGCCGGGTCAAACAGTTGGTCGAGGTGTCGGATGCTCATGGGCGGGCAGGCGGGTTGGCGGGCATGGTCGGGTTGTCGCCTCGCAGCTGATTCACGTCAAGCGCACGGCCACGAAGCGGCCATGCTGCGCGGGGCCACTGGCCGCGCGGCGCCGCAGGCGCTACCCTGCGCCGCACAGGCCCCGTGGGCGCCGATGGGAGAGTGACCGAGATGAAGATCCTGCTGCCGCTCGACGGCTCCGAGCATGCGCTGGCCGCGGTGCGGCATGCGATCCGGCTGGTGGACGAGGGGCTGGACGCGAGCTTCGTGCTGACCAACGTGCAGGCGCCGGCCTATCTCTATGAGGTGGTGATGGCCTCGCCGGATGCCATCGGCCGCGCCACCGGCGCCGCCGCGGCCAGCGCGCTGGACGCCGGGCGTGCGTTGCTCGACCAGGCCGACATCGCCTACGAGCTCGCGCCCGCCACCGGGGAGCCGGTGCCGGCGCTGCTCGAGACCATCGAGCGCCACGGCATCGACGCGGTCATCATGGGCACGCATGGGCATGGCCTGCTGCGCGCCGCGCTGCTCGGCTCGGTGTCGCAAGGCCTGGTGCAGCACGCGAACGTGCCGGTGACGCTGGTGCGCCCGCTGGACGCAGCCGAACCGCCCGAGGCGATGGACGAGCCGCCGGACGACGCGGCCTAGGTGCCGCACGCCGCGCTCAGCGGGCCAGGTAGCCGCCGTCGACGGGGTAATAGCTCCCGGTGACGAACGAGGCCCGCTCGCTGCCCAGCCAGAGCACGAGCTCGGCCACTTCCTCGACGCGGCCGAGCCGCCCGATCGGGTGCTGGGCGACCAGCGCGTCGTGCGCCGCCTTGTCGCCGGTGACCGGCGAGATCAGCGGTGTCTCGACGAAGGCCGGACCCACCGCGTTGATGCGCACGCCCTGCGTCGCGTACTCGAGGGCCGCTGCCTTGGTGAGGCCCAGCACGCCGTGCTTGGCGGCGCTGTAGGCCGGCGCGTTGGCCATGGCAACCGCGCCGAGCACGGACGCCATGTTGACGATGGCGCCACCGCCGTTCTTCAGCATGGCGGCAATCTGGTACTTCATGCCGTAGAACACGCCCGACAGGTTGATGGTGATGGTCTTGTGCCAGGCGTCCAGCGAATGGTCGGCGGTCGGCGCCAGCTCGCCGCCGATGCCGGCGTTGTTGCAGGCGACGTCCAGGCGGCCGAAGTGGCGCAGCGCGGCGGCGACCAGCGCTTCGCAGTCCTCGGGGCGGCTCACGTCGCAGGCTTCGAACTCGGCCTGCGCGCCCTGTTCGCACACGAGGCGCACCGTCTCCTCGCCGCCGCTGCGGTCCAGGTCCGAGACGATGACCCGTGCGCCCTCGCGGGCCCAGACGAGTGCGACGGCGCGGCCGATGCCGGACGCGGCGCCGGTGACGAGTGCGACCTTGTCTTTCATGGGGAGCTCCTTTCGGGTGGTGCGGCGGGCCGTGGAGGGCCGTCGTGCACGGGCCTGGCGTGACGCGGCCGGGCCGCGCCGGGGGAATTCTTGTGCCGTTTCCAGGCAATGGCCGCGCCCGCGGCCGTGGCGACGAAGGCCAGCAGGGCCAGCGCATTCAGCGCGGCGCCCCAGCGCAGCAGCTCGGGCAAGTGCCAACCGCCGGCCAGGCGCAGCAGCAGCGAGCCGTGCAGCAGCGCCAGCGGCAGATAGAACCAGGCACCGAACAGCAGCTTGACGCGCGCGATCGCCGGCAGGATGACCGGCGCATGTGCCATCACCATGCTGACGATGAAGCCGAGACCCAGCGCATGCAGCGCGGCATCGCGCGTCGGCGCGCCCAGCGCCATGGCCAGCCAGGCGGCGCCGCCCACCGCCAGCCAGCCGTAACCGAGCAGCAGGGCGATGGCCATGTAGCGGCTCAGGCCGTGGGCGGCGATGGTGCGCCGGGCGATGTCGAAGCGCGCGAGCCAGGCGGCGAGGCCCAGCAGCGCCGCGCCGTACAGCGCCGAACCGGCCGCGGGCTGCCAGGCACAGAGTGCCGCGCCGGCGAGCAGGGCGGCAACGAGCGCGAACAACGCGGGCTGGGCCGCCGCATGGCGGCGCATGAGGCGGGTCATCTCCAGCCGTTCGGCGGCGATCGTCACGATGAGAAAGGCCAGCCAGCCGGCCAGCGTCGCCAGCGGCGCCACCCCGAGCGCGAACGCGAGGTTCGCGGCCAGCCAGCACAGCGCCGCCACCAGCAGCAGCGCGGTGTGGGCCGCGCGCTGGCGCTGCAGGATCTGCACGCTGACCACGACGAACACCGCCGCGCCCGCCGCGAGCAGCCAGCCACCGGCGCCCGCGGTGCGTGCGTCCAGCAACGCCACCGCGCCCAGGCCGCTCAGCAGCGGCGCCGCAAACGCATGGCGTGCGTTCAGCGCCACCGCGCGCTCCATGCCGATCACGCTGCCGAAGAAACCGCAGACCATCAGCGCCGCATGCTGCAGCACGCTGTGGCCGAGCACCGGCCCCTGCCACGACGGCGGCAGCAACACGCCGGCACGCACCAGGCCGCCCAGCACGCCGGTCAGGAGCGCCGCGGCTGCGAGCAGCAGCATGGCGAGCCGCCAGCCGGGGCGCGCCCGGGGGGCGGCCTGGCGTGGCGCGGGCGTCACCAGCCCATGAAGGCGCGGGCGCGCGGGCTCAGCCGCTCGGCGGTCCACGGCGGGTCCCAGAACAGTTCCACCTCGACGGCGTATTCAGGGGGCAGCACGCGGTCCAGCGCGTCCTGCACGTCCTCGAGGATGACGTCGGCCACCGGGCAGGCGGCCGAGGTCATGGTCATGCGCACATGCACGCGCTGGTCCTGCACCGTCACCTGCTCGACCAGGCCCACGTCGACGATGTTCAGCGCCATCTCAGGGTCGACCACCGAACTGAGGGCACCGGCTACCGCCGTTTCGAGCGCCGGATCGCCGGCATAGCGGTAGGTGAGGTGGGGGTCGTCGGCGGCCATGGGGGCTGGGTTGCGCGCGAGGCGCCTATTGAGCTTCCACCGGCGGCATGCGCCGCGGCACGGCGGTCTCGCGCGCGGCGAACAGCACCGCGCTCAGCAACTCGCGGTTTTCCACCAGGTCCAGCAGGCTGTGGGCGTCCAGCACCGCGTAGAACGCGGCCAGCGCCTCGCGCAGCACGCCTTGCAGCCGGCAGATGGGCGCGATGCTGCAGCGGTTGGTGAGCGGGTCGAAGCACTCGGCCGTCATGTCCGTGCCTTCGGTGCGGCGCACCACGTCGCCCACGTTGATCAGTTCGGGCGATCGCGCCAGGCCCAGGCCGCCGCCCTTGCCGCGCACCGTGACCAGCAGGCCTTCCTTGCCGAGGAAGTGCACCACCTTGGTGAGGTGGTTCTCGGACACGTCGAACGAGGTGGCGATCTCGGCGATCGTCGCCCGTCGGGTCGGTTCGGCGGCGAGGTAGATCAGCACCCGCAGGCTGTAGTCGGTGAAGCTGGTGAGTTTCATCGCGGGTCTCTCGGCGGTGGGTGTTCGTCGATCGGAGTCATTGTTTCACCGGGGGGTTCTCGAAGAGGTCGCCAAGGCGAAAAAGGGAGCCGGCATGGCCGGCCCCCTGGTTGCCATGGCGCGAGGCGTCACACACGCCGGCTGTCGCTCGGCACGGCGCGCGCCACCGCCCCGGTGCCGGCGGGCACCGCGGCGGGCGTGCCCGGCCCGCGGCGCAGCAGCTTGAGCGCATACACGGCCAGCAGCGCGGCGCCCGCGGCGAACACCGTGTCGCCCGGCACGCGCAGCCACACCAGCGCTTCCATCACCGGCGAGTGCACGAACTCGGCCGAGCGGGCGTACCACAGGCCTTCGCTGATGCTGGCCCAGGCCTGGTAGATGCCCGCCGGCAGCAGCGACATGAACACCATCATCGCGAGGCCGATGTTCAGCGTCCAGAACGCCGGCTTCAGCAGGCGGTCGGCATGCAGCGACCGCGCATACAGGCCGCGCAGGCAGAACAGCATCAGGCCGATGCCCAGCATGCCGTACACGCCGAACAGCGCCGCATGGCCGTGGGCCGGGGTGAGGTTCAGGCCCTGCACGAAGTACAGCGAGGCGGGCGGGTTGATGGCGAAGCCCAGCAGGCCGGCGCCCACGGTGTTCCAGAAGCCCACGGCGACGAAGAACAGGATGGGCCACTTGTAGGCCTCGAGCCAGGGCTCGGCCTTCGAGCGCCGCCACGTCTGGTAGCCCTCCAGCCCGATCAGCGTGAGCGGCACCACTTCCAGCGCCGAGAACACGGCGCCCACGGCGATCACCGAGGTCGGCGTGCCGGTGAAGTACAGGTGGTGCAGCGTGCCGAGGATGCCGCCGAACAGGAACACGATGGTCTCCAGCACGATGGCGCGGTTGGCGCTGCCGGTGCGCACCAGGCCCAGGCGGGCGAAGATGAGCGCGATCACCGCGGTGGCGAAGACCTCGAAGAAGCCCTCCACCCACAGGTGCACCAGCCACCAGCGCCAGTACTCGATCATCGAGTAGTGCGTCGTCTGGCCCCAGGTGAGCGAGGTGGCGTAGAAGCCGCCGATGCAGGCCGCCGACAGGAACACCATGGCGATCAGGCCGCGCGACTCCGAGGGCTTCTTCAGCGCCGGCCACAGCGCGCGGCCGAGCAGCAGCAGCCAGAACAGCAGGCCCACGAACAGCAGCAGCTGCCAGACGCGGCCCATGCTGGTGAACTCCAGGCCCTGGTTGCCCAGCCAGAAGGCGAAGTCGAAGCCGCGCGCCTGCAGCGTGCCGACCCAGCTCGTCACCGTGGAGCCGGCGACGACGAAGATCAGCGCCCAGAACAGCACGTCCACGCCCAGCTTCTGCCACTTCGGCTCGTGGCCCGACAGCAGCGGCGCGATGTACAGGCCGGTGGCGAGCCAGGCGGTGGCGATCCAGAAGATGCCCACCTGCGTGTGCACCGTGCGGCTCACCACATAGGGCAGCACCTCGGCCAGCGGCAGGCCGAAGAGGGCGTCGCCTTCCACCGCGTAGTGCGCGGTGACGATGCCCATGGCGATCTGCAGGCCGATCAGCCCGATCACCGCGAAGAAGTACTTGCGCGTCGCCTTCATCGACGGCGTGGCCACCGCGGTGATCAGCGGGTCCTTCTTGGGCGTGGCCGGCTCCTCCTCGCGGGCGTGTGCCGCATGGAACCACAGCATGGCGGCGATGCAGCCCAGCAGCAGCACGATGCTCACCATCGACCACACCGCGGCCGAGGTGGTCATGGTGTTGTCCACCAGCGGCTCGTGCGGCCAGTTGCTGGTGTAGGACAGGCCGGTCTCGCCCGGCCGGTCGGTGGCCGCCGCCCAGGACGCCCAGAAGAAGAAGGCGGTCAGCGCCGCGCGGTCGGCCTCCGCCGGCAGCGAATCGGCACGCATGGCGTACTGCTCGCGCAGCGCGGCGAAGGCTTCGTCCTTGCCGAAGAGCGCGCGGTAGTGCGCGGCCGTCTGTTCGATGGCCTGCGCGCGTTCGGCCGAGACGGTGATCGCGCCGGTGGCGGGGTCGTAGGTGTTGCGGCGGAAGGCCTCCTTCAGCTCCACGTCGATGCCGCCGCGCTGCGAAGCCGTCAGCTCGGCATAGGGCAGGCCGTGGCGCTGCCTGGCGACGATGTCACGGTAGGCGAGCACCTCGCGGTGCAGCCAGTCGGCCGACCAGTCGGGCGCCACATAGGCGCCGTGGCCCCAGACGGTGCCGACCTGCTGGCCGCCGGCGGAAAGCCAGGCCTGCTGGCCGGCCATGACCTGGCCTTCGCCGAACACGGTCGTGCCGTCCTCGGTGATGACGGCCTTGGGAATCGGCGGTGCTTCGAGGTAGATCTCGTAGCCGAGATAACCGAGCACGCCGAACGACAGGACGAAGATGATGCCTAGCCATCTCCAGAGCTTGCGGGTGGGTTGCATGGTGAGTGCTGTCCGGGGAGCCGGCGCGGCCGGCGGTCTGTTCTTGTGGAAGGTGGCAGCAGGCGTGGATCAGCCGCAGGAGCCGCAGCAGCTCGCGCCGCCCGACAGCTTGGAGATGCGCACGCGCCAGACCTCGGGGCCTTGTTCCACGTAGTCCCAGCCGAAGCGGCCGGGCGCCTGCTGCGCGAACTGGTAGTGCAGCGGCTTCGGGTCGTGGTCATTGACCAGCTCGAAGAACGCGCCGTCGGGCAGGTGGGCAAAGGTCGAGAAGATGCGGGGATGGCGCTCGCGCGGGGGGATCTGGCGAACGTCGACGATGGCAGCGGGTGAGGTCACGAAAGGCTCCTGGTTTAAAGGTGCAGACCGAACGCATCAAATGCTAGAAGCGCGGCGCCCCAGGAGCAATGTCCGGAATGCGGCTTCTTGCGCTGGCGCAAGAGCGCATCGCGAGCGCGTGCCCAGGGCGAAAAAAAGGCGGCCCACCGTCCAGTGAAAGCCGCCGTGGTCGAAGGTGAGCGCATGCTTCAGTGCTCGTGATGCTCGCGGAAGATGCTGTCGTCCGCGGGGCCGGTCACCTCGAGCACGCCGGCCAGGCCCTTGCCCACCCGCGACAGCGCGTGGTCGACCAGCATGTACTTGCCCGGGTAGTCGAGCTTGAACTCGACGATGGTGGCGCCGCCCGGCGCGACCAGCGTGGTCTGCACATCATGGTTCACGGTGTGCACCGAACCCTCGGCATAGACCTTGTCGAAGATTTCCCCGATCACGTGGAAGGACGAGATCTTGTTGGGCCCGCCGACGCCGAAGTAGATGCGCACCGTCTCGCCCACCTTGGCGGTGAGCTTGTGCTCCTTGGTGAGCGCGCCGACCGCGCCGTTGAAGGTGTAGTAGTCGGGCAGTTCGGCGGCGAGCTTGTCGTGGTCGAAGCGCTGGTGGCCCTTGGCGCCGTGCTTGCCGTGCGTGTAGAGGTCGCCCTGCATCACGTAGTACTCGCGGTCCACCTTGGGCAGGCCGGCTTCCGGTTCGACCAGGATCAGCCCGTACATGCCGGCCGAGATGTGCTCCGGCACCGAGGCGGTCGCGCAGTGGTAGACGTACAGGCCCGGCTTGAGCGCCTTGAAGGTGACCGTCTTCTCCTTGCCCGGAGGCACCTGCAGGAAATCGGCTGCGCCGCCCGGGCCGGTCACGGCGTGCAGGTCGATGGAGTGGATCTGCTTGCTGTTTGCGGCGTTGGCGAGCGTGAGCTCCACCGAGTCGCCCTGCTTGACCCGCAGCATGGGGCCCGGCACCTTCTTGTCGAAGGTCCAGTAGGTGAAGGTCGTGCCGTCGGCGAGCTTGCCGGCGAGCTCCACCGTCTCGATGCGGTACTTCACGAGCTGCGGCGCGCGTGCGCCGATGGCCGGCGGCACGGCGGCCGGGTCCTGCACGATGCTGACCGCGTCGGCGGCGGCCGGCAGCGTCAGCGGCGCGGCCGGGGCCGCCTTGCCGACTTGCGCCACCGGCGTGAGCGGCGAGGCGGATGCGGCAAGCGCCGGGCCGCTCACCTCGAGCTTGCCTTCCATGCCGATCTGGCGGTGGCCGGCGATGCTGCAGTAGTAGTCGAAGCTGCCCGCCTGGGTGAGCTTCACGCGCAGCCGGGTCGGGCCGGTGCGGCCGTCGAACTTGGCCGAGGCGGCGCCGAAGTCGGGAATTACGATGTCGTGTTCGGCGCCTTCGCCGCTGGAAATCTCGATGTCCAGCGTGTCGCCCACCTTGGCGCGCAAGGTCGGGTTGATATTTCCCTTGGCATCGAGGAAAACCATTTTTCCTTCGGCGATGCCGGTTGTCAGAACAATCTTGTGCACAGCGGCCGCCTTCTTGGCGGCGACCGGTGCGGCGATTTTCGCCGGCGTGGCGTAGGCGGTATTTCCGGCCAGGGCGCACACCAGTGCGGCAATGGCGAGGGGCAGGGGAGCAAGAACCTTGTTGGTACTCATGATCGTCTCTGCGACAGTTGCGAGGTGGGCCCCAGGGCTTGTTGTCTCCTGGGGCTTGGCAGCAGTCTAGGACGAAGGTGAGCGAATTACTCGGGTAAACCCGTGTTCATTGATGCGCCGCAAGGTGGCCGATCACGGCGGCGATATTCTTAGTCTCGGAGAAATACTTTTCGTCGACGGTCGAGAGCAGTTTCATATACCGTCTGTTCACGAGAAATACATATTCGACACGCGCCGACTATTTCCCCGGGCGCGCCAAGGTCAGGGTCATCGCGCGGCCATGAAAAAGGGCCGTGAATCGCTTCACAGCCCTTTGCGTTGCAGGCGCCGGACGGCGCGCTGGCGTTTTCAATGCATCGGCAGGCCGACGTAGTTCTCGGCCATGGCGGTGGACGCGGCCTTCGAATGCACGAGGTAGTCGAGTTCGGCCTGCTGGATCTTCTGGCCGAAGGCGCCGGTCTCGGGAAACTTGTGCATCAGCGAGGTGAACCACCAGGAGAAGCGCTCGGCCTTCCACACCCGCGACAGGCAGCGCTGCGAGTAGGCATCGATGCCGGCCGTGCTGCCGCCCTCGCCGTAGTGCTCGATCAGCGCCTCGGCCAGAAAGCCCACGTCGGACGCCGCCAGGTTCAGCCCCTTGGCGCCGGTGGGCGGCACGATGTGCGCCGCGTCGCCGGCGAGGAACAGCCGGCCGAAGCGCATCGGCTCGGCGACGAAGCTGCGCAGCGGCGCGATGCTC
>JBIQKU010000098.1:0-12248 GCA_044506225.1 Rubrivivax sp. | reverse complement strand
CGGCGCAGATGATCGGCCTGGACATCTGCGGCGTCGACCTGGTGTGCGAGACCGTCAGCCGCCCGCTGGAAGACCAGCACGGCGGCATCGTCGAAGTGAATGCCGCGCCGGGGCTGCGCATGCACCTCGCGCCGTCCTACGGCCGTGGTCGCGCGGTGGGCGAGGCGATCGTCGACCACCTGTTCGGCCGCGGCACCGGCAACAACGGCCGCATCCCGCTGGTGGCCGTGACCGGCACCAACGGCAAGACGACCACGGTGCGCCTGACCGCGCACCTGTTCGCCGCCTCCGGCGTGTGCGTGGGCATGACCAACACCGACGGCGTGTACGTGGACGGGCGGCAGATCGACAGCGGCGACTGCAGCGGGCCGAAGAGCGCGCGCAATGTGCTCGCGCATCCGGACGTGCAGGCTGCGGTGCTGGAGACCGCGCGCGGCGGCCTGCTGCGCGAGGGCCTGGGCTTCGACCAGTGCCAGGTGGCGGTGGTCACCAACGTCGGCCAGGGCGACCACCTCGGGCTCAACCACATCCACACCGTGGAAGACGTGGCGGCGCTCAAGCAGGTGACCGTGCAGAACGTGGCGAGCGACGGCTGGGCCGTGCTCAACGCGGCCGACCCGCATGTGGCGGCCATGGCCGGCCAGTGCCCCGGGCGCGTCATCTTCTTCGCCGCCGATGCCCGCCTGCCGCTGATGGCCGCGCAGCTGGCCCGGGGCCAGCGCTGCGTGCATGTGGAGGGCGACGCCATCGTCGCCGTGGAAGGCAGCATGCGCGAGCGCCTGCCGCTGGCCGACATCCCGCTCACCCGCCGCGGCAGCATCGGCTTCCAGGTGCAGAACGCCATGGCCGCGATTGCCGCGGCCTGGGGTTGCGGACTGGACTGGGACAGCATTCGCCGCGGCCTCGCGAGCTTCGTCAACGATGCGGACAACGCGCCCGGGCGTTTCAACGTGATGGACTGCCGCGGCGCGACCGTGATCGCCGACTACGGCCACAACCCGGATGCGATGCGCGCGCTGGTGGCCGCCATCGACGGCATGCGGCTGCCCGCGCACGCACGGCGCTCGGTGGTCATCAGCGGCGCCGGCGACCGGCGCGACGAGGACATCCGCGCGCAGACCGCCATCCTCGGCGACGCCTTCGACGAGGTCGTGTTGTTCGAGGACGCCTGCCAGCGCGGCCGCGCCGACGGCGAAGTGCTGCGCCTGCTGCGCGACGGGTTGGCGACGGCGCAGCGCACCACGCGCATCGACGAAGTGCGCGGCGAGTTCACCGCCATTGACCTGGCGCTCGCGCGGCTGGAACCGGGTGATGTGTGCCTGGTGCTGGTCGACCAGGTGGAGGAGGCGCTCGCCCACCTGGCGCGCCGCATTGCCGAGCCGGCGCCGGAGCGGCTGCCCGAGCCCCTGGCGGCCTGACGCCGCGTTTGCGAAGCCGATCGCTTTTTCCTGTTTGCGCACAGGCGCCAAGAGTCAGGGGAATCACGCACGCCGATTTCCCCTTTCTCTTAGGTATTTCTCAGGTCACTTTCAGGTCAGTCGGCCCCAATGGAAAAGCGAGGGCCGGAAGCGAATCGAGCCCTCGCTGGAAAGCTTCGCCCGGCCTACAGGCTGTGCTGCTTGAAGAAGTTCCACATGATCGTCGTCGCATCCGGGCCAGCGGTCGATTCGGTGGGCGAATAGGTCTGGTTGCCGCCGCTCCAGGTGTGGCCGAGGCCGTTGATGCTGTAGTAATTGATGATGTTCTTGCCGCCGTAGTTGTAGTTGCGCAAGGTGTACGAACGCCCGCCGGCGCTGCCCGTGCTGGTGCTGGTGGCCACATCCTTCACGCTGTTGTTGCTCGCGCCGTCGTCGCTGTAGTCATTGGTCTTGGCGAACTGCGTGACCAGTTGCGTGGCGTTGATCGGCGTGACGAGGTTGTCGCTCGTGCCCTGGAAGACGATCACCCCGGTGCGCCGCGGCTTGGGCTTGCCCGAGCAGTTCCAGGCGTCGAAGCCACGCTGCGTGGGCGAATGGTGGCTGCCGTTCGACAAGGCGGCGGCTTCGGCCGGATTGGTCGCGGCCTTGTACATGAAGCCCGCTCCGATGCCGCCGGCGGCGAACACATCGGAATAGCAGGCCAGCATGGTGCTGGTCATTGCCGCGCCGGCGGACAGGCCGAACACATAGACCTTCTTGCTGTTCACGCTGTAGTGCGACTTGATCAGGTCGACCATGCTCTTGACGATGGCCGGCTCACCATAGCCGCGCGCCTGGTTGGTCGAGAGAAACCAGTTCCAGCAGCCCGACGGATTGATGGCGGCCGATTGGCGCGGATAGAGCACCAGGAACTTCTGCGAATCGGCCAGCGTGTTGATGCGCGTGAGCCCGGCCCAGGCCGACGGCACCAGCCCGCAGGGGTGCAGCGCGACGACCATGGGCACGGCGCTGCCTTGCACATAGCCGGTGGGCACCCACAGCTGATAGGCGCGTGTGCCTTGCGGCGTCGAATGCGAGCCGTAGACCCAGTAGCCCGCGTGTGCGCTCGCCGGCAGCAGCGACGCCAGCATCGCCAGCGCGCCCAGCAGCTTCCAGCGCATGCCGCACCAGGCCTTGAAGAAGTTGTCGGTTTTCATGCATGTCTCCTCGTGGTTCGGATGTGCCGGCCGCTGTGGGAAGCCGCACGGGTTGCAGAAATCGGCTGGGTCGTTCGGGGTGGCTGCGGTGCCACCGAACAAGTGGGCCGCGCAGCGAACGAGGCCTTGCGGTGAAAGGCGGCCGACCGGCTCGGCAGTGCGGTGTGCTGCTGCGTGAGCGGATCAAGAACGACTGAAACGAGGAGGCGGGCGCGTTGGCGCCAGAGCGCATCGACAACACAGCCGCCACGAGATTCGATTCATTGTGGGATGCATGGATGCACGCTCCCATCCGCATTCATCCCATAGGAATGACGCACCGCAGCAGTAACAAGTTCGCGTTGCAATTGGTCCCGCAAAGGTCTTTGCAGTCGCGGCTGCGCTTTGACGCGGAGATAGGTCGGCGCTTTGTGGGTGCCTACTGCGCTATGCGGTCTTGTGTGCAGCCTTCGCGAAAGCTCTACACATCCCGGACCACTTTCCTCGCGTCGTTTGCCGGCTGCCGGCACCGTGCGCATGGGCGGCCTGCGAGAGCCCGGGTGCCAGAATCGGCGCGACGACGCACGCGCTTCGCCCATGAACATTCAGCAAGACACCCTGGACCTTCACACCTCGAACATGCGGCGCGCCGGCAAGGACCTGCTGTCGCTCGCGCTGATGGATGCGCGCAATCGCAGCCTGCATTGGCTCGGCGTGTACGAAGACCGGCTAGGTACCGGCCTGCAGGTGCCGCAGCGCGACGGGCTGGTCCCGCCCTTGTGGCTGGCGGGTCATCTCGGCTGGTTCCAGGAACGCTGGATCGCCCGCAACGTGCGGCGCCAGCGCGGCGCGGCCAGCGACCCGCGGGGCACCACGCTCGCCTCCATCGAGGCGATGGCCGACCGCTGGTACGACCCGGCGCAGCTCAGCCATGCCGCACGCTGGCAGCTCGACCTGCCCGACGCACAGCAGACGCGCCAGTACCTGGCCGACACCATGGAGGTCACGCTCGAGCTGCTCGAAGGCGCGGAGGAGAGCGACGACGCGCTCTACTTCTTCCGCCTCGCGCTGTTCCACGAGGACATGCAGGGCGAGGCCTGGGTGCACATGGCGCAGACCCTGAACCTCGACCTGCGTGCCGCGGGCGCGCCGCTGCCCGAGATCGCCACGCAGCCGCCGCGCGAGCCCTTGCTCTTTCCCGCGATGCGCCATGCGCTCGGCTCACGCCCGGAAGGCTTTGTGTTCGACAACGAGAAATGGGCGCACGAGGTGGCGCTGCCCGAGTTCGAGATCGACGCGCTGCCGGTCACCTGGGCGCAATACGCCGAGTTCGTCGAGGACGGCGGCTACGACGAGGCGGTGCATTGGAGCGAGGAGGGCTGGGAATGGGTGCGCCGCGACGAGCGCCGCGTGCCGCGCCATGTCGACCAGATGCGCCAGGGCGTGATGCAGCAGCGCTTCGGCCGCCTGGCGCGTGTGCCGCTCGCACAGCCGGCGCTGCACCTGAGCTGGTACGAAGCCGACGCGTGGTGCCGCTGGGCCGGCCGCAGGCTGCCCACCGAGGTGGAATGGGAGGCCGCGGCCTGCAGCGGGCCTTCGCGCGGCTTCGCCTTCGGCAGCGTCTGGGAATGGGTGGCCAGCACCTTCCGGCCCTACCCGGGCTTCACGCCCGACCCGTGGCGCGACTATTCGGTGCCCGCCTTCGGCCGCCACAAGGTGCTGCGCGGCGGCTCCTTCGCCACCCATGGCCGCCTGCGCCACCCGCGCTTTCGCGGCTTTGCGCTGCCCGGGCGGGATGACCTGTTCACGGGGTTTCGCAGTTGCGCGGTGTGAAAGTTGCGGATTCTTCGCGAACCAGTGAGACCTGCCGATCGCGCCAAGCGCTTCGACAGGCTCAGCGCGAACGAATGGTTGGGCGCAGCGCGAACGGATGGGTGGGCGCAGCGCGGCGAACGGCTCGTGTGAACGTCGTCCGGAATCCCGTTCGCGCTGAGGTATCGAAGCGCTTGCCCATGTTCGCAGGGCGCCTCACCAGACCACCCGTTCGCGCTGAGCTTGTCGAAGCGCTCTGCGCATCCGCCCGTTCGTGCTGCGGTATCGAAGCGCTCGCCCATCCGCTCCTCCGAGCCTCACCAAACCACCCGTTCGCGCTGAGCCTGTCGAAGCGCTCGGTGCACTCACCCGTTCGTTGTCGGGACAGGTTCGCTGCGCGGATCAAGGCACACTGTGCTGATCACCGATGCGACCGTCGGCGCCACGGCGATCCCGCGATCCGCCAAGCGCGCAAGGCACTTCGAGCACTCAGCGCATGAACCGCCCATCCGCCGCGATGATGGACAGGTCCACGTACTCCAGGCCCGTGTGATCGGTCGGCGAGTAGTCGAGCTCCATGCCGCCCAGGTCGACCTTCTTCATGCCGTTGAGCGCAGCGATCAGCCTCTCGCGCGTCGGCGATGGCCCGGCGCGTTGCAGGCCTTCGACCAGCACCTTGGCGGCCGCGAAGCCTTCGACCATGGCCGGCGAGATGCCGCCTTCCAGACCCTTGGCGCGCGCCAGGTCGGCGGCCTCCTTGATGAGCGGCGCCGCGAGCGAACGTTCGTTGGGGAACACCTGCATGACGATGGTGCCGCGCGCATGCTTGCCCATGAGCCGGGCGAAGCCGCCCGAGGCGTTGTTGGACAGGGTGACGATCTGCGCGCGCGATCCGGCGGCGCGCAATGCCTGGGTGCCGCGCGCCACGGCGGCCGCGGTGCCGACGAAGAGCACGGCCTGCGCCTTCGTGTCCACCAGCTTGCGCACCGCGGGGCCGAAGTCGGGGTCGCTGCGGTCGAAAGCCTCGATGGCCACCGGCTGGCGCTTGATCAGGGCAAAGCCCTTGCGCGCACCGGCGGCCGCGTCGGCGCCGAAGGCGTCGTCCACGTGCAGCACGGCGATGCGGCGCAGGCCGATGGTGCCCAGATGCACGATGGCGCGCGCCGCCTCCGCCTGGTAGGGAGCGCGCACGTTGAACACGTAGCGGTTCACCGGCTCGTGGAACAGCATCGCGCCGGTGGACGGCGCCACGAGGGCAATGCGGTGCTGCGCGAGCAGCGGAAGAATCGCCTGGGTGTGCGGCGTGGCGCGGGTGAGGAAGAGCGCTACCGGCTGGTGCTCGCGGATCAGCGTGGCCGCGTTCGCGGCGGCCAAGGTGGGTTCGAACCGGTCGTCCAGCTGCACCAGGCGGATGCGTTCGCCGTGCACGCCGCCACGTGCGTTGACGGCGTCGAGATACAGCATGGCGCCGTCGCTCAGGTCCTTCACCGAGGCCGAGACCGGGCCGGTGAAGCTGGCCGTCTGGCCGACCACGATGTCCGCGTGCGCCGCGGCAGCTGCAAGAAGGCAAAGGGCGAGCGCCGCCGCACGCGCCGCACGGATGAGCAGCATGGGATCTCCTTCGAGGTTCGAGGCAGGGCCCGTCGGCGCGTGCGCTGCGACAGGCCCGTGCATGCACGCGCCGCGCGACGCACAGGCCTGCGGCGCCGGCGGGCTCTGCGTGCCGCGGCGGCTCACTCCAGCGTGAGCCCTTGCTGTTCGACCACCTTCTTGTAGACCGCGTACTCGGCGCGGGCCTGCTCGGTGAACTCCTCGGGCGAATTCGCCACGATCAGCGAGCCGGTGGCGGCGATGCGCTCGCGCACGTCGGGGCGCTGCAGCGTCTTCTTCACCGCCTCGGACACCTTGGCGACGACCTCGGGCGGCAGGCCTTGCGGACCGTGCACGCCGTAGTAGGCCATGCGGTTCACCGGCTCGAGGCCGAGCTCCTTGAAGATGGGCACGCCGGGCAGCGCGGGCAACCGCGCCGGTGCCGCGACGGCGATGGCCACCAGCCGGCCGCTCTGGATGAAGGGCAGGGCCGACGGCAGGTTGTCGAAGATCATGTTCACCTGCCCGGCGAGCGCGTCGTTCAGCGCCGGGCCCGCGCCCTTGTAGGGAATGTGCGTGATCTTCAGGCCGGTGAGCGACTTGAACAGCTCCATCTGCAGATGGCCGATGCCGCCCGTGCCCGAGCTGGCGAAGGTGAACTCGTTGGGCGCCGCCTTCACCGTCTCGACGAAGCGCTTGTAGTCCTTGGCCGGGAAGCTCGGGTGCACCGCGATCACGTTGGGCGTGGCGGCGATGTTGATGATGGAGGTGAAGTCGGTGAGCGGGTTGTACGGCGTCCGGGGGTTGATCGCCGGTGCCGAGGCGGTGGTCGACACCGTGGCGATGCCGAGCGTGTAGCCGTCCGGCGCGGCCTTGGCGATCTCCGCCGCCCCGATCAGACCGCCGGCACCGCCGCGGTTCTCCACGATGAAGGTCTGCCCGAGCGACTCGTCGATGTGTGCGGCCAGCACACGCGCCAGGATGTCGGTGGTGCCGCCGGCGGCAAAGGGCACGATCACGCGCACCGGCTTGTTCGGATAGTCCTGCGCCCAGGCGGCGGGCAGGGCGAAGGCGGCAGAGCCGGCGAGGACGGCGGCGGCGCGAAGGAACTGGCTGCGGTTCATGCAATGTCTCCGGTTGTGGCTGTGGTGCACGCGGCGCCCGGTGCTCCGGCCGCCGCGGTGCGCGCTTGACGCAACGTTCGTACCCGACGCATGCGACGGCGCGATGCACGGGCGCTGTCGAGGGCAAGTGACCATGCAGCGCCCCCTGCGGCGCGGCGCGGCGTTCCGACACGCCGGAATCGCGCCCGCGCGCTGTCCGGCAAACCGCCGCGCGACACGTGCCGCCTGTCACGCGTGCAGCGTGCGTGTCCGCGCAAGTGCGGATGGCACAGGCGCCGGCGCACACGAAGATTCGGCATCCGCAGGCCGCTGCGCCGCGGGCTTGTCCTGGCCACCGACCGCTGACGCATGATCCACACCGCCCACCGCACGCTTGCGGCCACCGCATCCGCGGCCGGCCCGGTGGCGGCCGGCCGGCGCGGCGGCAGGGCATGGCGCATCGCACGCCACTACGGGCCGGCGCTGCTGGCCAGCGTGCTCATCGGCCTGTGGGTGTACCGGGCGACGCTCGCCGCCCATCTCGAGGCCGATCGCCAGGCAGCCGAGCGGCGCGTGGAGTTCTTCGCGCTGAGCCTCGAGGCCGAGCTGTCGCGCAACGAGGCCCTGCCGGGGCTGCTGGCCCTGCAGGGACGGCTGGCCGAGCTGCTCGACGCCGCCGACCAGCCCGAGGCGCGCGACGCCGCCAACCGGTATCTGGAGACGGCCGTGCGCCATGCCGACGTGAGCGCGGCCTACCTGATGGACCACAGCAGCCTGACCCTTGCGGCCAGCAACTGGCAGCTGCCCGTCACCTTCGTCGGCCAGCGCTACGACTTTCGCCCGTACTTCCAGGATGCGATCGCCGGGCGCGTCGGCCGCTTCTACGGCATCGGCGCCACCACCGGCGAGGCTGGCTACTTTCTCGCGACGCGGCTGCGCACCGGCGCCGGCCGCGAGGGCGTGATCGCCGTGAAGGTGGCACTCGAGCCCTTCGAGGCCGCCATGCGGCAAAGCGGCGAGACGGTGTTCGTGGCCGATGCCGAAGGCGTGATCCTGCTGAGCGCCGTGCCCGCATGGAAGTACCGCGTGCTGCAGCCGGTTTCGGCGGCGGTGCGCGAGCGGCTGGTGGCCGCGCGCCAGTACGGCAGCATGCCGCTCGAGCCGATCGCGCCGGGCGTGGCGATCGACACCCGACGGCCCGAGGTGCGCCTGCCGCGCGAAGGGGTGGAGACCAGCTTTTCGCTGACCACCAAGCCGGTGGGGCGCATCGGCTGGCGCATGGTGATGCTCACGGACCAGGCGCCCTCGCGTGCTGCGGCGGCGCTCGCAGGTGCGGCAGCCTCGCTCGGTGCGGCGCTGCTCATGGGCGTGTTCATGTACGTGCGGCTGTCGCAGCGCCGGCGGCAGGAGCGGCTCGCCTCGCAGCGTGCGCTGCTGGAAGTGCACGAGAACCTGGAAGCGCGCATCGTGCAGCGCACGGCCGAGGTGACCGCCGCCAACCGTGCCCTCGAACACAAGGTGGCCGAACTGCAGCAGACCGAGGAGATCCTGCGACGCACGCGTGACAGCGCGGTGCAGGCAGGCAAGCTCGCGGCGCTTGGCCAGATGTCGGTGGGCATGAGCCACGAACTCAACCAGCCGCTCGCGGCCATGCATACGCTGTCCGACAACGCGATCCAGTTGCTCGCGGCCGAGCGCGTGGACGAGACCCGCGAGAACCTCCAGCACATCAGCCAGCTCGCCGCGCGCATGGGCCGCATCGTGCGCCAGCTCAAGGCCTTCGCCCGCAAGGAGCCGACGACGCTCGGCCCGGTGGATGTGGCCGAGGCGCTGGAGCATGCGCTGATGCTGGTCGAGTCGGTGCGCCATGCGGTGCAGGCGCGCATCGTCATCGAACCGCTGGCCGCCGGACTGCGTGTGAAGGCCGACGCGGTGCGGCTGGAGCAGGTGCTGGTCAACCTGCTGCGCAACGGCCTCGAGGCCATGGCGGGCCTGGCCGAGCCGGTGCTGCACATTCGCGCCGAGCGCGAGGCGGCGCAGGTGCACATCGTCATCCGCGATGCCGGGCCGGGCATCCCGCCCGAGGTGCTGCAGCGCCTGTTCGAACCCTTCTTCACCACCAAGCCGGTCGGCCAGGGCCTGGGTCTCGGCCTTGCGCTGTCGCTCACCATCGTGCAGAGCCTCGGCGGCCGGCTCGAGGGTGGCAACGCCGCCGACGGCAGCGGCGCGCAGTTCTGCATCGTGCTAGATGCGGCATGAAGTGGACACAGGCACGCGATGAGGCGATGAACCGATGAACAACAGCCCTTTGCCGCAGGACGAGCCGTGCGCCGCGGACGACCCGCCGCGCGAGCCCGCCCGTGTGTTCCTCGTGGAGGACGACCCGCTGGTGCGCCGCGGCAGTGAACAGGCGCTGGTGCTCGCCGGCATCAAGGTGCAGGGCTTCGGCGACGCGACGGCGGCGATCGATGCGCTCGCGCACGAATTGCCCGCGGTCGTCGTGAGCGACGTGCGCCTGCCCGGCATGGACGGCATGGCGCTGCTGCGGGCGCTGCAGCGGCACGACCGCGAGCTGCCGGTCCTGCTCGTCACCGGCCATGGCGATGTGAGCATGGCGGTGCGGGCCATGCGCGAAGGCGCCTACGACTTCATCGAGAAGCCCTTCGCCTCGGAACATCTCGTCGAAGTGGTGCGCCGCGCGCTCGAGCGGCGTGCGCTGCTCAACGAGAACCGCCGGCTGCGCGACCGTCTGGCGCAGGACGGCACCACGGCGCTCATCGGCCAGTCGCCCGCCATGCAGCAGCTGCGCCGGCAGGTGGCGGCGCTCGCGCCCACCGACGTCGATGTGCTCATCCACGGCGAGACCGGCTCGGGCAAGGAGGTGGTGGCGCGCACACTGCACACCCTGAGCGGGCGACGCGGACATTTCGTCGCGCTGAACTGCGCGGCGCTGCCCGAGAGCATCGTCGAGAGCGAGATCTTCGGCCACGAGCCGGGTGCCTTCACCGGCGCGCTCAAGCGGCGCATCGGCAAGATCGAACACGCGCACGGCGGCACGCTGTTCCTGGACGAGATCGAGTCCATGCCGCGCGCGGTGCAGCTCAAGCTGCTGCGGGTGCTGCAGGAGCGCGAGCTCGAGCGCCTGGGCAGCAACGACCCGATCGCGGTCGACTGCCGGGTGGTCGCGGCCTCGAAGGCGGACCTCAAGACACTGGCCGAGCAGGGCGACTTCCGCGCCGACCTGTACTACCGGCTGAACGTGGTCTCGCTCGACATCCCGCCGCTGCGCAAACGTCCGGGCGATGTGCCGCTGCTGATGGCGCACTACATGCGTGTGGCTGCCGCCCACTACCGCGTGCCGCTGCCTGCGTGGTCCGACCACGACATGCTGCGCTGGCAGCAGCACGACTGGCCGGGCAACGTGCGCGAACTTCGCAATGTGGCCGAGCGCATCTGCCTGGGGGTCGATGACGGCCTGGCGCAACCCGAGCCGGCCGCCAGCTCGCTCGCCGCCCGGGTGGCCGCCTTCGAGCGCGGGGTGATCGGCGATGCCTTGCGCGTGGCCGAAGGCAACGTGGCCAAGGCCGCGGACCTGCTGCAGGTGCCGCGCAAGACGCTGTACGACAAGCTGCAGCGCCTGGGCGTGTCGGCTGGCGACTATGCGGTGCAGGCGGCGCGGGCGGGGTGATGGGCGCGGTGGGCCTTGCGCTGGTGTGGGTGCCAACGTTCGAGTGGCGGTGACCGCAAAGCGCTTCGATACCTCAGCGCGAAGGGGTGAGGGGGCGAGCGCTTCGACAGGCTCAGCGCGAACGGGTCGTTGGATGGCGCGCTGAGCGTGACTCGGCGCGGAGGGGTCGGTGGAGGGAGCGCTGAGCGTGACTCGGCGCGAACCGTCCGGGGACTTCCGTTCGCGCTTAGGTATCGCAGCGCTCTTTGCCCTATCCCGTTCGTGCTGAGCCCGTCGAAGCGCGTGGCCCGAAATCCGTCGGAAAGAGCCGTTCGCGCTGAGGTATCGAGGCGCTTTTTGCCCCATCCCGTTCGTGCTGAGCCTGTCGAAGCACATGGCCCGAAAGCCGTGCGAAAGACCCGTTCGCGCTGAGTCGAAGCGCTCTTTGCCCTATCCCGTTCGTGCTGAGCCTGTCGAAGCACATCGCGTGAACGCCCGAGGGGCCGGTGCCAAATTCGTCGGTGCGGCACCCGGCCGGCTCTGCGAACCCTCGTGTCCGGCGAGCGCGCAAAGCGCTTCGATACCTCAGCGCGAACGGGTTGTTGGAGGGACGGGGAGTTGGGGAGCGGGGTGCTTGGGGGAACGGGCGCTCGGGAAAACCGCTTCCACACGCTCAGCGAACGGGGATGTGGCCGAGGGCACCTCGGCCCGCTCGGCCCAAACGGCTTCGCCTGGCACACCCCGCCATCCCCTCACACATTGCTCGTCGCCCGCACCTCCTCGATGCTGGTGATCCCTGCCAGCACCTTCTCGATGCCGTCCTGCCGCAGGGTGAGCATGCCTTCCGACATGGCCGTGCGCTGCAGGGCCTCGGCGCGGCCGCCGGTCTGGATGAGGCGGCGCAGTTCGCGGGAGATGACCATCAGCTCGTGCACGCCGGCGCGGCCCTTGAAGCCGGTCTGGTCGCATTTGTCGCAGCCCAGGCTCTTGTGCACCTGCACCTGGCCATCGCGGCCGAAGCGTTCGCTCCAGTCGCGCAGCAGCATCTCGCGCGGCGGGCGGAATTCGGCGTCGCCGTAGGCGTGCTGGTAGTCCTCCACCAGTTCGTCCAGTTCCTCGCGCGTGGCCGCGCGTGATTGCCGGCAGTGCGGGCACAGGCGGCGCACCAGGCGCTGCGCGAGCACGCACAGCAGCGAGTCGCCGAAGTTGAACGGGTCCATGCCCATGTCCAGCAGGCGCGTCACGGTTTCGGGCGCGCTGTTGGTGTGCAGCGTGGACATCACGAGGTGGCCGGTGAGCGAGGCCTCGACCGCGGTCTGCGCGGTTTCCTCGTCGCGGATTTCGCCGACCATGATCACGTCCGGGTCGGCACGCAGGAAGGCGCGCAAGGCCTTGGCGAAGGTCCAGTCGATCTTCGGGTTGACCTGGACCTGGCGCAGCCCGGGCTGGGTGATCTCCACCGGGTCCTCGGCCGTCCAGATCT
>JBIQKU010000097.1:0-12265 GCA_044506225.1 Rubrivivax sp. | reverse complement strand
CAAGGGCGCGTTCAAGCGCTTCGGCTTCTGCCCGCGCGGCACGGTCGGCCTGTGGAACGACCTGACCGACGCCATCCGTGCACGCGGCAGCGAGGTGTGGCTGAACGCCCCGGTGTCGGCCCTGCACATCGAAGGCGGCCGCGCCACCGGTGTGGACCTGGTGAAGGACGGCCAGACCCTGCGCGTGAACGCACGCACGGTGATCAGCAACATCGGCCCGCGCGCCACGGTCGCGCTGCCGGGCGCCGAGGCCTTCGGTGCCGAGTACGTGGCCACGGCGACGAACACGCCCAGGCCCGCGGCCAACATCGTCATCAACTTCGCCACCCGCGAACGCCTGTACGACGCGCCCGGCCTGCTCACCTTCGGGCGCACGCGCCGGCTGTGCAACATCGGCGAACTCACGGCGACCTGCCCGGAGCTCGCACCCGCGGGCTGGCACCAGTACGTCGCCTACGCCGTGCCGCGTCCGGCGCTGGGCGACTTCGACGAGGCGAGCGAGATCGAAGCCTCGCTGCAGGACCTGCGCGACCAGTTCCCGGCCTTCGCCAAGGACGAGACCAAGATGCTGTCCATCCGCGTCATGCGCGGCGACTGGCCAGCCCAGCGCTCCTGCGCCGGCTACGACCTGCCGCAGACCACGCCGGTCGCGAACTTCTGGCATGTGGGCGACGCCGTGAAGGACTACGGCGACGGCGGCACCCAGGCCTGCGCGGACACGGGGCGCACGGTGTCCAAGCTGGCGCTGGAGGTGCTGGGGGCAGAGAGGGGCTGAGGCGCAACACGCCCGGATCCGTTCGCACTGAGCTTGTCGAAGTGCCTCAGGGCAAACGCGCGGCTTCGACAGGCTCAGCCCGAACGGGGTTGGGTGGAACGAAGCGCGACGCACCACCCGCCCGTTCGCCCTGAGGTATCGAAGGGCGAGTGCGAACAGGGCTTCGATACCTCAGCCCGAACGGAGGTGGGGGAGGCCAGTACGCCCTGGAAACACCCAGCCCGTTGGCCCTGAGGTATCGAAGGGCCCGAGCATCCTGAGGTATCGAAGGACCTGAGGTATCGAAGGACCTGAGGTATCGAAGGACCTGAGGTATCGAAGGGCCCGAGCATCCTGAGGTATCGAATGGCCCGAGCATCCTGAGCTATCGAAGGACCTGAGGTATCGAAGGGCGCGCACAAACAGCGCTTCGATGCCTCAGCCCGAACGGGCACTCATGGAAGCCTCCATCGACAAGCCCAGGACCATCGACACAACACCCCAGCCCGACCGCTTTAGTTGGAAGGATCACCGCATGGCTCACGCCCACACCCAAGACATCCACCGCTGCACCACCTTGCTGCAGCGCCTGCGCCCTATGTTCGAGCAGGCCACCGCCGCGCTCGCGCAGGCCTGCACCCGCGACGGCAAGCTGGACAACCGCCGCTTCGATCAACACCAGGTCGCCAGCTACGAACTCGCCTGGGTCGCCGCCGACCTGCTGGCGGCCGACACCGCCATGCAGAACCTCGGCGACGACAGCAGCGAGCTCGAGCGCCGCCTTGCGCTGGTCTTCGCGGTCGAGGCGATCGGCGCGGTGATGGGCCGGCTCGACATGCTGGGCCTTGAACTCGGCCTCGACCTCGGCCCTCTGCAGGCCCTGACTAACGACGCCGACTGGGCCGCGCTGCGCCGCTCGGCCGCCAGTGCCGAGGCCCTGCAGGCCGCCGGCCGTGCACTTGCCCAGGCGGACGGCGACGTGGCCGGCGCTGCGCTGGACGAATCGCACGCCATGGCGCAGGACGCCTTCCGCCGCTTCGCCGCCGACGTGGTCGCGCCGCAGGCCGAGGCCTTGCATCGCCACGACCTCACCGTGCCGGAAAGCCTGCTGCAGCCGCTGCGCGAGATGGGTGTGTTCGGCCTGTCCATCCCCGAGCGCTTCGGCGGCAGCGGCCCCGACGACCGCGAGGACACGCTGCTCATGGTGCTGGTCACCGAGGCGCTCTCGGAAGCCTCGCTCGCCGGTGCGGGCAGCCTCATCACCCGCCCGGAGATCCTGAGCCGCGCGCTGATGACCGGCGGCACGCCGGAGCAGCAGTCGCACTGGCTGCCGCGCATTGCCGCGGGCGACCCGCTGTGCGCCATCGCGATCACCGAACCCGACTACGGCTCGGACGTGGCCAGCCTGGCGCTCAAGGGCACGCGCGTGGACGGCGGCTGGCGGCTGGACGGCGCGAAGACCTGGTGCACCTTCGCCGGCAAGGCCGGGCTGCTGATGGTGGTCGTGCGCACCGACCCCGACCGCTCGCTCGGCCACCGGGGCCTCAGCCTGCTGCTGGTGGAAAAGCCGTCCTATGACGGCCATGCCTTCGACTTTCGCCAGGACGAGGCGCAAGGCGGCGGGCGGCTGTCGGGCAAGGCCATCCCGACCATCGGCTACCGCGGCATGCATTCCTTCGACCTCGCCTTCGAGAACTTCTTCGTGCCCGACAGCCATGTGATCGGCGGCGAGGCGGGCCTGGGCCGCGGCTTCTACTTCACCATGGCCGGCATGATGGGCGGGCGCATGCAGACGGCCGGCCGTGCCAGCGGCGTGATGCGTGCGGCGCTGCGCGCGGCCGTGCGCTACGCCGGCGACCGCAAGGTCTTCGGTGCGCCGCTGCTGGACTGCCCGCTCACGCTCGCCAAGATCGCGCGCATGGGCGCACGCTTCATGGCCTGCCAGCGCCTGGCCTATGCGGTGGCGCGCACGCTGGATGCGGGCGGCGGGCGCATGGAGGCGAGCCTGGTCAAGCTGCTCGCCTGCCGCTCGGCCGAATGGGTGACGCGCGAGGCGCTGCAGATCCACGGCGGCATGGGTTATGCCGAAGAGACGCCGGTGAGCCGCTATTTCGTCGACGCGCGCGTGCTGTCCATCTTCGAAGGTGCGGAAGAGACGCTGGCCTTGAAGGTCGTGGCGCGCAGCCTGCTCGAGGACGCCCTGGCCCGCACCGCCGAGGCGCCTGCTGCCGCAGCGGCCGCCTGAGCCCGCATCACCGCATCGAGGAGCGAACCATGGCCCCCATGAACCTGCTCGAAGGCCTGCGCGTGACCGAAGCCGCCGCCTTCGTCGCCGCCCCGCTGGGCGGCATGACCCTGGCGCAGATGGGCGCCGAGGTGATCCGCATCGACACGCTCACCGGGGGGCTGGACCACCAGCGCTGGCCGGTGGCCGACAACGGCGCCAGCCTGTTCTGGGCGGGGCTGAACAAGGGCAAGAAGTCGGTCGCGCTGGATCTGGCGTCACCCGAGGGCAGGGAACTCGCGATGGCGCTGATCACCGCGCCCGGCGACGACGCCGGCGTGCTGCTCACGAACTTTCCGCCGCGCGGCTGGCTGGACCACGAGGCGCTGTGCAAGCGCCGCGCCGACCTGATCCAGCTCACCGTGCAGGGCGACCGCCACGGCGGCTCGGCGGTGGACTACACCATCAACCCGCGCGTGGGTCTGCCGTTTCTGACCGGGCCGCAGGATGCCGAGGTGGTGAACCATGTGCTGCCGGCCTGGGATCTGGTCACGGGCCAGATGGCGGCTGTCGGCCTGCTCGCCGCGGAACGCCATCGGCGCCGCCATGGCGTCGGCCAGCATGTGAAGCTGGCGCTGGAGGACGTGGCGCTGGCCACCATGGGCAACCTCGGCTTTCTCGCCGAGGCACAGCTCGGCCAGGTGCGCGAGCGCCACGGCAACCATCTCTTCGGCGCCTTCGGCCACGACTTCGCCACCGCCGACGGCCAGCGTGTGATGGTGGTGGGCCTCACCTCGCGGCAATGGCGATCGCTATGCGATGCGCTGGCCATGCACGAGGACATGGCGGCCGTCGGCACGCGGCTCCGCCTCGATCTTTCACGCGAGGGCGACCGCTTCCGCGCGCGCCACGAGATCGCCGCGGTGGTCAAGGCACGCATCGGCGCCCAGCCGTTCGCCGAGCTGGCGGCCCGCTTCGACCAGCATGGCGTGTGCTGGGGCCGCTACCAGAGCGTGCAGCAGCTGGTGCAGGACGATGAATCCTGCTCGCTCGCCAACCCGCTGTTCGGCGAGATCGACCAGCCCGGCGTCGGCCGCCTGCTCGCCCCCGGCCTGCCGCTTCGCTTTTCCGCCGTGCCACCCCTGCCACCCATGCCCGCGCCGCGGCTGGGCGAGCACACCGAGCAGGTGCTGTGCGAGGTGCTGGGCTTGAGCGGGGCGGCTTTCGGGGAGCTGCATGACAGGGGGGTGGCGGGCGGGTGAAGCGTAGGTGACCCGGGCGGGTGTTCGCGCGTGCTTCGATACCTCAGCACGAACGGGTCTTGGTGGCGCGTTTGTGCGCGTTCGGTGTGCGCGGCGAGGCACTTCGACAGGCTCAGTGCGAACGGGTTGTGGGTGGCAGCTGCCCGCAGAACAACCCGTTCGCGTTGAGGTATCGAAGCGGCAGGGCGCCACACGAAAACACCCGTTCGCATCGAGCTGTCGAAGTGCCGCATTGCGGCCGCGGGGTGCGCCGCCTTTTCGACTTGTCGACGTGACGGCCGCGACCGGTGTGACACCCCGCTCGCACTGAGGTATCGAAGTGCGTCTTCCGGAACGGGCGGGGTGCCGCATCCCGACGCGTCGGCGTGACCTGGCCGGCGGGCGCGCTTCGCCGAGCAGCTCCTCCTCGTAACCCCCAAGACCGAAAGTTTTTGCGCTCGGTCAAATCGGTCTATCATTATTAGACCGACACGTCGGACTAATAGGCGGTTCGCCGCTCCGGCTCCCGACACGCCCCGCATCGCGCCGCTGCCGTGCCGGTCCATCCCCGTTCAAGGAGACACGATGTCCAAGCTGTTCAAGAAACTCGCCATCGCCGCCACGGTCGCTGCCGCCGGCGTGGCTGCGCATGCACAGACCACGGTGCTGCGCTATTCCAACTGGCTGCCCGCGGGGCAGGTGATGCGCACCGAGGTGATCGAGCCCTGGATCGCCGAAGTCAACAAGGTGACCGAAGGCCGCGTGCGCATCGAGACGCTGCCCAAGGTGGTGGGCACGGTGCCTGCGCAGTTCGACGTGGTGCGTGACGGCCAGGCCGACCTGGCGGTGTTCATCCCCGGCTACACCCCGGGCCGCTTCGAGATTTCCGAGGTGGTCGAGCTGCCCTTCATGGGCGACGACCCCGAGTTCTACGCGCCCATCGTCGACCGCTTCTACCGCAAGGAACTCCAGAAGTACAACGAGTTCAAGGGCGTGGTGCCGCTGAGCTTCTACGTCGTCTCGCCCGGCCAGCTGTTCAACAACAAGCGGCCGCTGCGCAAGATGGAGGACTTCGCGGGCCTGAAGATCCGCAGCCCGCAGCCGAGCGCCCACCAGGCGCTCACGCTCATGGGCATGGTGCCGGTGTCCAAGCCGGTGTCCGAGGCCTACGAGCTGCTGTCCTCGGGTGTGCTCGACGGCACGCTGATGCCGCCGGAGTCGATCAGCGCCTTCAAGCTGCTGGACTCGCTGCCCTACGGCACCATCGTGCCGGGCGCGCTCTACAACACCATCCTGTCGCTGGGCATCAACGAGCGCAAGTGGAACTCGCTGCGCGCCGAAGACCGTGAAGCCATCATGCGCATCTCCGGCGACGTGTTCGCGCGCAAGATCGGCGCGGCCTACGTCAAGGGCGACCAGGCCAACTGGGACGCGATGCGCAAGGCGAACAAGTCGGTGGAGACCATCAGCCCCGAGCTGCTGGCCGAGCTGAAGGAACTGCTCAAGCCCATCGAGGCCGGCTGGATCGAGAAGGCGCGCAAGAAGGGCGTGGCCGAGCCGGAGAAGCTGCTGCAGACGCTGCGTGCGGACATCGAGGCTGCGCGCAAGCAGCAAACCGCCGCCAAGTGAGCTGAGCCATGCGCAAGACGCTGAACGCCCGATCCTCGCGGCTTCTCGAAGTCGCGGGCGTGATCTGCCTGCTGGTGCTGGCACTCGTGGTCTTCGTGGACGTGATCGGGCGCAGCGTCGTCAATCATCCGCTGCACTGGGGCACCGAACTGCTGGAGGTGGTGCTCGCGGCGATGATCTTTCTGCTCTATCCGGTGCTTGCCCTGCGCGCCGAGCACATCACCGTCGACCTGATCCCGGTCGGCCCGCGCGTCAAGCGCGTGCAGCGTGTGGTGGCGGCGCTGGTCGGCGCGGCGGTGTTCGCGGTGCTCGCCTGGTGCATGGCCCGTCAGGGCATGCGCTCGGCCGAGTACGGCGAGGCCCTGCCCATGCTGGGCATGCCGCTGTGGTGGGCGCTGGGCGGCATGGCGGTGCTGTCGGGCCTGACCGCGCTCGCCTTCCTCTGGAGCCTGTGCTTCGGCGGCCGTGACGACGACGCGCGGACCTTCCTCCCGGGGGAGGCGCACTGATGTTCGCTGCCTCGCTGGGCCTGCTGGCCGCCTTCGCACTCATCTTCTTCCAGGTGCCGATCGCCACGGCGCTCGCCCTGGTGGGTTTTCTCGGCTATGTGGCGCTGAACGACGTCATCGCCGGCTTCAGCATGGTGGCCACGGTCACGCGCGACTCCACCATGGTGTATTCGCTGATCGTGCTGCCGCTGTTCGTGCTGATGGGCAACCTCGTCGCCGGCGCCGGCATCTCGGGCCAGCTGTTCGATGCCGCCCAGGCCTTCATCGGCCGGCGCCGCGGCGGCCTCGCCATGGCGACGGTCGCCGCCAGCGGCGCCTTCGGCGCGGTCTGCGGCTCCAGCGTGGCCACCGCCGCCACCATGGGCAAGGTCGCCATCCCCGCGATGCGCCGCCTGGGCTATGCGGATTCGCTGTCGTCCGCCGCGGTGGCCGCGGGCGGCACGCTGGGCATCCTGATCCCGCCCAGCGTCATCATGGTGGTCTACGGCGTGGCCACGCAGACGCACATCGGCATGCTGTTCGCCGCGGGCATCGTGCCCGGGCTGATCGCCATTGCGCTGTACATGGCCGCGGTGAAGTGGACGGTGTGGCGCAACCCCGCCGCCGCGCCGCTCGCCGAACCCGGTGCGGACCGCGACCGCTGGAAGATGCTGCGTGCCCTGTGGCCGGTGATCGTCATCTTCGGCGTGGTGATGGGCGGCATCTACGGCGGCGTCTTCACCTCGGTGGAGGCCTCGGGCATCGGCGCGGTCGCGGCGCTGGTCTTCGCGCTCGCGCGCAAAGGCGTGACGCTGCGCGACATCTACGCCATCGTGCTCGATTCGGCCAAGACCTCGGCCATGATGTTCGCCATCATCCTCGGCGCGGCGGTGTTCGGCGAGTTCGTCAACATGACGGGCATCCACGAAGGCCTGCTCGCGATGGTCGAGGCGAGCGGGCTGTCGTCCTTCAGCGTGATCCTCGTCATCATCGCCATCTACATCGTGCTCGGCTGCGTGCTGGAGAGCCTGTCCATCATCCTGCTGACGGTGCCGATCTTCTTCCCCGTGGTCACCGCGCTCGGCTACGACCCGGTGTGGTTCGGCATCCTGGTGGTCGTGGTGGTGGAGATCGGCCTCATCACGCCGCCCATCGGCGTCAACCTGTTCGTCATCCGCTCGGTGGTGTCGGACATCCCGATGATCAGCATCGTCAAGGGCGTGCTGCCCTTCATCACCGTCGACCTGCTGCGCATCCTGCTGATCGCCGCACTCCCGGTGCTGTCGCTCTGGCTGCCCAACCTGCTGTTCTCCTCGACCCCCTGACCGCGTCTGCGCGCTTCGAGCTGTACCCGTGCCTGAATCGTCCATCTCTCCTCCCGTCGACCTTTCGCCCGAGCGCGTCCAGCCGCGGCTGCAGGCCTTTCTGCAGACGCACTGGGGCCGGCCGGTGGAAGTGGCCGCGCTGCGGCGCTTCCCGGTGGGCATGTCGTGGATCACCATGGGCTTCCAGGCGCATGTCGAGGAGCCGCAGGGCACGGTGGTGCGCGATCTCATCCTGCGCGTGGGCGCGCCCGGCGGGCTGCTCGCACCCTACCGTGCCGAGCCCGAATACCAGGTGCTCACGGCGCTGGCGGGCGTGCCCGGCCTGCCGGTGCCGCGCGCCCATGCCTTCAGCGACGACCACGAGGTGATCGGCGCCCCGTTTCTCATCACCGAGCGCGTGCCGGGCGACACGCCCATGCCGTGGAAAGGCGCGAGCGAAGCGCGCGAGGAAGCGCACAACCGGTCGCTGGGCCACGACTTCGCCGATGCGCTGGGCGCCATCCATGCCTTCGACTGGCGCGCCACGCCGCTTGCACGCCTGTGGGGCGATGTGAACGGCGAGCGCGTGGCACTCGACCAGGCCCGGCTGTGGGCGCGCCACGCCGGCATGGAGGAGCATGCGCCGCCGCAGATGCAGTACGCGCTGCGCTGGCTGGAGCGGCATGCGCCGCCGGCCGCGCATGTGAGCATCGTGCACGGCGACTACCGCGTGGGCAACTTCCTGCAGCAGGGCGGGCGCATCACCGCCATCCTCGACTGGGAGCTCATGCATGCGGGCGACCCGCACGAAGACATCGCCTGGGCCGGCCTGCGCACCTTTGCCGCCGGCACCGAGCGCATCGGCGGGCTGATCCCGCGCGAGGAGTTCTACGCGCGCTACACCGCCCGCAGCGGCTTCGCCATCGACCCGCAGGTGGTGCGCTACTACGAGGTGCTGGTGCAGTTCAAGATGGCCGCCATGCTGATCGGCGCCGTGCGCCGCATCGAGTCGGGGCGAGCGCAGGACATCCGCATGGCCTCCATGGGCTTCCAGCTCGCACCCACGCTGCTCGAGCTCAACCGCCTGATCGGAGCCGCCGCATGAACCAGTCCCTGAGCGCCCTGTTCCAGGGCATTCGCCGCACGCTGCGCGACGATGTGCATCCCGAACTCACGAGCGACCATGCGCGTGCGCAGCTCGCCGGTGTGATCGACATCCTCGGCAACCTCGAACGCTCGCTCGCCTGGTCGCCCGACCTGCAGCACGAGCGCCTGCGCCTGCTGCTGGCCGGCAGCGAGGCCTTCATCGCCCGCGCGGCGCAGGCCGGCGTCACGCTCGACGGCCTGCCGGCGCCGGCCGCCGAGGCGCTGCTGACCCAGGCCGGCCTGGCCCAAGCCGTGCGCGAGGCCGAGGCGCAGTTCGCGCGCCTGACCGACTGGCTGTTCGACGCCGCCACCACGCTGGCCGACGATGCCCGCGCCGAACTCGACACCCTGCTCAGCGACACGCTGCGCCAGCTGCTGCTGGCCGAGCGCAAGCTCACCGCACGCGCCGACTTCGGCTCCATGACCGCCGGCGCGTCCCGACCCGACGCCTCGAAAGGACGCCAGTGACATGCTGACCCCGCAAGACGACCTCATCGGCCACCAGACCCCCGGCACCTTCGCCACCGCCGGCAACGGCGATCCGCGCTTCACCGAGCGCTACTGGTACACCGCGCATCCGGTCGACGGCCGCGCGCTGCTGCTCGATGTGGGCCTGGGCTACTACCCCAACAAGGGCGTGATGGACGGCTTCGCCGGCATCACCATCGGCCGGCGCCAGCACAACTTCCGCGTGTCGCGCCGCCTGGGCAGCAACCCGCTCGAGACGGCGATCGGCCCGCTGCGCATCGAGGTGCTCGAAGGTATGAAGCGCCATCGCCTCGTGCTGGACGACAACGCCTCGGGCATCAGCTTCGACCTGGTGTTCGAGGCCTCCTTCCCCGGCGCGCAGGAAAAGCAGAGCTACCGCGAGCGCAACGGCGAGGTCGAGGAAGACATGGCGCGCGTGGCGCAGTTCGGCCGCTGCCGCGGCTGGATCGTGGCCGACGGCCAGCGCCATGAGCTGACGCCCGAGACCTGGTGGGCCCAGCGCGACCATTCCTGGGGCCTGCGCTCGGCCATGCGCACCGACGAGACGAAGCCGCCGGTGGCACGCCACAAGAACTTCTTCTGGACCTGGTCCATGCTGCAGTTCGAGTCCTCGGCGCTGTCCATCTTCCTGAAGGAGCGTTCGCCCGAGCAGCCCATGTACGTCTCGGGCGCCGAATTCCGCCGCCACGCCGACGGCCGCGTCGACAAGCGCGAGGTCGTGGCCGTGCGCCACGAGATCGACTGGGAAGACGACCCGCTCGGCCAGACCATCGCCGCGGCCAATCTGCATTTCGAGTTCGAGCACGGCCCGCCGCGCACCGTGCGCATGGAAGGCCTGCCCATCCGCTTCTATCTGAAGGGCGGCATGTACGGCGGCCTGAACGGCTGGCAGCAGGGCGACGACCGCGGCGAGTTCTACAGCGAACACGACGTGTGGGACCTGGACGACCCCGCCACCCGCGCGAAGGCACGCACCCTCGGCGACCATGTGATGCGCCTGAGCAGCGACGGCGAGACCGGTATCGGCGTGAGCGAGTACGGCGTGGCGGCGGGCTATCCGCTGTACGAGGCCGTGCAGCGCCACCCGGCGATGTAGACGCAAGAGAAAGCACCATGCAGCAGCTCACACAGGCCCTGACCCGGGCCGTCCAGACCCGTGCCCGCCAGGTGGCGAGCATCTACGGCGAACGCCAGCGCACCTGGCAGCAGATCGGCGAGCGCGTGCCGCGTGCGGCGGCGGCGCTGCGCAACCTCGGCCTGCAGCCGGGCGACCGCGTGGGCCTGCTCGCGCTCAACAGCGACAACTACCTCGAACTCTTCTTCGCCACCGCCTGGGCCAAGCTGGTGCTGGTGCCGCTGAACACGCGCTGGGCGGTGCCGGAGAACATGTACGCGCTGCGGGACGCGCAATGCGCGGCGCTCATCGTCGACGAGGCCTTTGCTGCCCAGGTGCCGCAACTGCGCGCCGGCCACGAGGTGCAGCACCTGGTCTACATCGGCGACGCCGAGCCGCCGGCGGGTGCCCTGGCCTACGAGGCCCTCATCGCCGCGGCCGAACCCATGGCCGACGACTGCGGGTGCGACGACGAGCTCTGCGGCATCTACTACACCGGCGGCACCACCGGCGCGGCCAAGGGCGTGATGCTCTCGCACAAGAACTTCATCGCCGCCTCGGTGAACTGGATCGCGACCCTGCATTTCGACGAGGACACGCGCTACCTGCACTCCGCCGGTTTCTTCCACCTGGCCGGTGCATCGCCCGCGATCGCACTCACCATGGCCGGCGGCACGCATGTGTGCCTGCCCAAGTTCGACGCGGTGCTCGCCTTCCAGGCGATCGAGCGGCACAAGGTGAACTACTGCCTGTTCGTGCCGACGATGGTGAACATGCTGATCAACCATCCCGAGTTCGAGCGCTACGACCTGAGCAGCGTGCGCTACTGCGAGTACGGCGCCTCGCCCATGCCCGACGCGGTGCTGGCGCTGGCCATGGAGAAGCTGCCCACCTGGGAGTTCATCCAGGGCTACGGCATGACCGAATCCGCCGCGCTCACCGTGAGCCTGCCGTGGAAGTACCACTTCGACGGCGAGCACGGCCCGGCGCGACGCAAGGCGGCCGGGCGCGCGGCCTACGGCGTCGACGTGAAGATCGTCGGCGATGACCGACAGGAACTGCCGCGCGGCGTGCCCGGCGAAATCGCGGTGCGCGGCCCGCAGGTCATGCTCGGCTACTGGAACAAGCCCGAAGCCACCGCCGCCACCGTCCAGGACGGCTGGCTGTTCACCGGCGACGGCGCCTACATGGACGAAGACGGCTTCGTCTACATCGTCGACCGCGTGAAGGACATGATCATCAGCGGCGGCGAGAACATCTACTCGAGCGAGGTCGAGAACGCCGTGCACCAGCACCCGTCGGTGAGCGAATGCGCGGTGATCGGCATTCCCAACGAGCAATGGGGCGAGTCGGTGCACGCGGTGGTGGTGTGCAAGCCCGGCAAGACGCTCACCGAAGCCGAGGTCATCGAACACTGCCGCACTCTGATCGCCGGCTACAAGTGCCCCCGCTCGGTGGAGTTCCGCGAGGCGTTGCCGCTGTCGGGGGCGGGCAAGATCATGAAGGGGGTGTTGCGGGAGCCGTTCTGGAAGGGCAGGGGCAAGGGGGTGGCTTGAGGCAGCGGGGCGTCACATGATCCCGTTCGTGCGGAGGTATCGAAGCACGCCGGTCGTGGAAGCCCGTTCGCGCTGAGCTTGTCGCAGCGCTCTCCCCGCCGACCCGTTCGTGCTGAGGTGTCGAAGCACATTGCGTGGTCCCACCCGCCACAAACGCGGTGCGCCCGCCACAAACACCCGTTCGCGCTGAGTATCGAAGCGCTCGTCCCACCAACCCGGTCGTGCTGGGACTGTCGAAGCACATGGCGCGGTGCGTCCGCCACAGACACCCGTTCGCGCTGAGGTATCGAAGCGCTCTTTGCGCCAACCCGTTCGTGCTG
>JBIQKU010000096.1:0-12396 GCA_044506225.1 Rubrivivax sp. | reverse complement strand
CCGCCAGCACGTCCATCACGCCCCAGGCCTGGTTGGCCGAGTCGCCCACGAGCTGGCGGCCGATGGACTTGCGCACCTGGCTGCGCGCGCCGTCGCAGCCGACGACATAGCGCGCGCGCACCGTCTCCTCCTCGCCGGCATGCGCCGCGTCGCAGCGTTCGAGCCGCACGGTGACGGGATGGTCGGCCGCGCTGCGGTCCACCGTCACGTCGACCACCCGGCGTGCGTAGTGCGGCTCGAGCCGGCTCGGGGAATGGCGCATGCCTTCGAGGTAGAAGTCGTGCACCCGCGCCTGGTTGAGCACCACGTGCGGGAACTCCGACAGGCCGTCCTCCGTGTCCTGCACCCGGCCGTGGCGCACGATGCGCCCGGGCTGCTCGGCGTCCGGTTTCCAGAAAGTGACTTCGTTGATCCAGCAGGCTTCTTCCATCACCCGATGGGCGAAGCCGAAGGCCTCGAACATCTCCATGGTGCGGCAGGCGATGCCGTCCGCCTGGCCGAGCTGCAGCGGACCTTCCTTCTGCTCGACGATGGCCGTGCGGATGTCGGGAAAGGCCGCGAGCTGCGCCGCGAGCGTGAGGCCCGCCGGGCCGCAGCCGACGATCAGCACATCGACCTCGGCCGGCACCGCCTCGGTGCGCGGCAGCGCGTCGGGGGACGCATCAGCCACGCGCGGATCGCCGGGCCGAAAGCCATTCAGATGGAATTGCATCGCTTTGTCTCTCTCAGGGTGAAATGGGGCCGCCCGGACGCCCTTCCCATACACGACTGTATGGCGTTTTTCCAGTCGCGACAGGGCTGTGCGCGCGGTGTCGAGCAGTGTGAATCGTAGTGGATACGGCGCCCGGCGCCTTGATCCAGACCGCTTTCGGCACCCCTCGCACGCGCGGTCGGCCGGGTGCATCCCGCAGAATCGCCCGCATGCCGAGGTCCGATGCGCGTTCGCCCCTGCCTGTCCTGCTGATGCTGCTTGCCGCCGTGCTCGCCGGTTGCGCGACCCGCGAGCCGGCGCCCGCCACGCCGCAGCGGCACCCCGACGAAGCGCGCGCCTTCATCGCCCGCGCCCTGCCGCCCGGCACGGGCGAGCGCGCCGGCTGGGCCACCGACATCTATGCCGCGTTCGCGAGCCTGCAGATTCCGCTGACGCCGTCCAATGTCTGCGCCGTCGTCGGTGTGACCGAGCAGGAATCGGGCTTTCGCGCCGACCCGGTGGTGCCGAACCTCGGCGACATCGCCTGGCGCCAGATCGAGCAGCGCGCCGAGGCGGTGGGCGTGCCCATGTTCCTCGTGCGCGCCGCGCTGCAAGTGCCTTCGCCCGACGGGCGCAGCTACAGCGAACGCATCAGCCGCGCACGCACCGAACGTGAACTCAGCGAAACCTTCGAGGCGCTGATCGACCTGCTGCCCATGGGCCGGCGGCTGTTCTCGAGCTGGAACCCGGTGGCCACCGGCGGCGCGATGCAGGTGAGCATCGCCTTCGCGGAAGCGCATGCGAAGCGGCGGCCCTACCCCTATCCGGTCGAGACCGACATTCGCCGCGAGGTCTTCACCCGCCGCGGCGGCATGTACTTCGGCATCGCGCATCTGCTGGACTATCCGGCCGACTACGACCGTGCCATCTACCGCTTCGCCGATTTCAACGCCGGCCACTGGGCCAGCCGCAATGCGGCGCTGCAGAACGCCATCAGCATTGCGTCCGGCATTCCGCTGGTGCGCGATGGCGACCTCATCCGCCGCGATGCCGGCAGCGACCAGCCCGGCCACACCGAAAGCGCCGCGCGGGTGCTGGGCGCGCGCCTGGGCATCGGCGAGCGCGCGCTGCGGCGCGACCTCGAGGCGGGCGACGGGCCGGACCTCGCCGACACCACGCTGTACCGCAAGGTGTTCGCACTGGCCGAACAGGTGGCCGGTCAGGCGCTGCCGCGTGCCGTGCTGCCGCAGATCACGCTGAGCGGGCCCAAGATCACGCGCCAGCTCACCACCGCCTGGTTCGCGCGACGGGTGGACACGCGCTACCAGCGCTGCCTGGCGCGCGCCGGGCAGTTGCCGGCGGCGGGCGAACGCAGCGACTGAGCACCCGCGCCGCGTCGCCGCCGCGGCATCGCATCCCCAATCTGACGCTTGACTTGGGCGCGGCCTCGCCTAAATTTGAACGACTGTTTAAACCAGTTGGTGAGCCATGTCCGACCACGCGGCCGATGCCTTGCCCGCCAAGCGCGCGGTGCTCCACGGCGACGACGCGGGTGACACCCGCCAGCGCATCCTCGACGCGGCCTTCCGCCGCCTGACGAGCGAAGGCTATGCCGCGCTCAGCGTGCGCGAGATCGCGCGGGACGCGGGCGTGAACCATGCGCTCATCAACTACCACTTCGGCAGCAAGGACCAGCTCGTCATCGACGTGCTGGACGCGGTGAACCAGCGGCTGCTGATGCGCCAGGCGGCGATGTACGAGGCGCCCGGCGGCTTTGCCGGCAAATGGGTCATGGCGCGGCGCTTCTACGAGGACGACCTGGCCTCCGGTTTCGTGCGCCTGCAGGCCGAGCTGTGGGCGGCGAGCCTTTCTAACCCCGGGCTGCGCGAGAAGTTCCTGCCGCGGCTGCTGGCGTGGAAGCAGTTGGTGCTGGGCGCAGTGCGCGAAGCGATGGCGACGCTCGAGGCCGACGGCACGACGCTGCCGCCACCGTTCACGCCTGAGGTGATCGCCTGCTGGATTTCCGAGTTCTGGCTCGGCATGGAGTTCGCCGACCTGCTGGGCGTGAAGGAAGAGCAGGTGCAGCACCGCGCCGCGCTGGACGCGGTGCAGTGGCTGCTGGAATCGCTGGACGCCAAGGCGGCCCGGGCGGCGGCGCCCGCCACGCCCGGGCGCCGCACGAGGAGCCGTCGATGAGCACGCGCACCCGCCCCGAACGCCTGGATCGTTTCGCCGGGCCGCTACCCGAGCCCGGCACGCCGCCCGACGACCCGCCTTACGAGACTGTGCAGCCCGTGCGCCAGGGCTTTGCCGAGCGCGAAGGCGTCAAGCTCTGGTACGCGGTGTGGGGCGAGCAGGGGCCGTGGATCGCGTTCGCGCCGCCCTTCCAGATCGTGCACAGCCAGATGCTCAAGGCCAGCGTGCCCTGGCTGTCGCGGCACTTTCGTGTCATCACCACCGACGGCCGCGGCAACGGCCGCTCGGACCGGCCCATGGGCCAGGCGGCCTACAGCTTCGACCACTTCCATGCGGACTTCGTGGCGGTGCTCGATGCGGTGGGCGTGGCGCGTGTGGCGCTGGTGGGCATCTCGGCCGGTGCCATGACCGCGCTGCGCGTGGCGGCCCAGCAGCCGCAGCGTGTGAGCCATGTGGTGGTCGCCGGCGGCTTTGCCGACTCGCTGACCAGCGACGAGCGGCTCGCGCAGCGCCTGCAGGCCGAAGGCGAGCTGCTGCGAAGCGACTGGCCGGCCTACGTCGACTGGTTCATGGGCACGATCTTCAACGAGCCGCATTCGACCAAGCCCTATGAGGACGGCGCGCACTACGCCTGGGCGACGAACGCCGAGTGGCTGGGCTGGTGCCGCAATGCCTGGGTGGGCAACGACGTGCGTGCGCTCGCGCAGCGCATCACCTGCCCGACGCTGGTCATCCACGGCGACCAGGACGCGCGTGTGCCCTATGCCAAGGGCCAGGCCATCCACGCGCTGGTGCCGGGCGCGAAGCTGCTCACGATCGCCGGCGGCGGGCATGTGACGGCGGCGCGCGACCCGGTGGTGTTCAACCGCGCGCTGCGCGAGTTCATCGAGGGCGTGCCGCCAACCCGCACGTGGACCCGCGCGATGAAGCGCGGCCGGCGCGCGCTCTTCGTCTCCAGCCCCATCGGCCTGGGCCATGTGCAGCGCGACCTGGCCATTGCGCACGAGCTGCGCGGGCTGCAGCCCGATCTCGCCATCGACTGGTTCACCGTCGACCCGGCGGCACGCTATCTCGAGCGCGAAGGCGAACGCCTGCATCCGATCACGCAGCGCCTGGCCAACGAAAGCCGCCACTTCGAGCAGGTGGCGGGCGAGCATGACCTTTCCGCCTTCTTCGCGCTGCGCACGATGGACGAGGTGATGAGCCACAACTTCATGACCTTTGTCGACCTGATCGAGGCCGAGCACTACGACCTCGTCATCGGCGACGAGGCCTGGGACGTGGACTACCACTACCACGAGAACCCGGAGCTCAAGCGACAGCCCTTTGTCTTCCTCACCGACTTCGTCGGCTGTCTGCCCATGGAGCCGGGCAATGAGCGCGAGGCGGCGCTGTGCGCCGACCGCAATGCGGACGACATCGAGCATGTGGCGCGCTACCCCTGGCTGCGCGATGCGGCCATCTTCGTCGGCAACCGCGAGGACGTGACCGAGCAGACCTTCGGCCCGGGCCTGCCCGGCATCCGCGACTGGACCGACCGCAACTTCTGCTACTGCGGCTACTGCCTGCCCTTCGACCCGCGCAGCCTGGCCGACACCGAGCGCCTGCGCGCCGCGCACGGCTACCGCGCCGACGAGAAGATCGCCATCGCTGCGGTGGGCGGCACCGCCACCGGCCGCCATCTGCTGCAGCGCATTGCCGCGGCGTTCCCGCGCATGAAGCGCGAAGTGCCCGAACTGCGCCTCATCCTCGTAACCGGCCCGCGGCTCGCCACCGACGCGTTCACGCCGCAACCGGGGCTGGAGCTGCGGCCCTATGTGCACAAGCTCTACGAGCACCTCGCCTGCTGCGACCTCGCGCTGGTGCAGGGCGGCTTGTCGACCACCATGGAGCTGGTGGCCACGCGCCGGCCCTTCCTTAGCTTTCCGCTGCAGCGCCATTTCGAGCAATGCGTGCATGTGCGCCGGCGCCTGGCCAACTACGCCGCCGACCGCTCCATGGACTACGCGGCCACGCTGGACCCGGACGTGCTGGCGCAGCGTGCATTGGCCGCGATGCACGAACCCGTGCGTTACCGCCCGGTGGAAACCGACGGCGCCCGTCGCGCGGCGCAGCGCATTGCACAGGTGCTGGAGAACCGGTGGAGGGCGCGATGAACCGTCCATGCGCCGCGGCGCGCGCTCCACACACGCCGCCGGGCGGCGAAGTGCCGTAGCGCGCAAGCGCCACAGCGCATCACCTCCACCCCGCTGTCGGTCGAACACACCCGTTCGGGCTGAGGGATCGAAGCGCCCTCGCGTTCACCCTTCGATACCTCAGGGCGAACGGAGATGGTGAGCGCAGGCAGCGGTCGCGTCCGCGTTTCCACTCTAGGAGATTCATCATGGCCATGCTCATCGCACTCTTCGGCGCACTCGTCTATCTCTTCTTCCTCGCCACCTTCACCTACGCCATCGGCTTCGTCGGCAACCTGCCGTGGCTGCCCAAGACCATCGACAGCGGCGCGGCCGTGCCGCTGGCCGAAGCCATCGCGGTGAACCTCGCGCTGCTGGGCCTGTTCGCGGTGCAGCACAGCGTCATGGCGCGCCGCGGCTTCAAGCGCTGGTGGACGCGGCTCATTCCCGAGGCCATGGAGCGCAGCAGCTACGTGCTCGCCGCCACGGCCGCGCTTGCGCTGCTGCTGTGGCAATGGCGGCCGATCGCCGAGCCGGTGCTGTGGTCGGTGCAGGACCCGGCCGGGCGCCTGATCCTGCATGCCGTGTTCTGGCTGGGCTGGGGCGTGCTGCTCATCAGCACCTTTCTCATCAACCACTTCGAGCTCTTCGGCCTGCGCCAGGTGTGGGCGAACCTGCGCGGCCAATCGCTGCCGGCAGGCGAGTTCCGCACGCCGCTCTTCTATCGCCATGTGCGCCACCCGATCTACCTCGGCTTCGTGCTCGCGTTCTGGGCCACGCCGCACATGAGCGCCGGCCACCTGCTGTTCGCCGCCGCCTGCACCGGCTACATCCTGATCGGCATCTGGTTCGAGGAGCGCGACCTCATCGCGCAATACGGCGAGCGCTACCGCGTCTACCGCGAGCAGGTGGGCATGCTGTGGCCGCGGCTCGGCCGGCGCGCGCATCGCGGGCCGGCACAGCGCTGAGGACGGCGGCCGCGCAGTGAGCGAGCGGGCCGGCGCGGGCCGCGATACTCGCGGCAGCCTGTCCCGTCACTCACGCGCCATGCCCGCCACCGGCCTCGCCCGCATGCAATGGATGGCGCTCGCCTTGCTGGCGGGCGCCGCGCTGCTGTATGTGATCGGTGCGGCGATGGAGGGCCGGCACGCCGGCTGGGGCTATCTCGCCGCCTTCGGCGAGGCGGCGATGGTCGGCGCGATCGCCGACTGGTTCGCGGTGGTGGCGCTGTTTCGCCATCCGCTGGGCCTGCCGATTCCGCACACCGCCATCATCCCGGCGAACAAGGACCGCATCGGCGAGAACCTGGCGAGCTTTCTGTGCGCCAACTTCCTGAGCACGCCGCAGGTGCTGGCCAAGCTGCGCAGCTTCGATGCGGCCGGCAAGCTCGCGCGCTGGCTCGCCACGCCGGCGCATGCGCAGCAGGCGGCCCAGCATGTGGGCACGGCCACGGCCTATGCGCTCGGCGCGCTGGACGACGCACGCGTGCGGCATTTCGTCGGCGGCACCGCCACCGACTTTCTCTCGCGGCTGCTGACGGCCCCGCGGCTCGGCCAGGCGCTGCAGCTCGTCACCCACGAGCAGCGCCACCAGCCCTTGTTGGACGCGGCCTTGCGCCGGCTCGCGACGCTTGCCGACCACGAGGCGCTGAAGACCCGCCTGGCCGACACCATCGCCGGCGAGGTGCGGCTGCTGCGCTACCTCGGCCTGGACACCGTGGCCGGGCGCTACGCCACCAACAAGCTGCTCGCCGGCCTGATCCGCCTGGTGCAGGAGATGGCCGAGGACCCGCGGCATCCGCTGCGCGAGGAGCTCGATGCCTACATCGGCCGCCTGGTGCAGCGCCTGCACGAGGACCCCGCGCTGATCGCGCGGGTGGACGTGACCCGGACGCGGCTGCTCGCGCATCCGGCCCTGGCCGACTACCTGCACGAGCTCTGGGGCCATGTGGTCGCCGGCATGCAGCAGGACCTGGCGAGCGACGACTCCGTGCTGCGCGAGCGTGTGGCCGGCGCCATCGGCCATGTCGGCGTGCGGCTGGAGGACGACGCCCGCATGCGCGAATGGCTGAACGCCCAGCTCGACCACTACGCGCCGCGCTGGATCGAGCGCTACCGCGAGGACATCCGCCGCTACATCGTCGCCCGGGTGCACGAGTGGAACACCGAGGAAATGACCGCCGAGCTGGAACGCAACATCGGCCGCGACCTGCAGTTCATCCGCATCAACGGCACGCTGGTGGGCGGGCTGGTGGGCCTGGTCATCCACGCGGCCACGCAGTTCGCGCGCAACCTCTGAACACGGCTCAGGCTTGCGGCCGGATCAGTGCCGCACGCAGGCAGGCCAGGCCGAACACCAGCAGCGCCGCCCACTTCAGGCAGGCCGCGAGCGACAGCGCCGCGTGCACCACGCCGGCGTCGGCCTGGCCCGCGCCGCAGGCGGTGAGCAGGTTCTCGGCCACGTCGGCCAGCACCGCGATCCAGATCGGCAGCATCAGCAGCCAGCGCATGCGGCGGTGGAATTCGCGCTGCTGCGGCTTCACGAGATGCAGCCGCCGCGCCGACCACACCGCGGCATTGCACAGCAGCCAGCCGTAGGCCGCCATGAAAGGCGCGTCCAGCCACAGCACGCTCGCCAGGCCCGGCCGCGCATAGGGCGCGAGAAGGGCCGGCTGCCACAGCGCCAGCAGTTGTGCGCCGGCGAGGTGTGCCGCGCTGGTCTGGCCGGGGGCGATGCGCGCGCTCAGCCACCACAGCAGGGCGACGCTCACCACGGCCACGAGCAGCGCCGTCCACCACAGGCGCGCATGCGTGGGTGTGGCGACGATGGGCGGGCGCTCGCCGGCGCGCTCGGCCGCCAGCCGCGCGGCAAGCGCCGGATGCACGGCGTCGCCGGGCGGGATGCGCCGATGCTGCAGCCCGGCCAGCGCCCACAGCGGCGCGGCATGCGCGGCGTCGTGCTGAGGGGCATCGGGCTGGCCCGCGGGCAGCGCCGCCTGCCAGCCGGGCACCAGCCGCAGGCCCAGCGCATGCGCCTCCAGCACCATCCAGCGCAGCGCCAGGTCCGACAGGCCGCTTTCCGCATACGAGCCGCCCACGTCGCTGTGCGCGCCGGGAAACCAGCATTGCACGAGCGAGGGCTGCCAGCATTCGCGCGCACGGCCGTCCACCTGCCGCACGACGAACTGCGGCGGCTCGCCTTGCACGCCGCGGTACAGCCGCGGCTCGTAGGCGGCGCGGTACTCGCCTTCGGCCAGCGCATGGCGGATGTGGTCGAAGCGCTTGCCCTCCACCGTGTTGTCGCTGCTGATCTGGCGCCGGCGCAACCCGCCCACGGTGGCCACCGTGTCCCACACGCCAATGCAGTGGATGCGTGCGCTGCGCCCGGCGTCGTCGGCGAAGTGCTCGCGGATGTCGCGCGCGATGTCGTCGCGGTAACGGCCTTCGGCGCCGCGCCGGTCGGGATCGGCGAAGTAGGCGCGCAAGATGGTCGGCAGCAACGTCTCGGCGCTCGGGCGCACGATGCCGAAGAGGTTGACGATGCCGCTCACCGCGCGCGCGGTGAAGGCACCGCGCGAGAAGCCGAACAGCCAGATGCGGTCGCCCGCGCGGTAGTGGCGGATGAGAAAGGTGTAGGCCTCGGCGATGTTCTCGTAGATGCCGCCGCCGAAGACCAGGCCCTCCAGCAGTTGCAGGCGCAGCTTGACGCGCTCACCCCAGGCCACGCCCGGGAAGGTGTTGGCGCTGCCCACGCCCGGGTCGTAGTAGACGAGCTGGCGCTCGCTCTTCTCGCACAGGCGCATCAGCTTGACGACATTCGTGTCGCGCTGGTTGCCGAGGATGTTGCTGGTGCCGTCGCAGCACACGACGAAATCACGTCCGCCCGAGTCGTCCATGGTGTGTCTCCTCCCGCTGTCGATGCGTGCCGCCCGCGCGGCCGCATCGGCGCGCACTGTACGGGCGGCGATGGCCCTCGCGACGACGCGGCACGGCCGGCCCGATACGATGGCCGCCGCAGTTCCCCGCCTCCATGCCCGTCGCCCGCAGTTCGCCCGCCCCCTCCCTCGCCTTCGTGTCCGCCACCGACCGTCCCGGCCTCGGCATCACGCTGATCCTGGCCGCGGTCCTCGGCTTCTCGCTGCTGGACAGCACGGTCAAGCACCTGAGCGCCTTCGTCCCGCTGCTCGTCGTGGTGTGGGTGCGCTATGCGGTGCAGGCCGGCGTGATGGCCGGCTGGCTGTTGGCACACGGCGGGCGCCGCATGTTCCGCGTGGGCCATCCGAAGTTCCAGGCGCTGCGCGGCGCCTTGCTGCTCGCGAGCAGCGTGCTCGCCTACCTGGGCCTGCAGGCCATGCCGGTGGCCGAGTTCACCGCCATCGCCATGCTGGCGCCGGTGATGGTGACGCTGCTGTCACCGCTGCTGCTGCGCGAGCGCGTCTCGGCCCTGCGCTGGGCGCTGGTGCTGCTCGCCTTCGCCGGCGCTCTGATCGTGGTGCGCCCGGGCAGCGGCCTGTTCGGCGCGGCGGCGGTCTATCCGCTGCTGCTGGCGCTGTCGGGTGCGTTGTTCCAGATCCTGACGCGGCGCATGGCCTCGCTCGAGCCGCCGCTCACCACGCATTTCTGGTCCGGCTTCGTCGCCATGCTGCTGATGTCGCTGATGCTGCCGCTGTCGCCGCAACCGCTGGTCACGGCTTTTGCGGACGTGAGCGCGCTGCACTGGCTGCTGTTGTGCGTGGCAGGGCTGCTGGGCACGCTCGGCCACCTCGCCTTCATCCATGCGCTGGGCGTCGCGCCCATGGCGGTGCTCATGCCCTTCACCTATGCGCAGATCGGCATGGCCGCGGCGCTCAGCGCGCTGCTGTTCGCGCACCTGCCCGACGGCTGGGCGCTGCTGGGCATGGGCGTCATCGCCGCGAGCGGCGCGCTGTCGGTGTGGCTGAACCTGCGCAGCGGGCCGAAACCGGCGGTCACGGCCATGGACACCACGGTGGGCGACTAAGGCTCAACGCCGACCATGGCGCGCGCGCCATTCGATGGCCGCGAAGGACACGCCCGCCAGCGCCAGCGGCGCGAGCAGGTAGACACCCCGCCAGGCCACCAGCGTCGCCAGCAGCTCGTGCGCCGGCAGCCGCGAGCCGAGCAGCGCGAGAAACACCGTCTCGGTGACACCGAGGCCGCCGGGCACATCGACCACCGCCAGCACCAGCGCGTTCACCACCACCGCGACCAGCACCGCGTCCAGCGCCACCTGCGCGCCGAGCAGCAGGTACCAGACGCCGGCGATCAGGCCCCAGTTCACGGCCGACAGCGCGAGCTGCGCCAGCGCGAGCCGCCCCGAAGGCAGGCTCAGGCGCCGCCCGCGCAACACCACCGCGCGGCCATCGGCCACGCTGCACACCGCCACATACACCGCCGCCGCCGTCAGCAGCGCATAACCGAACAGGCGCAGCACACTGGCCGCATACCCCCAGCTTGGCGGCAGCGCCACCCGGCCGGAGGCGAACAGCGCGCCGGCCACCAGCATGAAGCCGAGCCAGTTGGTCATCACATTGAGCAGCCACACCGCCGCCACCGCCTGCGCCGGCATGCCCGATCGCATGTAGGCGCGAAAGCGAAAGCCCACGCCCACCGGCCCGAGGTTGAGGGCGAAGGCATGGCTCACGAACGCGGCCTCGAGCACCCGCGCGGTGCCCAGGCGCTGGCCGACGTGGCGGCGCCCCAGCAGGTCGAAGGCCGAATACACCGCGTAGCTCGCCAGCGTGAGCGCGGCCGCACCCCACAGCCAGGCCGGGTCGCGCCGGCGCAGGGCGGCCAGTGTGAGCGTCCAGTCGACAGCGGCCAGGTGGGCGAACAGCAGCGCCGCGCCGCCCAACGCAAAGGCGATGCCCAGCCAGCGCATCGCCCATGCCCTGGGCGCTGTCGCGACGGCCGTCAGGGCTTGCTGCCGCCGGCCGCCGGCGCGCCCTCATCGGCCGCCATGTCGTTGGCGGCGCCGGGGTCCTCCTCGCCGGCGGTGGACTCGGGCGGGTCGTCGAGTTCGATCGGCGCGGCCGTGGGCGCGTCCTCGGCGGTGATGGAAGGATGCTCGCGCGACGGCTCGCGGTTCGGATGCCTGTCGTCCGGGCCGACCGACGGTGCGGGCGCCGGCGCGGGAGGGGGATCGCTGGCCATGGCGGCTGCCTCTTGGGGTGACACGCGGCCATGCCCGGCCGCCCGCAGCACCGGCAAGCGGCATGCCGCCACAGCCGTCGCTACTGGCGCCAGAACTGCGGGGTGAACAGCACCAGCACCGACAACAGCTCCAGCCGCCCGAGCAGCATCGCGGCGGCACACACCCAGGTCTGGAAGTCGGTGAGCGGCGCATAGGTGCCGGCCGGCCCGATGGCACCCAGCCCGGGCCCCATGTTGTTGATGCTCGCCACCGCGGCCGAGAAGCCGACGTCGAAGCTCAGTCCCGACGCCATCAGCACCAGCGTGAACACGATGATGGCCACGCCGTACACCAGCATGAAGGCGAGCACCGCGAAGATCGTCTCGTTGGCCACCGGCCGCCCATCCAGCATCACCGGCGTGACCGCGCGCGGATGCAGGATCCGCCGCATCTCGCGCCGCGCATGCTTGAACAGGATGATGATGCGGATCATCTTCACCCCCGCGCCGGTGGAGCCGGCGCTGGTCGCCATGCCCGAGAGCACCAGCATCAGCACCGAGGCCACCGGCGGCCAGGCGGTGTGGTCGATGGTGGAAAAGCCGGTGGTCGAACCGATGGACACCACGTTGAAGAAGGCATGGCGGATGGTCTGCGCCGTGCCTTCCTGCGGGTCGCCGAGCAGCAGCAAGCCGGCGACCAGCACGCTCGCACCGATCAGCGCGATCAGCGTGCCGCGCACTTCCGGGTCGCCGATGATGTGGCCCGGCGCACGCTTTTTCAGGGCGACGAAGTACACCGCGAAATTGCAGCTCGCGATCAGCATGAAGAGGATGCACACCCACTCCAGCTCGGCCGACTGGAAGAAGCCGAAGCTCGCGTCGTGCGAGGACAGGCCGCCCAGGCTGACGGTGGCGAACATGTGCGTCCAGGCGTCCATCCACGGCATGCCGGCCGCACGGTAGGCGAGCAGGCACGCGACCGACATGCCGGCGTAGACGATCCACAGCCCCTTGGCCGTCTCGGCGATGCGCGGCGTGAGCTTGGCCTCCTTCATCGGCCCGGCCGCTTCCGCACGAAACAGCTGGCTGCCGCCCACACCCAGCAGCGGCAGGATGGCCACGGCGAGGATGAGGATGCCCATGCCGCCGATCCACTGCAGCAGGCAGCGCCACAGGTTGATCGAGT
>JBIQKU010000310.1:0-1935 GCA_044506225.1 Rubrivivax sp. | reverse complement strand
GAGCTGAAGAACTGCGCCGACATGATGGTGTAGAAACCTTTTTTCATTCGTCGGCTGCGCGCTGGTCTTTCCCGATGTGGCCTCGGGTCCTACCCTCCCCCGCGGCGCGGGTTATAGCACGCAGGGTATGGCGCTTCCGTCTGGCTCCGGTGGTGTGGCGAGAGGCTGCGGCAGAATGCCAGCCGCCCCGGCGAAGCCCCTTCGAGCCCCTGGGCGCACACGTGTTCCCCTTGTCTGTCCCGGATCTCGTCCGTTTTGTCACGCTCCGGCGCGACAGCCTTGAACGACCCCGCCATGCCGCGCCCCATCGAAGCGCTGATCCATCCCGAGGCGCTCGCCCACAACCTGGGCGTCGCGCGCGCCGCCGCGCCCGACGCCAAGGTCTGGGCGGTGGTCAAGGCCAACGCCTACGGCCACGGCATCGAGCGCGCCTGGGCGGGCTTGCAGGGCGCCGACGGCTTCGCCCTGCTGGACCTCGACGAGGCGCAGCGCGTGCGTGGGCTCGGCTGGCGCGGTCCCATCCTGCTGCTCGAAGGCTGCTTCGAACCGCGTGACCTCGAGCTGTGCTCGCGCCTGGACCTGTGGCATGTGGTGCACGACGAGGCGCAGATCGACTGGCTCGCGGCGCACAAGACGCAGCGCGGCCACGGCGTGTTCCTCAAGCTCAACAGCGGCATGAACCGGCTCGGCTTCGCGCCGGGTGCCTACCGCTCGGCCTGGCTGCGGCTCACCGGCCTGACGCAAGTGGCCTTCGTCGCGCACATGACGCATTTCGCCGATGCCGACGGCCCGGCCGGCATCGCCGCCCAGCAGGCCGTCTTCGACGCGACGGTGGCCGACCTGCCCGGCGAGCGCAGCGTGTGCAACAGCGCCGCCACGCTGCGCTTCGCAGGCGAGACGCGCAGCGACTGGGTGCGCCCGGGCATCATGGTCTACGGCTCCTCGCCCGACTTCCCCGTGCACGATGCGGCGCACTGGTCGCTGCAGCCGGCGATGACGCTGCGCACGCGGCTGCTCGGCGTGCAGACGCTGGCCGCGGGTGACAGCGTCGGCTACGGCAGCACCTTCACCGCTGACGCGCCCCTGCGCATCGGCATCGCCGCCTGCGGCTACGCCGACGGCTACCCGCGCAGCGCGCCCACCGGCACGCCGGTGCTGGTGGGCGGCGTGCGCACCCGGCTCGTCGGCCGCGTGTCCATGGACATGGTGACCGTCGACCTCACGCCCGTGCCCGCCGCCGGCCCCGGCAGCGAGGTCACGCTGTGGGGCCACGGCCCCAATGGCGCCGTGCTGCCCATCGATGACGTGGCCCTGCCGGCCGGCACCGTGGGCTACGAACTCATGTGCGCGCTGGCGCCGCAGGTGCCGGTGCGCGGGGTTGGTTGAGTCGATGCGCAGCGCCGCCGTGCTGGTGCACGAGCACGAGGTCGAGTTCAGCGCCATCCGCGCGCAGGGCGCGGGCGGGCAGAACGTCAACAAGGTGTCGAGCGCGGTGCATCTGCGCTTCGAGGTGCATGCATCGTCCCTGCCCGATGAGGTGAAGGCCCGGCTCTTGGCACTGAACGACAGCCGCATCACCGACGAAGGCGTGGTGGTGCTCAAGGCGCAGCGTTTTCGCAGCCAGGACAAGAACCGGCAGGACGCGCTCGCGCGGCTGAACGAGCTGGTGCAAAGCGTGGCCGTGCCGCCGCGGCCGCGCAAGCCGACGAAACCCACGCATGCCTCGCGGCAGCGGCGGCGCGAAGCCAAGAGCAAGCAGTCGCAGCTCAAGGCGCTGCGCGCCAAGGTGCAGGATTGAGCGGCCGCGGGCCGCCGCTACAGTGGCAGCCCCCATGAGCAAAGCCAAGACCCTCTACACCTGCAGCGAATGCGGCGGCACCAGCCCGCGCTGGCTGGGCACGTGCCCGCACTGCGAAGCCTGGAACACGCTGGTCG
>JBIQKU010000095.1:0-12585 GCA_044506225.1 Rubrivivax sp. | reverse complement strand
CCTCCTGCACCAACACCTCCAACCCCAGCGTGCTGCTGGCCGCGGGCCTGCTGGCCAAGAAGGCGGTGGAAGCCGGCCTGCGCGTGAGCCCGCACATCAAGACCTCGCTCGCACCCGGCTCGCGGGTCGTCACGGAGTACCTCGAGAAGACGGGCCTGCTGCCCTATCTCGAGAAGCTCGGGTTCAGCCTCGCCGCCTACGGCTGCACCACCTGCATCGGCAATGCCGGCGACCTGACACCCGAGATCAACGAGGCCATCTGGCGCAACGACCTGGTGTGCGCCGCGGTGCTCTCGGGCAACCGCAACTTCGAGGCGCGCATCCATCCGAACATCAAGGCCAACTTCCTCGCCAGCCCGCCGCTGGTCGTGGCCTATGCCATCGCCGGCACGGTGCTGCGCGACCTCATGACCGAGCCGGTGGGCAAGGGCAAGAACGGGCAGGACGTGTGGCTGGGCGACATCTGGCCCTCGAGCGACGAGATCCATGCGCTGATGCGCCACGCCATGAACCCCAAGGCCTTCCGCAGCAACTACGAGAAGGTCGCGAGCGACCCGGGCGCGCTGTGGAAGCGCATCGACGGCGTGGCCGGGCAGGTCTACACCTGGCCCGAATCGACCTACATCGCCAAGCCGCCCTTCTTCGAGGGCTTCGCCATGGAGCCGCCGCCGCCCGCGGCCGCGGTGCGCGGCGCGCGTGCGATGGCGTTGTTCGGCGACTCCATCACCACCGACCACATCTCGCCGGCCGGCTCCATCAAGGAGGATTCACCCACCGGCGACTGGCTCAAGGCGCACGGCGTGATGAAGCCCGACTTCAACTCCTACGGCTCGCGGCGCGGCAACCATGACGTGATGATGCGCGGCACCTTCGCCAACGTGCGCATCAAGAATTTGATGATTCCGCCGCTGCCCGACGGCGGGCGCGAGGAAGGCGGCTTGACGCTGCACCAGCCGAGCGGCGAGAAGATGTTCATCTACGACGCCGCCATGCGCTACATCGCCGAGGGCACGCCGACGGTGATCTTCGCCGGCGAGGAATACGGCACCGGCTCCTCGCGCGACTGGGCGGCCAAGGGCACGCAGCTGCTGGGCATCAAGGCGGTGATCGCGCGCAGCTTCGAGCGCATCCACCGCAGCAACCTGGTGGGCATGGGCGTGCTGCCCCTGCAATTCAAGGGCGAGGACACCTGGCGCAGCCTGGGCATCCGCGGCGACGAGTTCTTCGACATCGAACTCGCCGCCGACCTGCAGCCGCAGCAGGATGCGACGCTGGTCATCACCGCCGCCGACGGCAGCAAGCGCCGCGTGCCGCTGACCCTGCGCATCGACACCGCGATCGAGGTCGACTACTACAAGCACGGCGGCATCCTGCCCTACGTGCTGCGCCAGTTGCTCGCCTGACCCACCGGGCCGCGCTTGGCGGAACCGTTCAAGAACTTCCTCGACGCCCGCCTCGTGCGGGCGATGGGAAAGCATCTGCACGCCGCCTCGCCGGCCTTCGACCGCGAGCGCTTCGAGGCGCTGGCGCTGGCCGGGCTGGACGCCCTCGAGCTCAAGGCCCGCTGCCATCACCTGTGCGATGCGCTCGAGCAGACCCTGCCGGGCGAGTTCTCCGCCGCCGCCGCGGTGATGGAAGCGGCGCTCGCGCCGCCCCGGGACGCCGATGACAGCGCACTCGGTGCGCGCGGCGAGGGTCTGGCCGGCTGGGCCGTGTGGCCGCTCACCGAATTCGTGGCACGCCACGGCCACGACGACGTGCCGCGTGCGCTGGCCGCCCTGCATGCGATGACGCAGCGCTTCTCGGCCGAATGGGCCATCCGCCCCTTCATCCTGCGGCATCCTGACCCCACCTGGGCGACGCTTGGGCAGTGGGTGCAGGACCCCAGCGCCCATGTGCGTCGCCTGGTGAGCGAGGGCAGCCGCCCCCGTCTGCCCTGGGGCATGGTGCTCACACCGCTGATCGTCGACCCCGCGCCCACGCTGCCGTTGCTGCGTGCGCTGCAGGACGACCCGAGCGACTACGTGCGCCGAAGCGTCGCCAACCACCTCAACGACATCGCGAAGGACCACCCGGGCGTCGTCGTCGACTGGGTACGCGAGCACCTGCCCGGCGCGCCGGTGCCGCGCCGGGCGCTGCTGCGGCATGCGAGCCGCACGCTGATCAAGCAGGGGCACCCGGCCATGCTGGCCGCCTGGGGCTTGGGCGACGCTTTCGCCGGCAAGCTGCGCTTCGCGCTGGCGCCAGCGCAGGTGGCGGTCGGCGAGTCGGTGCAGCTCACGCTGCATCTGAAATCGACCGCGCAAGCGGCGCAGCGCCTCGTCATCGACTACGCGGTGCACCATGTGAAGGCCGCCGGCCACAGCACGCCCAAGGTGTTCAAGGGCTGGTCGCTCGAGCTCGGCGCAGGCGAGTCGCGCACGCTGGCGAAGCGGCACTCGCTGAAGCCCGTGACCACCCGGCGCTACCACGCCGGCAGCCACCGGGTGGAGATCCGCATCAACGGCCAGTCGGTGGCCGAGGCGTCGTTCGAGCTGGCGCTGGGCGGCAGCGCCTGATCAGCCCAGCCGCGCCTGCCAGTCGGCCGGATCGAAGCCCACCGTCACTGCGCCGTCGGGCCAGACCACCACTGGGCGCTTGATCAGGCTGGTCTGCGCCAGCATCAGCCGCAGGGCGGCGTCGCGGCCGGTAACCGCCGCCTTGTCCTCGTCGGACAGCCGGCGCCAGGTCGTGCCCTGGCGGTTGAGCAGCTTCTCCCAGCCGACCGCATCGGCCCAGCGGGCGAGCGCCTCGGCGCTCACGCCGGCCCTCTTGAAGTCGTGGAAGCGGTGCTCGGCGCCTTGCTGCGTGAGCCACGCACGCGCGCGCTTGACGGTGTCGCAGTTGGGAATGCCGTGCAGCAGCGGAGCGGTGGTCGTCGTGCTCATCACTGGTCGCGGCTCGCGCAGTCGGGGTCGCGCGTGTAGTCGGTGCCCACCACCTCGCCGCGCGGGTTCAGCTTGACCTGAAACCACTGGCAGAAGGTGGCGTCGAAGCGGTAGCCGTAGACCGTGCGGTTCTGGAACGGCAGCGTGCTGATGTCCGCCGGGCGACCGAGGCGGTACAGCAGCTCCTCGCGCGACATGCCCACGCGGATGCTGGCGAAGTTCGGCTTGTCCAGCACCTGCTGCCACTTCAGCATCTTGCCGTCGGCACCGATGTCGACCATGAAGGTGTGCAGGCCGACCGGGCCCTTGGCGTATTCCAGCCGGCGGCTGCCCTCGGGCCCCGGGTATTCGCCCGTGGGCTCGCCGAGCGCGCGGCGCACCTCCGCCTCCGGCGTGCCCGGGGCGATGGAGGCCGGGCTGTAGGTGGCGGCGCAGGCGGCGAGCAGCACGGCCGTGGCCAGGGCGGTGGACAGGTGCAGCAGGCGGTTCATCGGTTTCAACGGCGTCATCCTCTTGTCGGCCCATGTTGTCGGCACAGCCGCCCATTGTCGCGCGCCACCTGCCGCGCCGCTGCACGCGCGGCACCTCGTTTGCTCGCTGCAGGCGTCTTCCATCCCCGAGGAGCGCGCGTGGCCAAGCGACTGAACATCATCGTCACCGGCGGCGCCGGCTTTCTCGGCTCCCACCTCGTCGAACGCCTGCTGGACGACGGCCACCACGTGCTGTGCGTGGACAACTTCTTCACCGGCGACAAGCGCAACATCGAGGCCTTCCTCGACCATCCGCGCTTCGAGCTGGTCCGCCACGACATCACCCTGCCGCTGTTCGTCGAGGGCGACCGCCTCTTCAACCTCGCCTGCCCGGCCTCGCCGGTGAGCTACCAGTACGACCCGGTGAAGACGGTGCGCACCAACGTCAACGGCACCATCAACATGCTCGGCCTCGCCCGGCGCACCGGCGCGCGCATCCTGCAGGCCTCGACCAGCGAGGTCTACGGCGACCCCGAGATCCACCCCCAGGTGGAAAGCTACTGGGGCCGCGTCAACCCCATCGGCCCGCGCGCCTGCTACGACGAAGGCAAGCGCTGCGCCGAGACGCTGTGCTTCGACTACCACCGCCAGCACGGCCTGAAGATCAAGGTGGCGCGCATCTTCAACACCTACGGCCCGCGCATGCAGCTGGACGACGGGCGCGTCGTCTCCAACTTCATCGTGCAGGCGCTGAAGAACGAGCCGATCACGGTGTACGGCGACGGCTCGCAGACCCGCTCGCTGTGCTACGTGAGCGACATGGTGGAGGCCTTCGTGCGGCTGATGGACACCGACGACGGCGTGACCGGCCCGGTCAACCTCGGCAACCCGGTGGAGCAGACCATGCTGTCGCTCGCCCAGCAGATCATCGACTACACCGGCTCGCGCTCGGGCATCCAGTACCTGCCGCTGCCGGTGAACGACCCGGTGCGCCGCCGCCCCGACATCTCGCAAGCACGCGAGCTGCTCGGCTGGCAACCCAAGGTGGACGCCTCCATCGGCCTGCGCGAGACCATCGCCTACTTCGATGCGGCGCTCTCGCGAGACGCCGCTTGAACCGTGCGGCGAGGTGCGAGGCCGTCCGCACTGAGGTATCGAAGTGCGTCTTGGCGCGAAGAGGGCTTCGATACCTCAGCCCGACCCTTCGATACCTCAGGGCGAGCGGGTCGGGCTTCGATACCTCAGCCCGAACGGAATCCCGGGCGAACACGTCGAATGGGACAATCGGCGCCTGCCTGATCGTCCCTCTGCCGCATGACCGCCCTCCCCCCGTTTCTCGACGTGCACCCGCACGGCGTGCACGTCGTCGACACCGCCTTCCAGCGTGACCAGTTCGATGCCAGCTACCTGCTGGTGGAAGACGGCCGCGCCGCTTTCATCGACACCGGCACCAACCATGCCGTGCGCCGGCTGCTGCGCACGCTCGGTGCGCTCGGTCTGGCGCCGGAGGACGTGGACTACGTCGTCGCCACCCATGTGCACCTCGACCATGCCGGTGGCGTGGGCCTGCTGATGCAGTCGCTGCCGCAGGCGCAGCTGGTGGTGCATCCGCGCGGGGCACGCCACCTCATCGACCCGTCGGCGCTGGTGGCCGGTGCCACCGCGGTCTACGGCAAGGAAGAGATGGCCCGCTCCTACGGCACGATCCAGGGCGTGCCGGCCGAACGGGTGATCGAGACGCACGACGGCATGCGGCTCTCGCTCGCGGGCCGCACGCTGGAGTTCATCGACACGCCGGGCCATGCGCGCCATCACCACTGCATCTGGGACGAACGCAGCCGCGGCTTCTTCAGCGGCGACACCTTCGGCCTGTCCTACCGCGAGTTCGACACCGCGCAGGGCGCGTTCATCATGCCGACGACCACGCCGGTGCAGTTCGAACCCGAGGCGCTGCGTGCGTCGGTGCAGCGCATGCTGGGTTACCGGCCCGAGGTGATGTACCTGACGCACTACGGCCCGGTCTACGGCATTCCGCGCCTGGCCGAACAGTTCTTCGAGCAACTGGACGCCATGGTGGCCCTGGCCCGCTCGCTGCGCGATGCGCCGCAGCGGCACCAGGCGCTGACCCGCGGCCTGACCGCGCTTTATGTGGAACGGCTGCGTGCCCACGGCTGCGAGCTGCCCGAATCACGCATCGTCGAACTGCTGGGCATGGACATCGAGCTGAACGCGCAGGGCATCGGCGTGTGGCTGGACAAGGAGGCACGATGACCAGTTCGCGGCGCGTCGACTTCAAGCTCGAAGGCCGGGTGGCGGTGGTGACCGGCGCCGCCCAGGGCATCGGCGCGGCCTGCGCCGAACGGCTGGCGCACGACGGCGCGGCGGTGGCGCTCTGGGACATTGACGACGTGCAGGGCCAGCAGCTCGCGGATGCGCTCACGGCCGACGGCAAGTCCGCGAGCTTCATCCACTGCGATGTGTCGAACAAGGCGGAGGTCGACGCGGCGGTGGCCGCCACGGTCGCGGCCTTCGGCGCGATCGACGCGCTGGTCAACAACGCCGGCATCTTCCGCGCGGCCGACTTCCTCGACATCACCGAGGCCGACTGGGACGCGGTGCTTGCCGTCAACCTCAAGGGCTCGTTCCTCGTCGGCCAGGCGGTGGCGCGCGAGATGGTCAAGGGCGGTGGCGGCGCCATCGTCAACATGAGTTCGGTGAATGCGGTGACGGCGATTCCCACCATCGCGAGCTACAACGCGAGCAAGGGCGCCATCAACCAGCTCACCCGCGCGATGGCGCTGGCGCTCGCCGACCAGGGCATTCGCGTGAACGCGGTGGCGCCGGGCACCATCGCCACCGAGCTCGCCAGCCGCGCGGTGCTCGGCAGCGAGGAGGCCAGCGCGCGCATCCTCAGCCGCACGCCGCTGCGCCGCCTCGGCGAGCCGGACGAGGTGGCCGAGGTCGTGGCCTTCCTGCTCAGCAGCGCCTCGAGCTACATGACCGGCGAGATCGTGCATGTGGACGGCGGGCGGCTCGCGCTCAACTACACCATGCCCGCCGCCTGAGCGGCGCTGCCTCCGCACGCTGCCGCGCGCCGCGCGCCGGCACGCACGCCCTTGCATGTCCTTCGAAGCACTTTCCGTATCCACCGGCGTCGTCCTGCTCGGCGAGATGGGCGACAAGACCCAGTTGCTCGCGCTCGTGCTTGCCGCCCGCTACCGCCGGCCCTGGCTCATCGGCCTGGGCATCCTCATCGCGACGCTCGCCAACCATGCGGCGGCCAGCGCGCTCGGCGCCTGGCTCACCGACGTGGTGCACCCGCAGTGGATGCGCTGGTTTCTCGGCGTGTCCTTTCTTGCCGTGGCGGCGTGGATGCTCATCCCGGACAAGCTCGACGAGGCCGAGACGGCCGCACCCGGACGGCTCGGTGTGCTGGGGGTGACCGTCGTCGCCTTCTTTCTCGCCGAGATGGGCGACAAGACGCAGATCGCGACCGTCATGCTGGCCGCACGCTTCGAGTCGCTGCTGTGGGTGACGCTGGGCACCACGCTCGGCATGATGCTGGCCAACCTGCCGGTGGTCTTTCTCGGCGAACGTGCGCTGCGCTGGGTGCCGATCCGCTGGGTGCACCGCGTGGCGGCGCTGGTGTTCGCGGTGTTCGGCGTGCTGGTGCTGATGGGCGTGGGCGGCTGACGCGCCGGGCGCATCAGCCCGGCGTGGCCGCCGCCAGCCCCGGGCGCACCAGCCGCGCCTCGCGGATCGGCAGGTGCACCAGCGCCGCGCCGAAGGCGAGCAGCATGTCCAGCACCCACATCCAGTCGTAGCTGCCGGTCCACTCGAAGGCCTTGCCGCCGAAGTAGGCGCCGAGGAAGCCGCCCACCTGGTGGGCCAGCATCACGATGCCGAAGAGCGTGGCCATGTGCGCCGGCCCGAACAGCTTGGCGACCAGGCCCACGGTGGGCGGCACGGTGGACAGAAAAGTCAGACCCATCACCGCGGCAAAGACCAGCATCACGATCTCGGTCTTGGGCGCGAGCAGGAACAGCAGCACGGCGACACCGCGCGTCGCATACACCAGCGACAGCAGCGACTTCATGCGCCAGCGGCCCACCGCCCAGCCCATGGCCAGGCTGCCCACGATGTTGAACAGGCCGATCAGCCCGAGCGCCCAGCCCGCCACCGCTGCAGGCAGCTGGCAGGACGCCACCACACCGGGCAGGTGCGTGGCGATGAAGGCGACGTGGAAGCCGCAGACGAAGAAGCCGGCGCACAGCAGCCGGTAGCTCGGCTCCCGCCAGGCGGTGGCGAGCAGTTCGCGCACCGGCACGGGCTTGGCCGCGGCCGCGGCCGGCGTGGCCGCCGCACCCGTGCCGCGCAGCACCCAGGCCGCCGGCAGCGCCAGCAAGGTGATCAGTGCGAGGCTCTGCACCGAGGCCATCCAGCCGGCGGCGGCGGTGATGCCTGCCGCAATGGGCGCGAACACGAACTGCCCGAACGAGCCGCCGGCATTGACGATGCCGGTGGCCATGCCCTGGCGGCCGGCCGGCACCATGCGCGTGGCAGCGGCCATCAGCACCGAGGGGCCGGCCATGCCGGCGCCGCCCGCCGACAGCACGCCGATGGCGAGGATCAGCCCCCAGGTCGTCGTCATGTAGGGAATCAGCGTCGTGCCCAGCGCCACCAGCAGCACGCCGGCGAACAGCACCCGGCCGGCGCCGACGCGGTCGGCCACCAGGCCGGCGACCGGTTGCGTCAGGCCCCACCACAGCTGGCCGAAGGCGAAGGCCAGGCTCACGCTGCCGATGCCCAGCGCCGTGTGCGTGTTGATGGGGCCGACGAACAGGCCCATGGACTGGCGCGCCCCCATGGTCAGCGCGAAGGTGCCGGCGGCGGCGAGCAGCACCAGGGCCATCGGCCAGGCGCGGCCATGCGGTTGGCTTGTCATGGGAGGCTCCTTACGGATGCGGGGTGTCGTCGCCGGCCGGCTCGTCCAGCAAGGCCATGCATTCGTCGATCAGCGCATGCAGCCGCGCCACGCGCGCCGGATCCAGCCGTGCGTTCAGCGCGAGCTGCGACTTCTTCCAGGCGCGCTGTGCCTCGGCGCGCAGCGCGCGGCCTTCGTCGGTCGCGACGACGAGGCGGCTGCGCTGGTTCTCACCGGGCGCCATGCGCACCCAGCCCTGGGCGATCAGCGGCTGCAGGTTGCGCGTGAGCGTGGACGGGCCGAGGTCGAGCCTGGCGGCCAGCACCGAAGGCTGGATGGGCCCCAGCGCGACGATGTACGACAGCAGCGAGTACTGCGTGCCCTTGAGCCCGAGCGCGCGAACGTCCTCGTCATACAGCCGCGCGACACGCCGGCCCAACCGATGCAGGCGCAGGTTGGTGCAGCCGACGGGCGTGTCGTGCGGCGTGCTGTCTGCGGCAGAGGTCTTGGTCGATCGGGCCGTCATGGCGAATGATTGTATATACAATGATCGCGTCCGCAACTCCTTTCTGCTTTCCATGACAAGCGAAGACACACTGGCCCGCTGGCAGGCCGACGAAGAGGCCGTGCGTTCACGCCTGAAGGGCGGCTTCGGCTGGGCCCGGCCCGAGCAGGTGGCCGGCAAGCCCGGCATGGCGCTGTTCGAGGCGATGTTCGCGGGCGAGGTGCCCCCGCCCCACATCTGCGAGACGCTGGACTTCATCCTGGTGAAGGCCGAGCCCGGCCATGCCGTGTTCCAGGGCCGTCCGCTGGTGCGCCACTACAACCCCATGGGCACGGTGCACGGCGGCTGGTTCGCCACCCTGCTCGATTCGGCCGTGGGCTGCGCGGTGCACACCATGATGCCGCCCGGCAAGGGCTACACCACGCTGGAGCTGAAGGTGAACATCGTGCGCGCCCTCACCGACCGTGTGCCGCTGGTGCGCGCCGAAGGGCGCACGCTGCACGTGGGCGGCCAGACCGCCACGGCCGAGGGGAAACTCGTCGGCCCCGACGGCAGGCTGTACGCTCACGCGACCACCACCTGCCTGGTCTTCGACTTCCCGCCCAAGACCGGCGGCCGTTCCGCCTGACCTTCTTCTTCGAGCCTCCGATGCGACTTCTCCACACCATGCTGCGCGTGGGCAACCTGCAGCGCTCCATCGACTTCTACACCCAGGTCATGGGCATGAAGCTGCTGCGCACCACGAAGCGGCCCGAGCAGCAGTACGACCTCGCCTTCATCGGCTATGGCAGCAACCCCGAGCATGCCGAGATCGAGCTGACCTACAACTACGGCGTCGACCGCTACGAACTCGGCACCGCCTACGGCCACATCGCCATCGGCGTGGACGACGCCGCGGCCACCTGCAATGCGGTGCGCGAGAAGGCCGCCGCACTCGGCGGCGCCGTCACGCGCGAGGCCGGGCCGGTCAAGGGCGGCAGCACGGTGATCGCCTTCATCACCGACCCTGACGGCTACAAGATCGAGCTGATCGAACGCTCCGGCGACTGAGCGCACCGCTTGCGGCTTGCGCTGGAACAAGCCGGCGCCCAGGGGCCGCGGCGGAGCGTGAATCGGTCATGCACGGCGGGCGGCCGCCGCGTGCAGTGCGCGCCGAGAATTTCCAGACCGACATCCTCGCGCGCGCCGCTGCCCCCATGAACATCGACCGATTCAAGCACCAGCATGTGGAGATCCTGAGCGGCATCGCCGAGATGCGTGCGCTCTCGCGTGCCGGCGTCGCCCACCATGCCGAGCAGATCGCGCAGCGGGTGGTGGCGCTGAGCGCGGTGATCAAGCTGCACCTGGCCGCCGAGGACCACGCGCTGTACCCCGCCCTGCGCCGGGGCGACGACGCGGCGCTCGCGCAGCGGGCGCAGCAGTTCCAGGACGAGATGGTGACCATCGCCCAGCGCTACCTCGGCTTCTCGCGCCGCTGGAACACCGCCGCGCAGTTGCGCGCCGACCCCGAGGGCTTTCGGGAGGACGCGAACCAGGTGCTCAAGCAGGTGTTCGAGCGCATGCAGCGCGAAGACCGCGAGTTCTATCCGGCCATCGAACGCGCGAACATCGGCGCGGTGGCGGCCGGCGGCTGAGCCGGCCCGCTCACACCGGATCGCCAGATCAAAAAAAGACCGCCCGAGGGCGGTCTTCTCTCATCGGCGGCTCGCGCCACCGGCTTACCCCACCTGAACCTGGATGCGCCGCGGCTGCGCCTGTTCCGTCTTGGGAATGCGCAGCTTGAGCACGCCGTCCTTCAGGTTGGCGTCGATGCGGCCGGCATCGAGCTCGCGGCTCAGGGTGAAGGCGCGGCGGTAGCGCGGCACGCGCAGTTCGGCATAGACCGGCTGCAGTTCGTTCGCGCCAAGCGGCGGCACCTCGCCTTCGATCAGCAGCGTGTCGCCGTCGACCTTCAGCTCGAGCTTCTCGCGCGGCACGCCCGGCAGGTCGGCCAGCAGCGTGATGCCGCTGTCGTCCTCGAGCACGTCCACGCGCGGCACCAGGGCGCGCGTGTCGCTGCGCGCGGCGCCGTTGGCCTGTGCCTGCGTCTCGGGCAGCTTGCGCTCGTCCTGCTGCTGCGCGTCTTGTTTCACTTGCACGTCGTTCATGGCATGGACCTCCATTCCTTCGTCGGCCATCACTGCACGGTGATGCGCCGGGGTTGCATCTCTTCGCGCCGCGCCACGCTCACATGCAGCACGCCATCACGGTAGTTCGCGCTGACGCGTGACGGGTCGATGTCGTCGGGCAGGCTCACCGCACGGCGGAACTTGCCGGCCGTGCGTTCGCGGCTGTAGGCAAAGCCCTTGTCGTTGCGTTCGGGCGCCGCGGCCGGCCGCTCGCCCGAGATCGTGAGCACGCCGCGGTCCAGCGTGATGTCGACCTTGTCGGCCTCGATGCCCGGAGCGAAGGCATAGATCTCGACGCTGGTGGGCGTGTTGCCGATGTTGATGGCGGGGAACGTGCCCGGCGCCACCGAGCGGATGCTGGCGGCACGGCCCGAGGAGCCGAATGCTTCATCGAACTGCCGCTGCAGGCGATCGAGTTCGCCGAACAGGCTGCCGGGGAAGTTCAGCAATGATTCATACATGACTCTTCCTCCTTCATTGGGTTGACCACGCCGCGCGAGGCGGCGCCACAGCCCATGAATTGATGGCGCGTGGCGCGCTTTTCAAGAGGAAGCGGCGGGCCCTCAGGCAGGTCGCAGCGCCGAAGCGGCGCGCGCCAGCGCGGTGATGCGCGCCCAGTCGCCCGCCTCCACCGCCGCCTGCGGCGTGAGCCAGGAGCCGCCGCACACGCGCACATTGGGCAGTGCGAGGAACTGCGGCGCGGTCTCGGCGCTGATGCCGCCGGTGGGGCAGAAGCTCACGTCCGGGAACGGCCCGGCCAGCGCCTTCAGCATCGCGATACCGCCGGCCGCAGTGGCGGGAAAGAACTTGAGGAAGTCGAGGCCGGCGGCATTGGCCTGCATCACTTCGCCGGCGGTGGCCACGCCGGGCAGCAGCGGCAGCTCGGCCTCGCGGCAGGCGGCGGCGATCTCGCCGAGGTAGCCCGGGCTCACCGCGAAGCGGCAGCCGGCGTTCTTCGCGGCACGCACGTCGGCCGCGCTTCGCACCGTGCCGGCACCGACGATGGCCTCGGGCACTTCGCGCGCAATGGCTTGCATGCAGGCCAGCGCCACCGGCGTGCGCAGGGTGACCTCGAGCACACGCACGCCGCCGTCCACCAGCGCGCGTGCAAGCGGTACGGCGTCCTGCACCCGCTGCAGCACGATGACCGGAATCACCGGGCCATGCGCGGCCAGGTCGCTCGCGTGGAGCGTGTTCGGATTCACAGCCATGTCACTGCCCCTTCCTCCGCGCTGCGCGCGTTGCGGCGCATGCCGCCGAAAAGTTCGCGCCCCAGACCGTGGGCGTTGACCTCCGCCTGCTCCTCGCTGAGGCGCGCCGGTTCGCGCGCGGCCCACTCGTGGTCATCGACCAGCGCATCCAGCGTGCCGGCCACCGCGTCCAGGCGGAGGCGGTCGCCGCTGCGCACCTTGGCGAGCGGGCCGCCTGCCAGCGCCTCGGGGCTCACATGGATGGCCGAGGGCACCTTGCCGGAGGCGCCGCTCATGCGGCCGTCGGTGACCAGCGCCACGTGGTGGCCGCGATCCTGCAGCACACCCAGCGGCGGCAGCAGCTTGTGCAGCTCGGGCATGCCGTTGGCGTGCGGCCCCTG
>JBIQKU010000094.1:0-12638 GCA_044506225.1 Rubrivivax sp. | reverse complement strand
GGTCGTAGCCGCCCAGCGGCGAGCCGCGGTAGCCGCTCACGAAGCCGGCGGTGTTGAGGCCCGCCATGGCGTCGCGCGTGCGCTGCAGCATCGACAGGCGCACCAGGGCCTGCACGCCGCTCATGAAGGCGCGGCCACCGGGCAGGCTGTATTTGTCGTCCAGCGAGACGGTCTCGAGGGCGCGGCGGATGGACTCGGGCAGCGGTGCGTTCATGCGGCAGGCTCCTGTGCGGGCCGAAGGGTGTCCGGCGAAAGGCAGGGGGCGGGCCGCTTGTGGCGGCTCCCCGTGACTGCACAGTGTAGGGACGGGTGCGCGACAAGTGCTTTCGTAGGTTGCTCTGATCGTGGGTGTAGGCGCAATAATCTTTCGTCAGAACCGTGGATGAGGGGCATATGACGCCGAAAAACCCAGACATCGGGAAAACCCCGGAGACCACGCCGGCGGCCTCGACCGGCGCCCAGGCGCTGGACCGCCACGACATCGCCATCCTGCGCGAACTCCAGCAAGACGCGCGCCTTTCCAACACCGAGCTGGCCGCGCGCATCGGCCTGTCGGCCGCGCCCACCTGGCGTCGGGTGCGGTGGCTGGAGCAGCAGGGTTTCATCACCGGCTACCGCGCCGAGATCGACCGCCGCAAGATCGGCCTGGGCGTGCTCGCCTTCGTGCGGGTGGATGTGGAGCGCAGCGCCGGCGAGGCCACCCGGGCGCTCGAAGACGCCATCCGCCGGCTGCCGCAGGTGCTGTCGTGCCACTACATCTCGGGCCTGGGCACTTTCGAACTGCAGGTGCTGGCGCCGGACCTCGATTCCTTCTCGCAGTTCTCGATCAAGACGCTGCTGAATCTGCCGAATGTGAAAGACATCCACACAAGCTTCTCGCTCGGCGAGGTGAAGGCGGGTGCGGCCTTGCCGCTTTCGCATCTCCAGCCGGGCTGAACGCCTCCCCAACGATGTCCCGCCTTCCGAACCTGCCGGCGCTGCTGCTGGGCGCCGACCCGCGCATGCGGCGCATGGTCGCGTACTGGTTCGGCGCCTTCCTGCTGTATGCCGCGTCCACCGCCACGCTGTGGCTGGAGGTGCTGCTCGGCCGGGCGGACGGCGGCCAGGCGACCTGGCTGACGCTCGCCATCCTCGTCGGCGTCGTGCTGTTCTACGGGCTCATCCGCGCGCATGAGCGCCTCGCGCTGTCCTTTGCCGGGCTGTCGATGGCGCAGGGCGTGTTCGCCGTCGCCATCACGCTCGGGGCCTACAGCGTGATGGGCAACGCCCGCGGCGTGCTGGTCAGCCACCTGGCGGTGGTGCTGGTGTTCTGCGCGTTCTCGATGTCGCCGCAGCAGTCGCGCTGGCTGAGCCTGCTGGGCATCGTCGCGCTGGGCCTGGTGATGCTGCTGATGCAGCGCGTCGACCCGGCCCGCCATCCGCCCGAAGACCAGCTGGTGCAGTTCATCTTCGCCATCGTGCTCATCAGCTCCATCGGTGCACTCACCGCCACGCTCACGCAGCTGCGCCGGCGGCTGAAGGCGCAGAAAGCCGAACTCGGCGCGGCGCTGGAGCGCATCCAGACGCTGGCGACCACCGACGAACTGACGCGCCTGGCCAACCGCCGTCACATGGGCGAGGTGCTGAAGGCCGAGAGCACGCGCCACGCCCGCCAGGGCGAGGGCTTCTGCCTCGCGCTGATCGACATCGACCATTTCAAGCGCATCAACGACACCTGGGGTCACGCCACCGGCGACGATGTGCTGCGCGCCAGCGCCGACCTGATGCGCGGCGCGGTGCGCGCGAGCGACCTGCTCGCACGTTGGGGCGGCGAGGAGTTCCTGCTGCTGCTGCCGCACACCGACAAATCGGTTGCCCAGCCGGTGCTCGAACGCATGCGCGCGCAGATGGCCGCGCTGCCGCTGGACCACATCGACCCCGGTCTGCGGGTGACCTTCTCGGTCGGGTTGGCCGCCTGGCGGCCCGGCGAATCGGTCGCGGCGGCGCTGGAGCGGGCCGACCGCGCGCTCTACCGCGCCAAGGCCGACGGCCGCGACCGGGTGGTGCAGGAATGAACGCCCGCGCCGCGGCCGGGTGGCGCGCGCGGCTGGCGGCGCTGGTGCTGACGCGGCACCCGGCCCGGCGCTTCCCGCTGCTGCAGTGGATGACCTCGGCCACGGTCTATGTGTTCAGCGCGCTCGTCATGGCGTTGGGTGTGCCGGCCGGCGTGGTGCCGGGCCCGTGGCTCGCGGCCTGGTGCGGGTTCGTCGCCGCGGGCCTGGCGCTGTTCCACATGTTGCTGCGCAGTGGCGTCAGCCAGCGCTGGCGCGACCCGGCGCTGACGGACGCGCAGATTCTCTTCGCCGTGCTTACCGTGCTGTGGGGCTACGCGATGTGCGGACCGGTGCGCAGCGCCACGCTGTTCCCGCTGCTGCTGATCTTCACCTTCGGCGCCTTCTCCTCGGTATGGCAGCGCCTGGCGGCACTCACCGTGTTCACGCTGATCGCCCTGGCGCTGACCATGGCGGCGATGCACCGCTGGCTGCCCGGCCCGCTGGATGCGCGGGTCGACATCGCCAACTTCCTGCTGGTGGCGGTGATGCTGCCCGCGGCCTCGCGCATCGCCGCCCAGCTGTCGTCGCTGCGCGCCAAGCTGCGGCTGCAGCGTGCCGAACTGGGCCGGGCGATGCAGCAGCTGCAGCGCCTGGCCACGCACGATGAACTCACCGGCCTGGTGAACCGGCGGCGCATGCAGGAACTGATCGAGCAGGAGCGCCAGCGCAGCCTGCGTTCCGGCGAGGCGTTCTGCGTGGCGCTGATCGACATCGACCACTTCAAGAGGATCAACGACCGCTGGGGCCATGCGGCCGGCGACGAGGTGCTGCGCCTCGGCGCCCATGCGCTGCGCAGCGCCATCCGCAGCACCGACGAACTCGCGCGCTGGGGCGGCGAGGAATTCCTGCTGCTGCTGCCGCAGACCTCGCGCGAGGCCGCCGCCGCGGTGCTGCAGCGCATGCGTTCGCGCCTGGGGGAGTTGTCGCTCGCGCAGGTGGATGCGGCGCTGCAGATCACCGTGTCGGCCGGCGTGGCGCTCGCGCTGCCCGACGAGGCGCCGCCGGCCACGCTCGAACGCGCCGATGCGGCGTTGTACCGGGCCAAGCGGCAGGGGCGCGACCAGGTGGTCTTCGGCTAGCGCGCGGCACTGGTGCTCGGCGGGCTCGCGGCCCATCTGCGGTGGCCGGTGCTGCGCGCGCGCTTCAGCAGTCGGGGCAGGGGTCGATCAGTGCCTCGCCGGTCTCCTCGTCGTCACCCTGGTCGATGACGCCATGGCCGCGGCAGGTGGCGCAGGGTTCGGGCGAGGGCGCCGACAGCCCGCGCCACGAGGCGGCGAGATGGCGGCTGAAGGCCGTCTGACGCACCGCCTCGGCGGGCGTGGCGGCGTCCGCGCGCCAGCGCCGGCCGTCCCAGCAGCTGAAGGGGCCGGCCGGGTCGTTGCGCTGGTAGACGCCGGGGCGCACCGGCGTGCAAGAGCCCGGGAGCCAGGGCGTGAGGCCGTACGTGCGGCCGTCGATCTGGAGGGTGAACTGCATCGCGGCAATGTAGCGCCGCGGTGCGTGCAGGTTGTTTGCGCTTGTGCGCAGCGCGACTATTCAGCCGCCCACTGCAGCTGGCCGAGAAAGGCCTGCAGCGAACGTGTTTCCGGCAGCACGTAGACCACGCCGCGCTCGCGCCCGAGCAGCGGCTGCACCACCTGTTCGTAGAACGCGACCGGCACCACCACGCAGCCGAGCGACGCGCGGTTGTCGTCCGGCGTGGCCGAGGCGAGGCTGCGCTGGCGCGCCGCCTCGCCTCGGCCCGAACGCAGCCGGTGAATGGCGAGGCCGGCGTCGTAGTCCATCCAGACGATGGCCTCGCCGTCGAGGTTGCGCCCCGGCTCGGTGGCGAAACGGCCGGCCGGCGTGGTGCGCTCGGCGAGCGTGATCTGCGACAGCGGCTTGCTGCCGGTGCCGGGCACCGCATGGTCGCCGGGAGCCTGGCCGGTCAGCGCCGGCGTCGCGCCGGCGAGCCGCCCGTCGGCGGTGTAGACGACGAGCTGCGCCGCCTTCTTGTCGACGATGGCGAACGGCCGCCCGGCGTGGTCGCCCGAGGCCAGCACCCACTGTGCGGCCCGGCTTGCGTCGCTCGCCGCCTCGTCGGCCGGTGCCGTGAACGCCGCGCCCGCCCATGCCAGCCCCCACGCGGCCACGGCCGCCTGCAGGGCCTTGTGCCCGAAGAACATCCGCTGTCCCTTGTCTTGTCCACGCTGCGGCGGCATTGCCGCAGACCCATGGCCGGGAATGCTAGCGAGGGTGCAAAGCCCCGTGCCGCCTCGGCCGCGACATACGCACGCGATGCGGCCTGGGGATTCGGTAACCGCCGGTACGGCGCATGGGCACTGGTCGAGGGCGTGCACCGTGTCACGGCCGTCGGGAAGATGCCTGCGTGCTTGCCGTCGAATCCCGCCCGACCCTCACCCGGTTTCCGGCAGCGCTGCAACGCCGGCTCGAGGCCCGCGTGCTCGCGCTGATGCAGCCAGGCACCGGGGCGCCGGTGGACTTCAGCCGGCCGCCGGGCGAGCCGGCGCTGTGCGCGCCGGACTCGGTCTCCTGGCAGGTGTTTCGCAACCCGCTCACCATGTTCATGGGCGGCGTGGCCGCCGTGGTGCTGGAACTCGCCGAGCCGCGGGTGCGCACCGGCGTGTGGGAGCACACCAGCTTTCGCGAGCGGCCGATGGACCGCCTGCGCCGCACCGCCCAGGCGGCGATGCTGAGCGTCTACGGCCCGCGCAGCCAGACCGAGGCGCAGATCGCGCGGGTCACGCGGCTGCATGCGCGGGTGCGTGGCGTCACGCCCGAAGGCCAGGCGTACTGCGCGCTGGACCCGCCGCTGCTCGACTGGGTGCAGGCCACGGCCAGCTTCGGCTTTCTCGAGGCGTATGCCGAGCATGTGCGGCCGCTGCCGCCGGCGCTGCGCGACCGCTACTACGCCGAAGGCCGCCCGGCAGCCTCGCTCTACGGCGCGCACAACGCGCCGGCCACGCAGGCGGCGCAGCAGCAGCTGTTCGATGCCATGCTGCCGGCGCTGCGGCCTTCGCCCATCGTCGGCGAGTTCCTGCACATCGTGCAGCGCATGCCGGCGCTGCCGTGGCCGCTGCGACCCGCGCAGGCGCTGCTGGTGCGCGCCGCGGTGCAACTCGTGCCGCCTGCCGTGCGCGAGCGCTTGCAGCTGGGTTCCGAATGGTCGGTGACGCCGCAGGAGCTGCGCTGGATCGCCCGCGCTGCGCAGAGCGTCGACCGCTGGTACTTCGGTGCCGGCCCCGCGGTGCAGGCCTGCCGGCGCCTCGGCCTGCCCGAGGACTATCTCTATCGGTGCGACTGATCCGCGGTCACATCCGCCCGGCGCTCACTGCCTCGGCCACAGCACCCACATGCGCAAGGGCTGCTTCATGCGGCCCGCCTGCTGCGCCGCCTCCTCGCCCCAGCCCCAGAAGTAGTCGGCCCGCACCGCGCCGACGATGGCGCTGCCGGTGTCCTGCGCCATCACCAGCCGGCGCAGCGCGGTCTCCGACAGCGGCTCGGTCGTGTCCAGCCACACCGGCGTGCCATAGGGCACGCTGCGCTTGTCCACGGCGATCGAGCGCCCCGGCGTCAGCGGCACGCCTTGCGCGCCCGTCGGGCCGAGCGCCGGATCGGGCAGCGGCTCCTCGCGGAAGAACACCACGCGCGGGTTGCTCCACAGCAGCTCGTTCAGCCGGTGGCTGTTGCGCTGCGCCCAGGCCTTGATGCCCGGCCAGGAGGCTTGGTCGGCGCGCAGCTCGCCCTGCTCGATCAGCCAGCGGCCTACCGACTTGTACGGGCGGTCGTTGTGCCCGGCGAAGGCCGCGCGCACCAGGCGGCGGCTGCCGTCCGGCTCGGTGATCGCGAGCCGCCCCGAGCCCTGGATCTGCAGGATGAGCGCATCCAGCGGGTCGCTCACGTAGGCGATCTCGCGCCCGCGCAGCCCGCGCTGTGCGGCCGGCAGCCGGTCGAGCTGCTCGCGGGTCCAGTAGGGCTTGCGGCTGGCGAGGTCGGCCGGCGGCATGTGCAGCGGCACGCGGTGCGTGGCGTCGGCCTGGCGGCGTGCCGGGATCAGCGGTTCGAAGTAGCCGGTGATCAGGCCTTGCGATGCGCCGTCGAGCGCCTCGACCCGGTAGGGGCGCAGGCGGTGCTCCAGCCAGGCGCGCACCGCGGCGTCGCCCACCGGCGGCTGCGCGGCGGCTTCGGCGCACAGCGCGACCCACGGCGCCGCCGGCCGCTGACAGCTGCGCATCAGCGCCGGCCAGAGCTCGCTGCTGCGGTCGGCGGTCCAGCCGGGCAACTCGTCGAAGCGCGCCGGGATCCAGCGCGAGGCCGGCTGCTGCAGGGGCGTGGCGGTGTCGGGCGCGTCGGCCGGCGCCTCGGGCACGTCGGGTGCGACCGCGACGGGCGGCTCGAGCGGCGGCGCGCTGGTGCAGGCGGCGATCAGCCCGGCCAGCGCGAGCGCGCTGCCTAGAATCGCGCCCCGCCAACCTTTGCGCGTTCCCGGGTACTGCGACATGTGGATCCTTTTGCTGGAAGCCTTGGCGGCACTCGCGGTGCTGCTGTTGATCGTGTGGTGGACCATGTTCTCGGGTCGCAAGCGCGGCGAGCGCCGCGACGAGGACGACGTCTAGGCCTGCGCCGCGCGAGGCGTGCGCGGCGGCCACAGGAAGCCGAGCGGGCGCTTGCGCAGGCGGCGGCGGATGGCGCGGTAGATGCGGCTTCGATCCGCCAGTCGCACGCCGCGCGAGCGCAGCGCCAGCTTGAAGGCGAGGAAGAAGCTCACCGTCACGTTGAGCACGCCCGTCAGCACGATGCCTGCCATGCACCACCAGAACAGCGGCTGTGCCAGCACGCCGAAGCCTTCGGCGCCGAGCGCCGCGCCCAGCTGGCCGGTCGACAGGCTGACGTGCCGCACGTCCAGCGGCAGGCCGAAGAAGTGCGCGATGACCGGCACCAGGCCCAGCATCATGCCCAGCGAGATGTTGGATGCGAGCCCCGAGATGTTGGCCCGCCACCAGTTGGCCCAGCGCCGGGCACGTGCCGCGCCCAGGCGGGTGACGAAGCGCGGGTTCCATTCGATGGCGCTGTCCAGCCGGTGCCAGACGAACCAGTTCTCCACCCAGCCGGCGATGACCGAGCTCGCGAACAGCAGCACGCCGGTGATGGCCGCGTAGAAGGCCGTCGGGCCGAGCAGCGTGAGCGCGCCCATGGCGTGGTGCGCCCGCTCGGCGTCGACGATCGGGTGGCCGAAGGCGGCCGTCCATGCGAGCTGCGCCGCGAGCGTCAGCGGCCCGGCGATGACGAGGTTGCCGAAGATGGCCGCCGACTGCGAGCGGATCATGTTCGCCACCTCGTCGACGAAGCCCTCCACCGTCTCGTCGCGCGACATGTCGCCGAGCTTCTCGGCCAGCGCCGGCGCCGTCATCGCCGGCTGCTTGGTGGCGATGGTCCAGTGCGCCAGGTGCACGAGCACGAAGCTGACGGCGTAGTTGATGCCGGCCCAGAAGCCGCCCCAGAAGGCCGACAGCCCGATCGCCAGCACCGCGAACTTCACGAAGGTGGTGCCCGCGATCACCATGCCGCCGCCCATGGCCGCGCGCAGCATGCGCCAGTACTCGCCGCGGTTGCGGGTGATGTAGTGCTCGCCGCTGGACGCGCTGCGCTCGGTCATCTTGCGCGCGAGCAGCGAGTAGTGCTGCGCGAACAGCGCGCGCATGCTGCGCTGGCGCTGCGCCGTGCGCACGAGGTCGGCGATGAGCCGGGCCACCTCGCGCTCGGGCGTGGGGCTCAGCATGCAGTTCAGCAGGTCCTCGATGCGGTGCGTGCGCTCGCGCAGTTGCTCCAGCTCGAACACCACGTTGATCGAGATGCCGTGTTCCTCGAGGTGTTCGTGCACGCTGTCCGCCGCGCGCCGGCAGCGCTGCAGCAGCGCGCGCAGGTACTGGCCCTCGCGCAGCAGCTCGGCATGGTCGCCGCTTTCCACGAGCTCGCCGACGCGTTCGGCCGCGCGCCCGAGCTGGCGAAACGGCGCCTCGGCCAGCAGCTCGTCGCTCATGCGCTGGCGCAGCAGCGGTGAGTAGCCCGCGGCGCGCACTTCGCCGGCGAGGAACATCACCGCGTCGACCAGCGGTGCACGCCACTTGCGCGCGGCGCGGGCGCTGGCGACGACGCGCACCAGGCGCGCGAGCGTCTCGTCGTCGAGGGCGTCCACCCACAGCGCGTCGTCGGCATGCGGGAACAGCAGGCCGAAGAGCTCCGCGAGGTCGGTCGTCGCCGGCGTGAGCGGCAGCCACTGCAGGCGCAGGCGCCGCGCGATCTCGCCGAGAAAGCTCGTGCCCGACGAGAAGCCGAAGTCGGCGAACAGCGCGGCGGTGTCGATCTCGCGCCAGAACACCGCCAGCATCGCCGCCACCCGTTCGCGATGCTCCGGATGGCGCTCCAGCAGGTTCAGCAGGTAGCGCAGCCGCAGCACCGGCTTGGGCGTGCCGCCTTCCTCGGCCGGCACCGGCGCATGCCGCAGCCATTCGAACAGCCGGATCAGCCACAGATGGCGCTCGGGCAGAGACGCCTTGGGATCGGCCGCGTTGACGAGCGCGGTCACGTCCCACACGGGTACGGATTGACGGGCCATGCGGGTGGCTCGGAACGCAGCGGAAGGCGCGCTAGTGCAGCGCCGACGCGATGGTCAGACCGAACTCGCCGACGGCAGCGTCGAAGGGCTGCGCGTCCTCGGTCATGCAGAAGAAGGTGCCGCGCATGCTGCCGTTGGGCGTGGCGATGCGCGTCCAGCTGGTGTACTCGAAGCTCTCGCCGGGGCGCAGCAGCGGCTGCTTGCCGACCACGGCGAGGCCGCGCACTTCCTCGACGCGGCCTTGCGCGTCGGTGATGATCCAGTGGCGCGCGATGAGCTGCGCCGCGACGTCGCCGGTGTTGCGGATGGTGATCGTGTAGGCAAAGCCGTAGATGTCGGCCGCCGCGTCCGTCTGCTCGGGCAGGTGCCGCACGGCGACCGTGCAGGTGAATTCGGGGTGGGCCATGGCCGCGGATTCTAGGAGGCGCGAGGCGCGCGGCCTGCGTCTGCTCATGCGCCATGCGCCGCGGTGCGGCTCTCTAGAATTCGTGCATGAGCACCTACCGCATCGCACCGAGCATCCTGTCCGCCGATTTCACCCGCCTCGGCGAGGAAGTGCGCGATGTGATCGCCGCCGGCGCCGACTGGATCCATTTCGACGTGATGGACAACCATTACGTGCCCAACCTCACCTTCGGGCCGATGGTCTGCGAGGCGCTTCGCCCCGTGGCGCAGAAGGCCGACGGCAGCCGTGTGCCGATTGACGTGCACCTCATGGTGCAGCCGGTGGACGCGCTGGCGCTGGCCTTCTGCCGCGCCGGTGCCGACAGCGTCACCTTCCATCCCGACGCCAGCACCCACGTCGATCGCACGTTGCAGCTCATCCGCGCCGAAGGCGTGCAGGCCGGCCTGGTGTTCAACCCGGCCGCGCCGCTGGACGTGCTGGAGTGGGTGATCGACAAGGTCGACGTCGTCCTGCTGATGAGCGTGAACCCGGGCTTCGGCGGGCAGAGCTTCATCCCGTCCACGCTGAAGAAGATCGAGCGCGTGCGCCGGCTGATCGACGAGAGCGAGCGCGACATCCGCCTGGAGGTGGACGGCGGCATCAAGGTCGACAACATCCGCGCCGTGGCCGATGCCGGCGCCGACACCTTCGTCGCCGGCAGCGCGGTCTTCGGGCATAGCGACTATGGCGCGGTGATCTCGGCGATGCGCGCCGAACTGGCGCGCTGAGACGGGCCCGCGCGGCTCATGGCCGCGGCATCTTCGGCAGGCGCGCGATGAGGCCTGCCTCCTCCTTGGGCGCGAAGAAGTACGGATAGAGCGAGCGCGCCGGCGCGGCGTGCGCCGCCGTGCCGGCCCAGCGCTCGACATTGCGCCGCGCCACCGCGAAGTCCAGCCGCATCAACACGGCGGGGGCGTTCACCCGCTGGTTCAGGCGCTCGGGCCCGATGACGGTGAAGTCCAGCATCTTGCGGTAGTAGAGGACGTGGCGCGGGTTCACCTCGATGACCACGTCGTCGAAGTCGAGGATGCGATGCGCCCAGATGTAGGCCGTGTGGAACAGCGAGGCAAGCACCCGTTTGGACTTCACCACATGGTCCATCGCCAGCTTGGTGAATTCGCACAGGTGGCGCCCCTGTGCGCGCAGCGCGGCGATCTCGTCGGGAAAGAGCTCCTCGGCGCGCAAGCCCTCGGGCGAATCGAAACGCACCGAGATCGTGCCGAGTGTCTGCTCGTGCTCGGTGGCGATCAGCGTGACCAGGTTGGACGCGTCCTGCGAGCCGAGCGAGGTGGTGTAGCCGCGGCGCGCATACATCTTGTGCACCAGGATGTTCGCCGAGGAACGCCGCCCGCCCGAGTCGGCCGCGCGGATGGTGACGATGCGCGAACCGACCTGCTCGTCGACCACGTCGGCCAGGCCCGAGGCGTCGTCACTGAGGTGCGAGCGCAACGCCGGCGGAGGGTCAGAGGAAGCCATCGGGTGAGGATATGCGGACAAGGCCGGCGCTCCGGACTGCAGACTGCCACCAGTCGTCCCGCGCATGGTGCGCTGTGCCGGGCGGGAAGGCCAGCCCAAGGCCCTGCTGAACATCGGGTACAGAGGCTGTGCGATGCGCCGATGCAGTGGGTGCATGCACACTTCGACGTTCGCCGACGCACGGGTCGCGCATGGTTCAATCGGCCCACCGCCACACCGGCCCCGCCCGCGGGCCTGCCATGTCCGCCGTTTCCGCGCCTTCGCTGTCTCCGTCCGCCCGCTACGACGCCGTCATGCTCGACCTCGACGGCACCCTGGTCGACACGCTCGACGACTTCGTCGCCGTGCTCGCGGCCACGCTGCAGGCGCTCGAGCTGCCGCCGGTGGCCCCGGCGTTCGTGGCCCGCACCATCGGCCGGGGTTCGGAATACCTGATCCGGCGCACGCTCGAAGAAGTCGGCGCGCCGCCCGGGCGCTACGACGAAGCCTGGGCGCTCTACCAACAGCACTACGACCGCGTGAACGGCAAGCATGCGCGCGTGTTCGACGGCGTGCCCGAAGGCCTTGTGCGCCTGCGCGGGCACGGGTTGCGGCTCGCCTGCCTCACCAACAAGCCAGGCCGCTTCGCGCAGGACCTGCTGCAGCGCATGGACCTGGCCGGGCATTTCGAGCATGTGTTCGGCGGCGATGCCTTTGCCCGCAAGAAGCCCGACCCGCTGCCGCTGCTGGAGACCTGCAAAGCGCTCGGCAGCGAGCCGGCGCGCACGCTGATGGTGGGCGACTCCAGCAACGATGCGCATGCGGCGCATGCCGCGGGATGCCCGGTGGTGCTGGTCAGTTATGGCTACAACCACGGCGAGCCGATCGCCGCCGTCGCCGCCGCGGCCCACATCGACCGCCTGGACCAGCTGCAGCTCGGCTGAGACCCGGCGACCGGCGCCTCAATGCCTCAGTGGTACGGATGGCGCGGTGTCGCAGCCGGTACCTCGCCCAGCAGCGCCTTCTTCAGCAGCTCGTCGGCCGGCGAAGGGCCCAGCCAGATGCGCATCAAGGCGTTGAAGAACTCGGGCTCCTTGATCGGCTCGGCCATGGGCTGGCCGTTGACCAGGATGGTGGCGCCCACCCCCGGCACGAAGTCCACCGAGAAGGATTCGCCCGTGTCCAGCTCGCTGCGCTTGCCGAACACCTCGGCGATGCGCAGGATGCCCGGGATCAGGCGCGACATCTCGCCCGGCCGTGCGTTGTCTTCCATGCCCCGCGTGAAGAGCCGCCCCAGTTCGGACGCCTTGATCTTGCGCAGCATGACGATGTGCAGCCGCTTCGGGCCGGGCGTGGCGAACACCTGCTCGGCGCTGGCCGCGCGGGCGCCCAGATAGAGGCCCGCGGTGTAGACCTTGAACACCGCCTTGTAGCGAATGCCCGCGCCGTTGAGCTGCAGCGTCTTGTCGGCCAGGGTGACCGTGGGCGGGTACTTCACGCCCGACAGCTCGACACCCTGCGCGTGTGCGGACGTGCCCGTCCACAGGACCGCGGCCAACAAGAGGGGAGCGAGGCGAAGCAGGCGCATGTCAGCTCTCGGCAGAGCAAGGGGACGCCAGTGTAAGCAGCGTGGTACGTGTCAGTACCTGCGAGCACGCGTGCGTCTTGCCGCTCGCGTGACTTCCTGCCGCAGCGCGCCTGCTACACTTTTTGGATGTTCACGACGCGCAAGCAGACAAAGGGGTCGCACGACCGGGGAGCATGGCCCTGGCGTAGCCGGTCATCCCGCGCCTGATCCCAGGCCGTTTGCCTTGCCCGCGGGCCGCTGCGCACACCGCAGCCCCGCCGCCCTGACGATGGCGCCTCGCGCCATCGCCCCTTCCGACATTGCACCGACCAGCGGCCGCGCATGGCGCGCGGCCCGGCCATGGAGGGCCCTGCATCGTGATCACCGAACTCGAGTTCAAGAGTCTGGCCGCCGAAGGCTACAACCGCATCCCGCTGATCGCCGAGGCGTTCGCGGACCTCG
>JBIQKU010000093.1:6735-12869 GCA_044506225.1 Rubrivivax sp. | reverse complement strand
AGGACTACAACGGCTTCAAGATGGTGCTGGCCGGCCGCGCCATCTACGGCGACGAGATCCAGGCGCTGCGCAAGGTGATGGAGGAGGGCAGCGCCGCGCTGGCCGAGGGCGGCAGCGTGCGCAAGGTCGACGTGCTGCCGGCCTACACCGAGCGCATCGTCGGCGACATCCGGCTGCAGCGCCCGCTGAAGATCGTGGTCGACTCGGGCAACGGCATCGCCGGCGCCTCGGCCCCGGCCATCTTCCGCGCCATCGGCTGCGAGGTGACCGAGCTGTTCAGCGAGGTGGACGGCAACTTCCCCAACCATCACCCCGACCCGAGCAAGCCCGACAACCTCAAGGACCTGATCGCCGCCCTGCAGAGCGGCGACGCCGAGCTGGGCCTGGCCTTCGACGGCGACGGCGACCGCCTGGGCATCGTGACCAAGGACGGCCAGAACATCTACCCCGACCGGCAGATGATGCTGTTCGCGCAGGACGTGCTCAAGCGCGTGCCGGGCGGCACCATCGTCTACGACGTCAAGTGCACGCAGCGCCTGGCGCCGGCCATCGAGGCCGCGGGCGGCAAGCCGCTGATCTACAAGACCGGCCATTCGCTCATCAAGGCCAAGATGAAGGAGCTGGATTCGCCGCTGGGCGGCGAGATGAGCGGCCACATCTTCTTCAAGGAGCGCTGGTTCGGCTTCGACGACGGCACCTACGCGGGGTGCCGGCTGCTGGAGATCCTCTCCGGCCATCCCAACGCCAGCGCCGTGCTCAACGCGCTGCCCACCAGCTTCTCCACGCCCGAGATCAACGTGAAGTGCGCCGAGGGCGAGCCGCACGCGCTGGTCGAGCAGATGCAGAAGCTGGCGAAGTTCGACGCCCCGGCGAAGGTCTCGACCATCGACGGCATCCGCGTCGACTGGCCCGACGGCTTCGGCCTGATCCGCGCCTCCAACACCACGCCGGTGCTGGTGCTGCGCTTCGAGGGCCACTCGCAGGCGGCGCTGGAGCGCATCGAGGCCACGATGACCGCGCTGCTGAAATCGGTGAAGCCCGACGCCGTGTTCGGAGAGGCGGCCCATTGACCGTGGCGGCGGCGCGTCGTTCCCTTTCGCTGCGCCTGTACGGCCTGTTCACCCAGCTCGCGCAGCCGCTGCTGCGGCGCAAGCTGCGTCGGCGTGCTGTGCAGGAGCCGGGCTATGCCCATGCCGTCGAGGAGCGCTTCGGCGAGTACGACGACGCGCTCGCCGGCACCGACTGGTGCTGGGTGCACGCCGTCTCGCTGGGCGAGACGCGCGCGGCCGGCATCCTGATCGCCGAACTGCGGCGCCAGTTGCCCGGCATCCCGATCCTGCTGACCCACGGCACCGCCACCGGCCGCGAGGAGGGCGCCAAGCTGCTGACCGAGGACGACATCCAGGTCTGGCAGCCCTGGGACACGCCCGAGGCGGTGGCGCGCTTCCTCGACCGCTTCCGCCCGCGCATCGGCGTGCTGATGGAGACCGAGGTCTGGCCCGAGCTGACGGCCGCGTGCGCCGAGCGCGGCATCCCGCTGGTGCTGGCCAATGCGCGGCTCAACGAGAAGTCGCTTGCCTCGGCCGAGCGGCTGGGCTGGCTGTCGCGGCCCGCGTTCTCGTCGCTGGCGGCCGTGTGGGCGCAGAGCGAGGCCGACGCGCACCGCCTCGTCTCGCTGGGCGCCAAGGTGGCGGGCATCTTCGGCAACCTCAAGTTCGACGCTGCGCCCGACGCGCGCCAGGTGGCTCATGCGCAGGTGCTGCGTGCGCACCTGCCCAAGCCGCTGGTCGTGTTCGCCAGCTCGCGCGACGGCGAGGAGCGCCAGTTGCTGGAGGCGCTGCGCCACTTCTGGACCACCGCCCCGGCGCTGCCCGCGCGCGTCACCAAGGGCTCGGCCCGCCTGCGCGCCTGCGACGTGCAGTGGCTCATCGTGCCGCGCCATCCGCAGCGCTTCGACGAGGTGGCGCAGCTCATCGAGGCGGCCGGCTTCGCCTGCGCGCGCCGCAGCACCGCCGACGCGCTGCCGCAGGACAACGAGATCTGGCTGGGCGACTCGCTGGGCGAGATGGCGCTGTACTACGGCCTGGCCGACGCGGCGCTGCTCGGCGGCAGCTTCGAGCCGCTGGGCGGACAGAACCTGATCGAGGCAGCTGCCTGCGGCTGCCCGGTGATCATGGGCCCGTCCACCTTCAACTTCGCCGAGGCCTCCGAGCTGGCCGTCGCCGGTGGCGCGGCACTGCGCGTGGACGACATGGGCGACGCCGTCACCCAGGCGCTGGCGCTGGTGGCCGACACGCAGCGCTGCGCCGCGATGTCGCAGGCCGCGCAGGTCTTCGCCGGCGCGCACCGCGGCGCGGCCGAGCGCACGGCGGCGGCCATCCTGGCGCTGGCCCAGAAGGCCGCGGATGCGTCGCCGCCCGCTGCTGCGTCCGGCGAGCCGGCCGAGCCGATGTGGGATGCCGTGCCCGCGAGCGCGCAGGACACGGCGGAGAAGATCGAGCCCAGGCTGGAGTAGCGGCGCTGCCCGTCCGGAAAGGGCTCAGGCCGCCAACTGCTTCATGCGCTGCGCGGTCTCGATCACCACGCCGCGCAGCGACTGCACCGTAGGGTGCCCCTCCAGTTCCTTCAGCGTGAAGAAGCTCACCGGCGGCAGGTTCCAGCTCAGCCGGTAGGGGAGCGCGGCCCAGTGGCCGGCCTGCTCCATCTCGGCCACCACGTCGCGCGCGAAGATGGTGATGGCATTGGGCTCCTGGCGCAGCACCGTCTCCATGCTGCGGACCGCGTTGGTCTCCAGGATGGGCAGCGGCGGCTGGACGCCCGCGCCGACGAAGATCGCGTTGTAGGTCCTGCGCATGGGCGTGTTGGGCGGCGGCAGGATCCAGTCGAGCTGCGCGAGCCGCGCCCAGTCCAGCGGCCCGCGCGAGAGCCGCTTGACGTTCTTTGCGCCGACCACGAGGCAGGGTTCCTGCTCGTAGATGGCCTCCTGCACCAGCCCGCTGGCGTCGCCGTCGTAGGAGCGGCCGATGGCGCAGTCGAGTTCGCGCGCGAGCAGGCCGGCGACCAGTTCATCCGTGGTGGCCTCGCGCGCCATCACCGAGATGCGCGGCGAGCGGCCGAGCAGATGCGTCAGCGCGGCCGACATCAGCCGCTGCGGCACCTGCTGCGTGAGGCCCAGCCGCAGGCGGCCGCCGCGGCCCGCTTCGAGCGAGGTGAGCACACGCGTGGTCGCCTCCAGCTCGGCCAGCCAGCGCCGCGCGTAGTGCAGCACCGCGTCGCCCGCCGCGGTGGGCACGAGCCCCCTGCTCGTGCGATCGAACAGCGTGCTGCCGAAGATGTCCTCGACCTCGTGCAGCGCCTTGGTGATCGCCGGCTGGCTGAGCTGCATCTCGGCGGCCACGCGGCCGAGCGTGCGGTGCCGGTCGATGGCCTGCAGCAGCGCGAGCTGCCGCAGCTTGAGGCGGGACAGCAGCGCGCGCTGCAGTTCGGCGGCGGGGTCGCGGGCACTCGGCAAGGCCATAACTCCACGGTTATCGGGCTATCAGAAATTATTTCACTTTGGTGAATTGCGGGTCCTAGACTTTTCCCATGGACCCGACCGACGCACCGACGACCACCGCCATCACGGCCGGGTTTCTGGACTCGCTGGCGGAGGCAGCGGGCGCGCACGATGCGCTGCGCCGCATCGATGCATGCCGTGCGCTGATCGCCCCGGGCAGCAGCTTCAGCATCCAGCAGAACGTGACGACCGCGCTTGATGCGGCCGGCGAGGTCCTGCTGCGCCGCTTCTATTCGTCGGAGGCATCGGCCTTCCCGGTCAACGGCACGAAGCGCAAGACGCTGACGCCCTGGACCGAGCGTCTCTTCGTGCAGGGCCGCGTGTTCGTGGGCGAGGGCGAGCACGTGCTCGCCGAGACTTTCGACGACTTCGAGAAGATGCGCGCCCACGCGCTGCGCAGCGTGATCAACGTGCCGCTGATGCAGGGCAGGCTCTGCTACGCCACCTTCAACGTCTTCGGCACCTGCGCCCGCTGGCTGCCGGAGCAGGTCTTCGGCATCCGGTTGCTGGCGCTGGCCGCCGCGCGCTGGGTGCCGTGCGCGCCCGGGCTCGCCTACCGATTCCCGGCCGCGGTGCCGGCGGCCGGGGCCGAAAGGGGAATGCCATGCCAGTGACTGCCCTGCACCATTTCACGATCCGCTGTGCGCCGGAAGAACTGCCGCCGCTGGTGGACTTCTATACGCGCGTGATGCGCCTCACGCCGGGTGCGCGACCGGACATCCCCGCGCCCGGCGCCTGGCTGTATGCGGACGGCCAGCCCATCGTGCACCTCTACGCGCACCTGTCGGCGCCGGACAGCCCAGCCGACCCCGCCACCGGCCACGTCGATCACATCTCGTTCCGCTCGCGCGGGCTCGCCGAGATGCGCGCGCACCTCCGCGCGCTGGGCGTGTCGTTCACCGAGGCGCCGATTCCCGGCTGGGCGATCCATCAGCTCTTTCTCCACGACCCGCGCGGCCTCAGGATCGAGATGACCTTCTGGATGGACGAGGAAGAAGGGGGCGCTGCATGACGCGCTTCGTCCAGGCCGGCGAGCTGCGCATCGCCTTCGACCGCGAGGGCGACGGCCCGCCGCTGGTGCTGATGCACGGCGCCGAGGCCTCGCGGCAGATGTTCGCGTCGCTGGTGCCGCACCTGTCGAAGCACTTCACCGTGATCGCCTACGACCAGCGCGACTGCGGCGAGACCGAGGGGCCGGAGCGCCCGTCGACGCTCGCGGACCTCGCCGGCGACGCGCAGCAGCTCATCAGGGCGCTGGGGCTGCGGCGCGCGCACGTGTTCGGCTCCTCCTTCGGCGGCCGGGTCGCGCAGGCGCTGGCGCTGCTGCATCCGCGCGCGGTCGACCACCTCGTGCTGGGCAGCACCTGGCCGCTGCCCAGGCCCTACGAGGAGCTGTGCCCCGATGCACGGCGCCTGGGCGAACTGCGGCAGGGCCTGCCGGCCACCGCGGAGGAACTGGCGACCTGGTTCTTCCCCGAAGCCTTCCTCCGGCAGCGGCCGGAGCTGCGGCGCGTGTTCGCGAACGCGCGGCCCGGATCGGCGCGGTCCGCGCGGCGCGACGCGACCGTGCAGACCACGCTCGAAGAAGGCGTGGCCGACATCGTCGCGCCCACGCTGGTGCTGGCCGGCGAACTCGACCGCGTGGTGCCGCCGGGCGTGACGCTCTCGATGGCAGGCCGCATCCGCGGCGCCGATGCCGTGCTGCTGCACGGTGTCGGCCACGTCACCGCGATGCAGGCGCCGGAGATGCTGGCGCACCACATCGTCCGCTTCCTGAAGCCCGAAGGAGCCAAGCCATGAGCACGAACCACGAACGCGCGAGCGGGCGCCCCGACTACATCCGCATCGAAGGGCTGTCGAAGCACTTCGGCGACGGCGGCGAGGGCGTGCTCGCGCTGAAGGACGTCGACTGCCGCATCGAGCAGGGCAGCTTCGTGACCATCGTGGGCCCGAGCGGCTGCGGCAAGAGCACGCTGCTGCGCATCCTCGCGGGCCTGCTCGACTACGACATCGGCCGCGTGCTGCTCGACGGCCAGCCGATCCGCGGCACGCGGCGCGACGTGGGCGTGGTGTTCCAGAGCTCGATCCTGCTGCCGTGGCGAACCATCCTCGAGAACGTGATGCTGCCGGCCGAGGTGCTGGGCCTGCCGGTGAAGCAGGCGCGCGAGCGCGCGATGCAACTGCTGCACATGGTCCGGCTCGACGGCTTCGAGCACAAGCTGCCGCGCCAGTTGAGCGGCGGCATGCAGCAGCGCGCCTCGATCGCGCGGGCGCTCCTGCACGACCCCAAGATCCTGCTGATGGACGAGCCCTTCGGCGCGCTCGACGCGATGACGCGCGAGCGCATGAACCTGGAGCTGCAGCGCATCTGGATGGAGAGCGGCAAGACGGTGGTGCTGATCACGCACTCGATCCCCGAGGCGGTGTTCCTCGGCGACAGGGTGTTCGTGATGTCGCCGCGCCCCGGCACGCTGGAGCGCGTGCTGTCCATCGACCTGCCGCGCCCGCGGTCGATGGCGGTGATGTCGGACCCCGCCTTCGCCGCTGCGTCCGCATCGATCCGCGAACGCTTCTCGCA
>JBIQKU010000093.1:0-6635 GCA_044506225.1 Rubrivivax sp. | reverse complement strand
TCGATCCTGCTGCTCGCGGCGCTGCTCGGCTCGTGGGAGGCGGCCGTGCGGCTCTTCAAGGTGCCGAAGCACCTGGTGCCGCCGGTGAGCGACATCCTGGTCGCGCTGTGGCGCGGCCTGGCGACCGGGCCGCTGGCGAAGGACGGCTTCTGGTACCACGGCGGCGTGACGGTGGCCGAGATCCTGCTGGGCTTTGTCATCGGCAGCGGCATCGGCCTGGCCATCGGCATCGTGGTGTCGCAGATGCCGAAGGTTGAGGCGCTGCTGGAGCCCTATGTCGCCGCGCTGCAGAGCGTGCCCAAGGTGGCGGTCGCGCCCATCATCGTGGTGTGGCTGGGCTTCGGCATCGGCTCCAAGGTGATGATCATCTGCCTGCTGACCTTCTTCCCGGTGCTGGTGACCAGCATCGCGGGCTTCAAGGCGGTGGACCCGGACCGCATCGACCTGCTGCGCTCGCTCTCGGCGACACCGTGGCAGATCTTCCGCAAGGCCAAGTTTCCGAGCGCGCTGCCGTACATCTTCGCGGGGCTGAACATGGCCGCGGCTTTCAGCGTGGTCGGCGCGGTGGTCGGCGAGTTCGTCGGCGCGCAGGCCGGGCTCGGCGTGCTCATCCTGCAGATGGAGGCGCAGGCCGACACCGGCGGCAGCTTCGCGGTGTGCGTGGTGCTGTCGGTGATCGGCATCGTGCTCACCGGCCTCCTGCGCAGCATCCAGCGCCGCGTGCTGCACTGGATGCCGGCCGATGCCTCGCAGCGGACGGTGAACGTCTGAATCCCCGGTGTTCCTGCATTTCCCTGAAGGAGTGAACCATCATGTTGACGCGACGTGACTTCGGCCTGGGCCTCGGCGCCCTGGGCATGGCCGGCGGCCTGCCGGCGCTGGCGCAGAGTGTGCGGGTGATGAAGGTGGCGAACACCGCGGCGGTGAACGATCCGCAGCAGTGCTTCGTCACCGCGGGCCAGCATCCGAGGCTGGACTTCTACAAGCCGAACGGCGTCGACGTGGAGTACGTCAACATGTCGAGCATGACGCAGGCGCTGCAGAGCCTGCGCGCCGGGCATGTGGACTTCGGGCCCGCGGTGCCGGGCATCCTGCTGCCGGCGATGGCGAAGGACCCGTCGCTCGACCTGGTGAGCGTCTACAAGTGGCTGCCGCGCAATGCGAACGTGATCGTGGTCAAGCCCGACAGCCCGATCCGTTCGGCCGCGGACCTCGCGGGCAAGCGCATCGGCGTGCGCAGCCAGGGCGACACCGGCATCGTCATCACCAGGGCCATGCTGGCCGAGCTGGGCCTGAAGGACGACAAGTGCGAGTACATCGCCATCGGCGACGGCGCGCCGGCCGGCGCGGCGATCGACAACGACCGCGTGGACGCGATGGTGGCCTTCGACACCGCCGCCGCCCGCATCGAGCTGGTGGGGACCCGGCTGCGCTACGTGCCGCTCACGCCGAAGTTCGCGCAGGTGGGCTCGGGCTGGCTGTGCGTGCCGCGCAAGCTGCTGAAGGAGCAGCGCAAGGCGCTGGTGGCGCTGTTCCAGGGCGTGGCGAAGTCGACCGTCTTCTCGCATGCCAACCTCGATGCGGCGATCGATTTGCATTGGGCGGTGTACCCCGAGAGCCGGCCCAAGGGCCGCAGCGAGGAAGAGGCGCGCAAGGAACTGGGCTTCATCCTCAAGGACCGCAGAGAGAGCTGGATGCGCCGGCCCGACGACCCGGACCAGCGCATGGGCGCGTCGTCGCTCGCCGAGTGGCAGGCGAACATCGACATGGCCGCCGAGAGCAGCAGGAACCCGAAGCTGGCCGAGCAGCTCGGCGACCCGAACCGCCTGTTCACCAACGAGCTGATCGACGACATCAACGCCTTCGACAGGCAGGCCGTGATCCGGATGGCCAGGGAATTCAAGCTGTAGGCCCCGGCAGGGAAAGGAGCATCCCCATGGACGTCCTCATCTCCGGCGCCAGCATGGCCGGCCTCTCGGCGGCCTACTGGTTCGCCCGCCTCGGCCACCGGGTGACCGTCGTCGAGCGCGCCGACGGCCTGCGGCCGGGCGGCGCGCCCATCGACGTTCGCGGACGCGCGCTCGGGACCGCGCAGCGGATGGGGATCCTGGCGAAGATCGCCGAGCAGAAGGTCTCCATCGTGGAGCCGGCGCCGGTCCTCGACGGCACGGGAGCGCAGGTCGCGACCCTCGATCTGCGCTGGTTCGCCAACGAGACCGACGACGACGTCGAGATCACGCGGGACCGGCTCAACCGGATCCTGCGGGATGCCGTTCCCGAGGGCGTCGAGTTCCGCTTCAAGGCGTCCATCGCGTCGATCGCCGACGGCCCCGGCGGCGTGGACGTTGCTTTCATGGACGGCCGGCAGGGCCGCTACGACCTCGTGGTCGGCGCCGACGGCCTGCACTCCAACGTGCGCAGGCTCGCCTTCGGCCCCGAGAAGGACTATGTCCGGCACTTCGGCTACTACGTCGCGCTCGTCGATCTTCCGGCCGACCGGGCGTGGCACCGCGCCATGCTCAACGTGCCCGGCCTCACGCTCGTCGTCCGCGACGCGGGCGACGGCCCGCAGGGGATGATGCTCGCCGCCAGCCCGGAGATCGACTACGACTACCGCGATCTCGACGCGCAGCGCGGACTGATCGACCGGTTCCTCTCGCGCATCGACGCATGGCAGGTGCCCGCGATGCGCGCGGCGTTCACCGATCCCGCGGCCAGGGGCTTCTACTTCGATTCGGTCAGCCAGACCCACATGCCGGGCTGGATCAACGGCAACGTCGCGGTCATCGGCGACGCGGGCCACTGCGCCGCGCTGCTGTCGGGCATGGGGACGACGCTGGCGATGGTGTCGGCGGAGATCCTGGCGAACGCATGGACCGAGCACGGCGGCGACATGGGCGCCGCATCGCCCGTCCACCACGAGCGCCTGCGCCCCTACGTGGAACAGTGCCAGGCCTTCGCCAGGGAGGGCGCCCCGATCATGGTGCCGCTGACGCAGGAGGCGCTCGACGAGCGCAACGCGAATTTCCGCGCGCATGCGGCCAGGTTCGCGGCATGAGCCGGACCGCCGCGCGTCTCCTCAACGCGATGACTGCGCCACCGCGGCCAGCGCCGCGTTGACCGGCCGCAGGTCCTCCGCCGTCAGTGTGCCGGCCGCCTGGCGCAGCCTGAGCTGGCCCATCAGCAGGTTGTAGCGCGCCACGGCCAGGTCGCGCTTGGTCTGGTAGAGCTGGCTCTGGGCGTTGAGCACGTCGATGTTGATGCGCACGCCCACCTGGTAGCCCATGCGGTTGGCGTCCAGTGCGCTCTGGCTGGAGGCCTCGGCCGCCTCCAGCGCCCTGACCTGGCCCGCGCCGGCCTGCAGGCCGAGGAAGGCGGCCTGCGTCGCCTGCGTCACGCTGCGCCGCGCATCGGCCAGTCGGGCGCGCGCCTGGTCTTCCAGCGCGACGGTTTCCTTCACGCGGTTCTCGATGGCGAAGCCGGCGAACAGCGGCATCGTCAACTGCACGCCCACCTGCGCGGCGTGGATGCGGGTGCGCATCGCGGAGTCGATCACGCCCTGCGGGTTGTTGACCACGCTGTAGCCCAGCGTGGCGTCGATGGCGGGCTTGTGGCCGGCGCGGGCCTTGTCGATCTCCAGCCCCGCCACGTCCAGCGCCAGCCGGGCCTGGGCGAGGGCGGGGTGCGACGCCTCGGCCTGCGCCACCCAGCCGGCGATGTCGCCCTGCGCCGGCGCCGGCAGCACCACGGGCTCGGCCAGCGGCAGCGGCGCGGTGCCGCTGCGGCCCACCAGTTGGTCCAGCGCCAGGCGGCGCACCTGCAGCTCGTTGGCGGCGGCGATTTCCTGCGCGACGACGATGTCGTGCCGCGCCTGCGCCTCCCGCGTGTCGGTGACGGTGGCGTTGCCCAGCTCGAAGTTGCGCTTCGCGGCGGCCAGCTGCTCGCCCACCGCGGCCTTCTGCGCCTGCACCAGGCGCAGCGTGTCCTGCGCGGCCAGCACGTCGAAATACGCCTGGCTCACGCGCACGATCAGGTCCTGCTCGGCCAGGGCGAGCTGGGCGCGGGCGATCTCGTGCTGGCGCTTGCCCTGCTCGTAGGTGGCCAGGTTGGCCGGGCGGTAGATCGGCTGCGTGGCCTGCACGCCGATCTGCTGCGTGTTGAAGTTGCGCGGGCCGGTGCCGGCGTCGGTGCGGATGTCGGCCTCGGTGCGCGAGATGCCCGCCTGCAGGCCCACCTGCGGCAGCAGCCCGGCCCTGGTCTGCTCGGCGCGGGCCAGCGTGGCCTCGTGCTGCGCCTGCGCGGCCTGCCAGGTGGCGTCGTGCGCGCGGGCGGACTCGTACAGCTCGATCAGGCTCTGCGCCCGCGCACCGGCCGCCATGAGCAGCAGCGCGGCGAGGCCGAAAGCGATGCGGGACCGCGGCGCGCGCATGGGCGAAGGGCCTCCGGCCGATCAGTAGCGGGGCAGGGTGGGATCGACCGTGGCCGCCCACGCGTCGATGCCGCCGGCCACGTTGGCCACCTGCTCGTAGCCCTGCTGCGCCAGGAACATCGCCACATGCTGGCTGCGTCCGCCGTGGTGGCACAGGCAGGCGATGCGGCGGGACGGGTCCAGCTCGGCCAGCCGGGCGGGAAGGGTGTTCATCGGGATCGACAGCACGGTGACGCCCTCGGGCGCGACGCGGGCGGTCTGTACCTCCCAGGGTTCGCGCACGTCGAGCAGCACGGGGGCGGCGTCGGGCGCCTGGGCGAACCAGGCGGCGAGGTCGGCAGGGCGGACTTGGTCGATCATGGGCGGTGCGGGCCTCAGAAGCTGAAGCGCGAGGGCTCGGGGAAGTTCAGCAGGCGCGGCGCCACCGTGTCCCAGGGCTGCGCGGTCTCCCACTGGCCTTCGCTGGTGCGGGTGACGATGTGGGCGCGCATCATCGGCTCCTCGCCGACGATGGCGAACAGGCGCCCGCCGATGTTGAGCGAGCCCAGCAGGTTCTGCGGCACCTTGGCCACCGAGCCGCTGAGCACGATCACGTCGAACATCGGGCCGCTGGGCAGCGGCTTCGCGCCGTCGGCGTGGCGCACCTCGGCGTTGGCGACGCCGTGGCTGCGCAGCGTCTCGGCGGCGCGCTGCGCCAGGGTCTCGTCGATCTCCAGCGTCAGCACCTGGGCGGCGCGGTGCGCCAGCAGCGCGGCCATGTAGCCGGAGCCGGTGCCGATCTCCAGCACCTTCTCCGCGGGCTGGATGCGCAGGTCCTGCAGCGTGCGGGCCTCGACCTTGGGCGAGAGCATGCACTGCCCGGGCTCGTCGCCCAGCGGGATCTCCATGTCGAAGAAGGCCAGCGACCGGTGCGCGGCGGGCACGTAGTCCTCGCGCCGCACGACGGACAGCAGATCCAGGATGTCGGCCTCGAGCACGTTCCAGGGGCGGATCTGCTGCTCGATCATGTTGAAACGAAGCTGTTCGGGGGTCGCGGGAGGGGTCATGGGCTGCTCCGTCGAGGCAAGGAAAGAGGGCGTGGAAGACAAACTTTCGATTCTAGGAGGCCGGGCCGCCGTCACTGGCGCGGCCTGCCGGCGTGCACAGGCCGCGCAGGAGGGTGTCGGCCTGCGCCTGGATGTAGCGCGGCGGGTCGAGCGGCACGCCTTCCTCCACGCACACGTTGGCCGAGTGCTTCCACAGCATGAGGAAGAGCATGGGCGAGACGATGGCGTAGATCGCGTGCTGCACGTCGATGCCCGGGTCGAACTCGCCGCGCTCGATGCCGCGCTGCAGGATGCGCCGCAGCAGCGCATGCCCCGGCGCCACCACCTCGCGCCGGTAGAACGCGGCCAGCTCGGGGAAGTTGCCGCCCTCGCTCAGGATCAGCTTGGTGATGCCCGAGGCGCGGGTGGCGCCGACGTGCTCCCACCAGGTCGCCAGGCAGTAGCGCAGCATCTCCGGCGTGCTGCCCTCGAACTGCTCGAACTCCGTGTTCCAGCCGCCGAAGCGCCCGGCGATGTTTTCCATCACCACGGCCTTGAACAGCTCCTCCTTGCTCGGGAAGTAGAGGAACAGCGTGCCCTTGGACACGCCGGCGCGCGCGGCCACCTCCTCGGAGCGGGTGGCGGCGTAGCCCTTCTCGACGAACAGCTCCAGCGCCGCCTCCAGCAGTTCGCCGGGGCGCGCTTCCTTGCGCCGCTCGCGCTTGGCGCGGATGGGGCAGCGCTTGTCGCTGAAGAAACCGGAGGAGGAGGGCATGACGCTAATGACTCGCGGGTTAGTAATGTAGTGAGGCACTCGAATGGCGTCAACCCGCCACAATCTCCTCCTGGAGAGTCTCCCATGTCCACTGCCATGCCATCGTCTTCCCCGGCCCCCCTCGAAACCATCGTCCTCGGCGGCGGCTGCTTCTGGTGCACGGAAGCGGTGTTCGACCGCGTGGAGGGTGTGGCGGACGTCGAGTCCGGCTACGCCAACGGCCACCAGCCGCAGCCGACCTACGAGCAGGTGTGCAGCGGCAGCACCGGCCACGCGGAGGTGGTCAAGGTGCAGTTCGACCCGCAGCGCATCGGTCTGCGCGAGATCCTGGAGATCTTCTTCGTGGTGCACGACCCGACCACGCTGAACCGCCAGGGCAACGACGTGGGCACGCAGTACCGCAGCG
>JBIQKU010000092.1:0-12895 GCA_044506225.1 Rubrivivax sp. | reverse complement strand
GGACGAGCCGACGAGGAACAGCGAATCCGGCCCGCTCTGCTTCTTGAGTTCGAGCAGCTTGGCGCTCACTTCCTCGAGCGCCTGATCCCAGCTGATGCGTCGGTACTTGCCGTCCACGAGCTTCATCGGGTACTTCAGGCGGTATTCGCCGTGGCCGTGCTCGCGCAGCGATGCACCCTTGGCGCAGTGCGCGCCGAGGTTGAGCGGCGAATCGAACACCGGCTCCTGGCGGATCCACACGCCGTTCTGCACGATGGCGTCGGAGGCGCAGCCGACCGAGCAGTGCGTGCAGACGGTGCGGCGCACGACGGTGTTGCTCTCACCCTTGCCTGCCGCAGCGCCGGGCGCCGGATCGGCCGCATGGGCACGCTGCACCAGGGCCAGTTGCGACAGCGCGAGGCCCGTGCCGACGCCGAGGCCCGAGCGGCGCAGGAAGGCGCGGCGGTCCATGGTGGGAATCGCGCGCGAGACACTGCGGGCCAGGCCCGCCACCAGGGACGAAGACGGCGTGGCAGCGCCCGCGCCCGACGATTTGCGTGTGAGCAGCATGAGTCCTCCTCGGGAGGGCCGATCGGTGCGATCAGCTCCGGGCGGTTTCGTAATAGCGGCGAACGTGCGCGCTCAGGCGGTAGCCGGCGGAGGTGTCGGCCGGTGTGGCCGCGGCGTCGGCGGTCTGCGGTGTGGCAGGTGCGCTGCCGGGCAGCACCTGGGCCGCGACGGCGGCCGCGCCGGCCAGGCCGGCACCGGCCAGCACACGGCGGCGCCCGGGCGCCTGCGGCCGGAGGCTGGTGGGTTGATCGAGGTCCGGTGTCTTCATGGCATGCACTCCAACGGTTCCTTACCCACCCCCAGGGGCGCCTATGGCTGGCGCTTCCCTCGCCCGAATGTATGCACGCGGGTGCATAGCGTCATCAGGGTTCTCCTTAGGCCCGGGCTCAGGCGTCGAGCAGGTCGAAGGCCTGGGACTCGACCGCGAGAAACTCGCGGGTGAAGCCGGCCAGCGCCCGGTAGAAGTCGGCGCGCGGATGCTGCTGCAGCGTGTCGCACAGCTGCCCGGACCAGCTGTGCAGATGGCGCTCGAAGAAGCGCTGCTGCGCGGCGAGATTGCAGACGGCCGGGTCGTCGCCGGTGATGAGCTGGCGCATGGTCTCGCACAGGCTGGAGAGGTGGTCCTCGGTGTCCACTGCGTCGGGCGAGCGCTCCAGCTTCAGCGCGCGCAGGTCGTCGCGCAGCAGGGCCAGCGGCTTCTCGTTGAGTGCGCCGGCAAGGTAGTAGGAGCCAAAGAGGAACACCTCCGGCTTGCCGATGGCGACGAACAGCGCCTCGAACTCCTCGCGCACCGCGTGGGCCGGCAGGCGCTGCGCGGCGGCGGCGAGTTCGTGCCAGCTCGCGCCGAGCAGGCTGCCGGCCGCGGGCGCATCGGCCAGCGCCTGCAACTGTGCGAGCAAGGCGGCATCCGGCGGCGCGTGGAAGAGGTGGGCGATCAGCGCGTAGACCTGGGCGCGCGCCTGCTCGTCGGCGGCGTCGGTGTCGTCGGCGCTGTCCACACGGGCGTCCGGCGCGCTCATAGCTCGGTGATCTTCACTTCGTTCGGGTTGGTATGCATGTCGATCACGCGGCAGTCGCTGCACATCTTCAGCCGTTCGGCGGCATGGCCCTGGAACATCGGATGACCGGCGAGGCGACCGATGATGGCTTCCACCGCCTGCAAGGTGCCGAAGGGCTTGCCGCAGCGAATGCAGCCATAGGGCTGCGCCTCGTGCAGCACACGCGCCTGCCGCCGCGCGCGGCCGGCATCGGCCAGCCACAGCCGCGGCTCGAGCGTGATGGCGTGCTCGGGGCAGGTGGTCGCACACAGGCCGCACTGCACGCAGTTCTTCTCGATGAAGCGCAGTTGCGGCTTGTCAGGGTTGTCGGCCAGTGCCGACTCCGGGCATGCGCCGACGCAGCTCAGGCACAGTGTGCAACGGCCGGCGTCCACGACCAGCGTGCCGAAGGGGCTGCCGGGGGCGGGCAGCGTGATGTGCTCAGGCACCTGCTGCGCCTGCTGCATCAGGTGCTCGATGGCGAGATCGAGCGTCGAGCGCTTGTCGATCTGCACCGCGAAGCTGGCCGGCACGGCCACGGTCGCCGCTGGGGGCGCCTGCAGTGCGGCATCGAGCGCCGTCGCCTCGGTGGCGAAGACGATGCGCAGGTGCTCGCCCGCCAGGCCCAGCCCGTGCAGGATGGCCTGCGCCACCGCCATCTGCTGGGCCACGGCAGCGCGGTACTCGGGCGCTTCTTCGTCGGTCATCAGCACCCACACCTGCGAGGCGCCGTAGGCGATGGCCGCCAGCCACAGGTCCATGCCCACCGAGGCGGTGTGCCACACGTCCAGCGGCAGCACCCGCGGGGGAATGCCGCGCATGCCCGCCTGCAGGCGCGCCGCCCGGCCGAGTTCGCCGATGAGCGCCGCCCCCGCACCCCGGCTGTGCACCAGCACCGCGGCCGGCCCGGCCGCGGCGTTGCCGCCGGCGCGCTGCCAGGTCGACAGCAGCGTGCGCAGGCGCAGGCCCTGGGTCGGCGCATCCGGCGTCGCATAGCGGATCGCGCCGCTTGGGCACACGGTGGTGCAGGCGCCGCAGCCCACGCACAGATGCGGCTCCACCACGATGCCGCCGCCCGCGCCGCCGCTGCGGCCCTTCATGGACGCATCGCTGCGGATTGCCTGCGCCGAGCAGACGTCGATGCAGGCGGTGCAGCCGATCTGCTCGTTGCGGCTGTGGGCGCAGAGCTTTTGCCGGTAGTCGAAGAATTTCGGCTTCTCGAATTCGCCGACCAAGTCACGCAGCGCCAGCACCGCCGACATCAGCTGTGCCTCGTCGCCCGCATGCACATAGCCCTGGGGCGGCTGGTGAAGGGCGATGGCCGGCTGGCGGTTCAGGTCCAGCACCAGGTCGAACCGTTCGGCAACCGTCTGCGGCAGGCGCTCGAAGTCGATCGCCGCTGCCGCACCGCAGGCCGCCACGCACGCGCGGTGGGCGCGGCAGCGGTCGAGGTCGATCTGGTAGTCCGGCCCGATCGCGCCCTCGGGGCAGGCGGGCAGGCAGGCATTGCAGCGGGTGCACAGGTCGAGATCGATGGGGTTTCCCTGTTCCCAGCGCACCTCGAAGGCGCCCAGCCAGCCGCGCACGCCGAGCAGCCGCCCCGCACGCACCGCCTGGCGCCGCGGCTGCGACAGCGCCGTGCCGGGGGTGGTGATGAGCAGGCTCACGTCCAGCGTGTCGCCGAGCAGCCGTGCCGCGCGCTCGCAGGCATCGGCCGCGCCCATCACCAGCAGCCGCCCGCCGCTTCGATAGGCGACCGTGGGCACTGGCTCCGGCTCGGGCAGTTGCGCCATCGCGAGCAGGGCGGCGATCTTGGGCGTGAGGGCCGCGGGCCGCTCGGCGGCATCGCGGGACCAGCCACCGGTCTCGCGGATGTTGACGAAGCGGATCGGCCGCTCCGCCAGCGGCCGTGTGCCTTCGGTCTCTTCGTTGAGTTCGAGGAACAGCCGGCTTTCCTGCGTGCAGGCCACCAGCAGTTCCTCGCCGCTGCGCGCCGCGCGCTGGAAGGCGCCCGCCTCGCGCCGGCACAAGGTGGTGTGGACGGTCTGCAGGTCCGCGCCGGCCTCAGGCCCCAGGGCCTTCGCCAGGGCCGGGCCGTCCAGCGGCATGGTGTGGTTGCAGTTGCAGATCAGGGTCTTCATCAAGGCCGCCTTCGCTCGGGTCTTCGGTGGCCGGCGTCGCGGGCGCGGCGTGCGCCTCGGGCCTGGCCTCGGGTGCGTCCTCGTCGAACAGGCGCAGCACGCTCGCCTGGTGCATCGTGCGCAGGATGTGCGAGGGGATGGGGTCTGGCTTGCCGTAGTCGTCGATGTAGACGTCCAGCCCGTCCATCACGTTGTAGCGCGGGTCGGAGAACAGCTTCTTCATGGCCGCCCGCTGCACGGATGCGTCCACGCCCGGCGTCACATACGCGGAGAAGTCGCTGCCGTGGGTGAGGCGTGCAACGTCTTCCATGGTCGGCAGCCGGAGCTCGGGCGCATCGTCGGCGGGGGCGGCGGGCGCTGCGGCGGTCTGCGGCGCAGGCGCCATGGGCACCACCGCAGCCGCGCGTTCGCCGTCGAGCGGCGGCTCCTCGAGCGCCTGCGGCGATTCGCGCGCGACCGTCTTGCGCCGCGACCAGCGCGACAGAAAGCCTTCGTCGCGGCTCATGGACGCCGCTCCTGCGGAGCCACGAAGGACTGCGGCCGGCGCCGCTGCCGGGGTTGCGGCCGGTAGTGCTCGTCGGTGTAGGCCTGCAGCCAGGCGGCCACCTCCGCGGGCAGGGGCACGTTGTCCACGCGTTCCTGCGCATCCAGCCAGCGGCCGGCTTCGTTGTAGGAGACGCTCACCGTCTCTGGCCAGGCGCGCGACGGGTCGGCATCGTCGCGGCGCCACATCACGAACCACACCGGTGTGCCGGTGCGCAGGTTGAGGTGGTAGCCCTCGCCCTCGTCGCGAAAGAGTTGCAGCGTGAATCCGGGGTACAGCGTGCGGCACACCCGGCCGTCGTCACGCAGCACCCGCGGCGCCCGGCCGAAGGCCGCTTCGTCGGGCACCACATCGACCAGCCGGAAGCGCCAGTCTTCCCAGGCGTTGGGCCGGGCCTCGCGCTCCATCACCACCGCCACCCGCAGCGCGGGCCGCGCGGGCGAGGACACCTGTGCTGCGGCTTGCATAAGGGCAGTCTAGGCCTGAACCTTGCCGCCTGAGCATCCGGGACTACCAGCGCCGGGACACGCCGCGAAACCGCCGGCATGGGAACGGCGCTTGCTCTGGGCGTGCCTGGGCCAAGCGCGCAGGGCGACGATCCGCGCGCTCGGTGCGAGGTCCACCCTGGTCGGAGGTCGCTGCGTGGGGTCAGATCCAAGCGAGGAAGCGAGCGCGCCGGCCTTCAGCCAACCGGCGGAGTTGACCGCCATCGGCAGCCGCATGGCGGGGCTGGGTGGCTGGCAGTTGCTGGTCGCCTCGGGCGAGGTGCAGTGGGACCTGACGGTGGCCGCGGTACATGGCATGCCCGGGCGGGTGAGCCTGACGCGCGAGGAGGCGCTGAGCGCCTATGCGGGCGAGTCGCGCGTGCGCTTCGAACGGTGCCTCGTACGCTGCGTCGACGAGGGCCTGCCCTTCGACTGTGAGTTCCAGTTGCTCACGCCCGATGCGCGCACGGTGTTCACCCGGGGCATCGGCGAGCCGCTGCGCGATGCGGCAGGCCGCGTGGTGGCGGTGCACGGCGCCTGCCAGGACATCACCGCGCTGCGCCTGGCGCAGGCGCGCGTGCAGTCGCTGGAACACACGCTGCACGGCATGCTGGAGACGCTGTCCGAGGGCTTCGTGCTGGTCGATGCGGACTTCCGCGTCGTCTACATCAACCGCATCGCGGAAGGCATGTCGGGGCGCCGGCGCGAGCACACGCTCGGCCAGCGGCTGTTCGATGTCTTCCACCGGGCGCGCGGCACACGCCACGAAGCCGAGGTGCGCCAGGCCATGGCCGAGCGTACGCCGCGGCTGTACGAGGAACTGACCGCGCCGCCCGGCTCGCGCTGGCTGGAGGTGCGCCTCTTTCCGACGCACGACGGCGGGCTGGCGCTCTACTGCGGGGACGTCACCGCGCGCAAGCGCGCCGAGATCGCCCGCCGCACGGCCGAGGCCCACCTGTGGCAGGCGCAGAAGATGGAGGCGCTGGGCACGCTGGCCGGCGGCATGGCGCACGACTTCAACAACGTGGTGGCCGTGGTGCTGGGCAACGCCGGGCTGGCCCTGGCGCAGACCGCGGCCGATGACCCGCGGCGCCGCCAGCTCGAGCACATCCGCGGTGCCGGCGAGCATGCGCGCGACCTGGTGGCGCGCATCCTCGCCTTCGCGCGGCGCGACGGCGAGGAGACGGTGGTCGAGCAACAGCCGCTCGCCCCGGTGCTGCACGATGCGCTGGCCATGCTGCAGGTGGTGCTGCCCGCGGGTGTCGAACTGCAGGCGGTGGTCGCCGACGAAGAACTGCTGGTCGACGTGGACGCCACCAGCATCCAGCAGGTGCTGCTCAACCTCGGCACCAACGCCTGGCAGTCCCTGCCCGACGGCAAGGGCCGGGTGGAGGTGGGCCTGGCAGCGCTGACGCTGGGCCCCGGTGAGCCGCCGCCGGCGGACACCCTGCTCGGCGAGGGCCGCTACGCCCATGTGTGGGTGAGCGACAACGGCCATGGCATCGACGCGGCGACGCGCAAGCGGCTGTTCGAGCCCTTCTTCACCACCAAGACACCGGGCACGGGCACCGGCATGGGCCTGCCGGTGGTGCACGGCATCGTCAGCCGCCACGGCGGGGCGGTCACGGTGGACAGCACACCGGGCTCGGGCTCGACCTTCCATGTCTACCTGCCGCTGGCGCGCGGCGAGGTGCCGGCCGCCGCCATGCCCGAGCAGGCGGCGGACACGACGGCATGCCGCGGGCAGGGCGAGCGTGTGCTGCTGGTCGACGACGACCCTGTGGTGCTCGCAACCACCGAGCAGGTGCTGCGCCGCGAGGGCTTCGAGGTCACGCCCTGGCAGGACGCGCTGCAGGCGCTCGAGGCCTTTCGGCGCACGCCGCAGCGCTTCGACGTGGCCGTCACCGATTTCGACATGCCGCAGATGTCGGGCCTGGAGCTGGCCGCGGCACTGCAGGCGCTGCGCCCCGGGCTGCCGGTGGTGCTGAGCTCGGGCTTCGTCTCCGAGCCGGCGCGCGAACAGGCGCGGCGTGCGGGCGTGCGTGGGATCGTCGCCAAGGAACGGCTCTTCGAGGAACTGGGCGATGTGGTGTGCAAGGTGCTGCGCGGCGAGCGCAGCGACGGTGCCGCGGGCCGCGCCGGTTGACGGGGCCCGATGAACACCGACCAGACGCTCGCGCTCGGCATCCTGCTCGCCACCACGGTGCTCTTCGTGTGGGGGCCGTGGCGGCACGACATGGTGGCGATCGCCTCGCTGCTCGCCTGCGTGTTCGTCGGCATCGTGCCGGCAGACGACGCGTTCCGCGGTTTCGGCCATCCGGCGGTGATCACCGTGGCCGGCGTGCTGGTACTCAGCCGCGGGTTGCAGGCCTCGGGCGCGGTGGACCGGCTCACCCGCCTGGTGCTTCCCAGCCGCGCCGGGCCGACGCTGAGCCTGGCGGCGCTGCTCGGTCTGGGCGCGGTGTTGTCGAGCTTCATGAACAACGTCGGCGCGATGGCCATCCTCATGCCGGTGGCGCTGTTGCTGGCGCGCCGGCTCGACATCGCCCCGGCGCGGGTGCTGATGCCGCTCGCCTTCGCGACCGTGCTGGGCGGCATCACCACGCTGATCGGCACACCGCCGAACCTCATCGTCTCGGGCATTCGCGCAAGCACCGGCGCGGGCGGCTTTCGCATGTTCGATTTCGCGCCGGTGGGCGTGGCGGTGGCTGCGGCGGGCGTGGCCTTCATCGCGCTCATCGGCTGGCGGCTGGTGCCGGCGCGCCGCCCGGCAGGCATGGAAGGCTTCGAGACCGGCGCCTACCTCACCGAGGTGCGGGTGCAGGCCGACAGTGCCTGCGACGGCAAGACGCTGCGCGCGCTGGAGCAGGCGATGGGCGAGTCGGGCGCGCAGGTGGTGGGCCTGGTGCGCAGCCGGCTGCGGGTGACGGCGCCGCATCCGTGGCGGCGCGTGCGCGCCGGCGACCTCCTGGTGATCGAGGCGGACGCCGAGACGCTATCGGGCATGCTGTCCACGCTCGGCCTGGCGCTGGAGGAATCGAAGCGGCCGGCGCAGGCAGAGCCCGAGGGCGACGGCGGCGAGGGCGATGCGCAGCCGGCCGAGGATCACGAAGAGCCGGAGAAGGCCGCCGAGTCCAAGGACGTGGTGCTGATGGAGCTGGCCGTGCTGCCGGGCTCCTCGCTGATCGGGCTGTCGGCCAGCGACCTGCAACTGCGCCGGCGCCGCCGGCTGAACCTGCTCGCGCTCTCGCGCCAGGGGCGGCGCTCGCTGACGCGGCTGCGCTCGATCGGCATCAGGGCCGGCGACCTGCTGCTCATGCAGGGCGCGCCCGAGGCGATCGCGGAATTCGCCGGCGAGTTCGGCTGCGTGCCGCTGGCCGAGCGGCAGTTGCGCATTCCGAGCAGGCGCAAGTCCTGGCTCGCCGGCGCCATCATGGCCACGGCCGTCGGCCTGCCGGCGGCGGGCGTGCTGGGCCCGGCGGTGTCGTTCACCCTGGGCGTGCTCGCCATGCTGGTGCTGCGCGTGCTGCCGCAGCGGTCGGTCTACGACGCGGTGGACTGGCCGGTCATCGTGCTGCTGGGCGCCCTGCTGCCGGTGGCCGATGCGCTCGAATCCACCGGCACGGCCGAGATCGTCGCGCGCTTCCTGCTCGAGAACGTGGCCCAGGGGCAGGCGGTGGCCGGACTGGCGGTGGTGCTGGTGGCGACGATGCTGCTGTCGGACATCGTCAACAACGCGGCCACGGCGGCGGTGATGTGCCCCATCGCGCTCGGCACGGCCAGTGCACTGCAGGTGAACCCGGACGCCTTTCTGATGGCCGTGGCCATCGGGTCGTCATGCGCCTTTCTCACGCCCATCGGCCATCAGAACAACACGCTCATCCTCGGGCCGGGCGGGCTGCGATTCGGCGATTACTGGCGGCTGGGATTGCCGCTGGAAGTGCTGTGCTGTGCGATCGCGATTCCGTTGCTGTTGATGGTGTGGCCGTTGTGATGCCGCTGCGCGATGCATCGAACAGAACCCGTTCGGGCTGAGCCTGTCGAAGCCGCGCGTACGCGCAGAGGCACTTCGACAAGCTCAGTGCGAACGGCCCTTGATGGTGCGCCTGTGCTTTCGAACGCGAACTCGCATCACGCATACCGCCCGTACAAGGCCTTCTCCTCCTCGAGGCAGGCCGCAAACGCCGGGCGCGCCATCAGGCGTTCCCAGTAGCCGGCCAGCGCGCCGGCCCGCGCCTCGTCCACCTTGGCCATGCGGCACAGCGCGAGCGCCCAGCCGAAGTGGGCGTCGGCAATGGTGAAGGCCTCGCCCGCGAGCCAGGGCCGGCCTTCCAGGCGCCGCGCGGCAAGCGCCAGGCGCGGCGGCAGCTGGGCACGGGACCAGGCTTTCACCGCATCCGGCGCGTTGCGCTGGAACATCGGATACAGGCACAGCTTGTGCATCTCGGTGGCGCTGAAGCTCAGCCATTCCAGCGTCGCGAGGCCTTCGGCGCTGTCGCGCGGCGGCAGGTAGCCGCGCTCGGGCGCAAGGCCGGCCAGCACCTGCAGCACCACGCTGTTCTCGGTGAGCACCCGGCCGTCGTCGAAGCGCAGCACCGGCACCTGCCCGAGCGGGGCGATCTCGTGGTAGTCGGTGCCCTCGGCGGTCTGCTTGGGGGCGAGCGCGACCCGCCGCAGGTTGATGGGCAGCCCGGCCTCGCGGATCAGCACATGGCCGGCCATCGAGCAGGCGAGCGGGGCGAAGAAGAAATCCATGGGGTGTTCTCCGGCAAGTGGTGAAGGCCCCATGCTGCGGCCGGCGCCTCCCGCTCGCCAGTGTCGAAATCGACCGATTCAGGGCCGATTCCGACACCCGCCACCGCCCCGCCGCTCAGCCCGCCGCGCCTTCGGCCGCCGGCTGCTCGGTGGCCTGCGTCACCGTCACGGGGCTGGCCACACGCAGGCGGCGCACCGGCAGGCCGAAGCTCACGCCCATCTGCTCGAGCTCGCGCATGAGTTCCAGGTTGATGCGCTGCTGCAGGTCCATGTAGATGTTGTAGCTCGGGTCGAGCACGATGTAGACCACCTCGTACTCCAGCGCCTCCGGCCCGAAGGACAGCAGGTGCGCCCGGTCGAAGCGCGTCTTCTCCTGTGCGCGGATGATGCGCTCCACCGTGCGCGAGATCTCCTCGGCCTGTGCGGCGCTCGTCTCGTAGCTCACGCGGAACTTGAAGACGATGCGCCGCTCGAGCATCTGCTTGTAGTTGTTGATCGTCTGCTTGAGCAGCTCGGTGTTGGAGATGACGATCTGCTCGCCCGAGAGCGCCCGGATGCGCGTGCTGCGCACGCCCACATGCGCCACCGAGCCGACGATGCCGCTGGTGACGATGAAGTCGCCCACCTCGAAGGGCTTGTCCACGGCGATCGACAGCGAGGCGAACAGGTCGCCGAGGATGTTCTGCACCGCCAACGCCACCGCGATGCCGCCCACGCCCAGGCTGGCCACGAAGGCGGTGATGTTCACGCCCACGTTGGCGAGGATGGACAGCAGCACCACCGCCCACAGCGCGGTGTTCAGGCCCCAGGACATGAGCGTGGCGGAGGCGCTCACCTGCGTCATGCCGGGCGTGGCGTTGCGCGCGACGTAGTGCTTGAGCGCCGTGCGGATCGCGCGGTGCCCCCACAGCCCCACCTGCAGCGCCACGGCCAGGAACCACAGGTGCGACACCCGTGCGGGCCAGGGGTCGGGCAGCTGCAGCATGCCGAGGCCCACCAACAGCGACACCAGGAAGATCAGCCCCCGGTTCGTGCCCGCCAGCACTTCGACCAGCACGTCGTCGATGCGGGTGGAGGTGCGGCCGGTCAGCTGCTGCGCCCGCCTGATCGCAAAGCGCAGGCCGAGCGTGAGCAGCAGCCAGGCGAGCAGGGCGGCGCCGATGGCGATCGCCCAGTTGGTCATCGAGATGCCGAGGAACTGGGTGTCGTTGAACCAGTCGAGCAAGGAGGTGTCGTTCATCGTGTGATGGCTTTCTGTCGAGCGAGTGGGGCGGCGGCACGCGCCGCAAAAGGCGAGACCGTACCAGCCGCGGAATCGCGGCGTGATCCAGCGGCGGCTTCAGGCCCGTGCTGCGGCGCGCCCGTATCCCACGCTGGGCGCCGGCGTGCCGCCGGCCACCACCTGCACCGCGCAGTACTTGAAGCCCGGGATCTTGCCGAAGGGGTCGAGCGCCGCGTTGGTCATCAGGTTGGCCGCGGCCTCGTGGTACGCGAACGGCACGAAGACGCCGCCGCGCGGTGTGCCGTCGTCACGGCGCACATGCAGGCTGACTTCACCGCGGCGTGAACGTAAGGTGACGAGGTCGCCGGGCGCGACGCCCAGGTCGGCAATGTCGGCGCCGTGCATGGACACGGTCGCGATGGGTTCCAGCGCGTCCAGCACGCTGGCGCGCCGCGTCATGCTGCCGGTGTGCCAGTGCTCGAGCTGGCGGCCGGTGATGAGCACGAAGGGGTAGTCGGCATCCGGCCGCTCGGCGGCGGGAATGATGTCGGCCGGCACCAGCGTGACCCGCCCGCTGGGCGTGGGGAAGCGGTCGTCGAAGACGATGGGGCGGCCTGGGTCGTCCTCGCTCAGGCAGGGATAGGTGATGCTGTCCTCGTGCTGCAGCCGCTCCCAGGTGATGCCGGCAATCGCGCCGTGCATGGCCTGGCGCATCTCCTCGAACACCGCGGCCACGCCCGAATCTTCACCCTCGTAGCGCCAATCCAAACCCAGGCGCTGCGCCATCTGCTGGATGATCCACAGGTCCTGCCGCGCATCGCCCGGCAGGTCGAGCGCGCGGCGCCCGAGCTGCACCATGCGGTCGGTGTTGCTGACCGTCCCGGTCTTTTCGGGCCAGGCGCTGGCGGGCAGCACCACGTCGGCGAGCCAGGCGGTCTCGGTCATGAAGATGTCCTGCACCACCAGGTGCTCGAGCGAGGCGAGTGCCGCGCGCGCATGGTTCAGGTCCGGGTCGCTCATCGCCGGGTTCTCGCCCATCACGTACATGCCGCGGATCTTGTGCGGATCGCTCTCGGGCGCGAGCGCCTTGTGCATGATCTCCACCACCGTGTAGCCGGGCGTGCGGTCCAGCGGCGTCTGCCAGAAGTCCTCGAACCAGGCGTGGGCCGCCGGGTTGTCCACGCGCTGGTAGTCGGGGAACATCATCGGGATCAGCCCCGCGTCGCTCGCGCCCTGCACATTGTTCTGGCCGCGCAGCGGATGCAGGCCGGTGCCGGGCCGGCCGATCTGGCCGGTGACCGAGACCAGCGCGATCAGGCAGCGGGCGTTGTCCGTGCCGTGCACATGCTGGCTCACGCCCATGCCCCAGAGGATCATGGCGCTCTTGGCGGTGGCGAAGGCGCGTGCCACCTCGCGAAGCGTCTCGGCCGGGATGCCGCAGATCGGCGCCATCGCCTCGGGGCTGTAGCCGCGCACGTTCTCGCGCAGCGCCTCGTAGTTGGCGACGCGCTCGCGCACGAAGCCCTCGTTCACCAGGCCTTCGTCGATCACCGTGTGGATCAGCGCGTTGAGCATCGCCACGTCGGTGTCGGCGTTGAACTGCAGCGTGCGCCAGGCGTGGCGCGAAAGCTCGGTGCGGCGCGGGTCGGCGAGCACGATCCTCGCGCCGCGCTTCGCCGCGTTCTTCATCCAGGTGGCCGCCACCGGATGGTTGGCCGTGGGGTTGGAGCCGATGACGAGGATCACCTCTGCATGCTCGACGTCGCCCGCCGGGTTGCTGACCGCGCCCGAGCCCACGCCCTCGAGCAGCGCCGCCACGCTGGACGCATGGCACAGCCGCGTGCAGTGGTCGACGTTGTTGCTGCGAAAGCCCGTGCGCACCAGCTTCTGGAACAGATACGCCTCTTCGTTGCTGCCCTTGGCCGAGCCGAAGCCGGCCAGCGACTTGGCGCCGTGCGTGTCGCGCAGCCGCCGCAGCGTGCCGCCGGCGAGGTCCAGCGCTTCTTCCCAGGTGGCTTCGCGGAAGATGCTGTGCCAGTTCGCCGGATCCGGCATGGCCTGTGGATCCTTGGCCACGCCGGGCTTGCGGATCAGCGGCTTGGTGAGGCGCTGCGGATGGTGGGCGTAGTCGAAGCCGAAGCGGCCCTTCACGCACAGCCGGC
>JBIQKU010000091.1:0-13010 GCA_044506225.1 Rubrivivax sp. | reverse complement strand
CCGACCAGCTCAGCGTCTGCCAGATGCCGAATTCCTTCTCGCGCAGGGCCGGCGCCTGGGGCCGGCGGGCGGCGTGTGCCAGCAAGAGCTGCGGAAAGGTCGTGGACACCGGCGCCTCCAGCGTTGCGTGAAGAGGTGCCCGGGCCGGGATCGGCCCGGGGCTTGTGCGCGCGGTGCTTGTGGCAGCCACGGACGCTGCCAATGTAGGCACTGGTTTGACGCCATGTTGTCGTTCTGACGACAATCCTAGGGACAGTCCCCTCGGGTCTTTCCCGCGATGCCCCACAGCGACTCATCCAGCGCCGATGCGCTCGGGCCGGTGCTCAAGCGGGCGCGGCCGGCGTCCACGAACGAGCTGGGCTACATCCCTTGGCTCGGCCGGCTGGACGCCGACGAGCGCCGTCGTGTGGTGGCCGACGTGCGCGTCGCGCCGGTGAACGTGGGCGAACTGCTGTGCCGCGTCGGCCGCCCGCCCGTCTACTGGTTCGGCGTGCTCGACGGCCTGCTCAAGATGAGCAACGACGAAGCCGCCGACATGTCCATCACCTTCACCGGCATGCCGCCCGGCGGCTGGTTCGGCGAGGGCACGGTGATCAAGCGCGAGCCCTATCGCTACAACATCCAGGCGCTGCGCAGAAGCCTCGTGGCAGGCATTCCGGTCGAGACCTTCCACTGGCTGCTGGACCGCAGCATCCCGTTCAACCGCTTCATCACCCAGCAGCTCAACGAACGCCTGGGCCAGTTCATCGCCGCGCGCGAGATCGACCGCCTGAGCGACCCGGACGCGCGCGTGGCGCGCAGCCTGGCGGCGCTGTTCCATCCGGTGCTGTACCCGGGTGTGGGCAGCCTGCTGCGCATTACCCAGCAGGAGCTGGGTTATCTCGTCGGCCTGTCACGCCAGCGGGTGAACAAGGCGCTGCAGGCCTTGCAGAGCGGCGGCCTGATCGGCATCGAATACGGCGGCGTGCGCGTGCTCGACCTGGAAGGCCTGCGCCGCGTGCACTAGCGTGGGTCAGGCCTCGTTGCCGAGCAGGTTGCTGATGCCCGCGGCCACATGGCCGGCGGGCACATGCGGCGCGGCGTTCTCGATGTGGCCGGTCTGGTCGTCGAAGAAGAAGTCGGGCTCGAACTCGCGCAGGAACTCGCCCTTGGGCAGGCCGCCGAGGAACATGGCCTCGTCGATCTCCACGTTCCAGTTCATCAGCGTGCGGATCGCGCGCTCGTGCGCCGGCGCGCTGCGCGCGGTGACGAGCGCCGTGCGGATGCGCATGCCCGGCGACGGCGCGTGCTGCAGCCGCTGCAGCGCCTCCAGAAGCGGCTTGAACGGGCCGGCGGCCAGCGGCGTCTCGGCCTGGTCGAGCTCGTGCGTCTGGAAGGCGGCGAGCCCGGCGCGCTGGAACACGCGCTCGGCCTCGTCGGAGAACAGCACGGCGTCGCCGTCGAAGGCGATGCGCACCTCGTTCGGGTGCGCGTCGGAGGCGCGCTTCGAATGCGGGAACACGCGCGCCGCCGGCACGCCGCATTCGAGCGCGGAGCGCACGTCCGCCTCGTTGGCGGAGAGGAACAGGTTGGCCGAGAGCGGGCGCAGGTAGCGCCACGGCGACTGCCCGCGCGTGAACACGCCGCGCTGGATCGCCATGCCGTAGTGCTTGGCCGAGCGGAACACGCGCATGCCCGAGACCGGGTCGTTGCGCGAGAGGATCACCACCTCCACGCGCGGCGCGTCGGCGCCGTTGAAGGCGAGCAGCTTGTTGACGAGCGAGAAGGCCACGCCCGGCTTGGCCGGCAGGGCCACGCGCTCGAGCTGCAGCTGCATGTAGGCGCGGTCGTCGGTGGACTCGAACAGCTCGTTCTCTTCCTCGAAGTCGAAGAGCGCGCGCGAGGAGATGGCGACGACGAGCTGGCCATTCAGGGTGACGGGCATGGCGGGGATCATGTCAGAAACACGCCCGCGCGCGCCCCCGCCGCACCCGGGGGCCCCCGCGGCCGCCGGGCGGCTATTGCACGAAGCCGATCGACCCCTTGCGCGGCCCGGCATCGGGCAGGTCGCGCGCCTGCACCTCGCCGCGGCGGTCGAGCCGGGCGTTGCCGAAGGCCGTCATCCAGGCGCGGCGCATCTCGCGCGGCGCGAGCTCGCTCATGCGGTCGAGCACGTCGTCGGCGGGCTCGGGCTCGAAGCGCGAGCCCCAGTCGTGGTCGGCGCGGATGCCGCGGTACAGCTTGGCCGCGATGCGGCGCGCGGCCTCGCGGTCGGGGCTTTGCACCTCGTACACGTTCATGCGGTTCAGGAGCGGGTCGGGAATGCCGCGCGCATCGTTCGCGGTGGCGACCCAGATCACCTGGCTGGCGTCGATCGGCACCTCGGCGAACTCGTCGACGAAGCTGCCGGCGGTGTCGTGCTCCAGCAGGCCGTAGAGCGCGCCCAGCGGGTCGTAGGCATGCTCGCCGCCGGCCTTGTCGATCTCGTCGACCACCATCACCGGGTTGGCGTACTGGCCCTCGACCAGCGTCTCGAAGATCTTGCCGGGGCGCGCGCCCTTCCACTGGCTCGACGCGCCGCTGAGCACCCAGCCGGCGGTGAGCGAACTCATCGAGACGAAGCCCATGCCGGTGCCCAGCAGCGCCGACAGCGCCCGCGCGAAGTGCGTCTTGCCCACGCCCGGCGGTCCGAGCAGCAGGAGCGGCGTGATCTCGAGCGCGTCGCGGCTGTCCTCGCACAGCGCGAGCTGGCGGCGCACGTCGTCGAGCACCTCGGCGAAGTTGGGCAGGTCGTCGTACAGATGGTTCATCACCGGCAGGCCCGAGGGCTTGACCTGGAAGCGCTCGGGCCCCTTCTCGAGCATGCGCTCGTAGGTGGAGCGCAGGCTTTCGTGTTCCTTGGCAGGCAGCCGGTCGAGCTTGCGGCCGACCTCCTCCACCTGATAGACGCTGCGCATGCGGGCGATCGGGATGCCCCCGTGCGTGGCAGAAACAGGAACCAGTTCGTTGGACGCACTCATGAAACCTCCATCAGCCGTCGGACCATTCCAGCAAAGCGGCTGCGCGCGGGTACCCGGATTAACACGCAATCGAGGGTGCAAATCCCGGCCGGAAGGCCCGCTTCGGCAGGAAGTCACAGCACACATCGTGCCTGCGCCGCCAGGCCTGCTGCCGCCTCAGCTCGTCCAGGTGTTGAGCTGGATGATGGGCAGCAGCACGGCCAGCACGATGAGCATCACCACGCCGCCCATGGCCACGATGAGCAGCGGCTCGAGAATGGTGGCCATCTGCAGCGCGCGACGCTGCACCTCCGTGGCGAGCTGGCGCGCGGCCCGTTCGAGCATGCGCGGCAGTTCGCCGGTCTGCTCGCCCAGGCGCGAGAACATCGCCAGCAGGCCCGGAAAGCGCTTCTTGCCGGCGAGCGCCGAGGCGAGCGGTGCGCCCTCGCGCACCTGCACCAGGGCATCCATGGCATCGGCACGCATGGCGCGGTTGGACAGCGTCTCGGCCGCCGCCTGCAACGCCTTGAGGATGGGCACGCCCGCGCCGGCCAGCATGGCCAGCGTGCCGGCGAAGCGCGCCGCGTTGTAGCCACGCGCCAGCCGCCCCACCAGCGGCAGCTCGAGCCAGCCGGCGTCGAAGCGTTCGCGGAACGCGTCGTTGCGCAACAGGGCCGCGAGCGTGAAGCCCCCGCCGACGAGCAGCAGCAGCACCAGCCAGCCGTACTGGCGCACGAACGCGCTGATCGCGAGCATCGCCACCGTGAGCGTGGGCAGGGCACGCTTCGAACTGGTGAACACCGAGGCGACCTGCGGCACCACGTAGGCGACGAGGAAGACGACGATGACCACCGCGATCAGCGACACGATGGCCGGGTACAGCATGGCGCCGACCAGCCGTGCCTTGAGCGCCTGGCGCTCTTCCAGGTCGTCGGCCAGGCGCTCGAGCACCTGACCGAGCGCGCCACTTTGTTCGCCGGCGGCGACCACGCCGCGGTAGACCTCGTCGAACTCGCGCGGCGCACCGGCCAGCGCTTGCGCAAAGGGCGCGCCGCCGTTGACCTCCGAGCGCAGGTGGGCGACGAGTTCGCGCTCGCGCGGATCTTCGGCCTCGTCGCTCAGCGCGGTCAGCGCACGTTCGAGCGGCAGGCCGCTGCCCACCAGGCCGGCGAGCTGGCGCGTCCACACCGCAAGGCCGGTGGCGCTGAACACCCGGCGCTTCCAGCGCGAGGTCCGGCCCCCGCCGCTGTCGGCCGCGATCTGCGTGACCTGCAGCGGCACCAGCGCCTGCGCCCGGACCATGGCGCGTGCGGCGCGTGCGTTGTCGGCCTCGATCAGGCCGGTGGTGGTCTTGCCGGCGGCGTTGAGCGCCTCGTACTTGAAGGCGGGCACGGCTCAGCGGCTCCGCACCTGCCGAGCGGTGCGCATCACGAACCCTCCCGCGTCACCCGCAGCACCTCTTCGGCCGAGGTGATGCCTTCGGCCACCAGCCGTTCGCCGTCCTCGCGCATGGTGCGCAGCCCGCCTTGTTCGGCGGCGGCGAGGATCTGCGATTCGGCGGCGCGGCCGTGGATCAGCGAACGCACGCGTTCGTCGGCCACCATCAGCTCGTACACGCCGGTGCGGCCCTTGTAGCCGCTCATCGCGCACACCTCGCAGCCCACCGGGTGATAGCGCCCGCGTTCGTCGGCGCGCTTGCACGCAGGGCACAGCTTGCGCACCAGGCGCTGCGCCAGCACGCCCAGCAGGCTGGAGCTGAGCAGGAACGGCTCCACGCCCATGTCGGTGAGCCGGGTGACGGCGCTGGGTGCGTCGTTGGTGTGCAGCGTGGCCAGCACCAGGTGGCCGGTGAGCGAGGCCTGGATGGCGATCTGCGCGGTCTCGAAGTCGCGGATCTCGCCGATCATGATCACGTCCGGGTCCTGGCGCAGGATGGCGCGCAGCGCCTTGGCGAAGGTGAGGTCGATCTTCGGGTTCACCTGTGTCTGGCCGATGCCGGCGAGCTCGTATTCCACCGGGTCTTCCACCGTCAGCACGTTGGTGGTGCTGGTGTCCACCCGCGCGAGCGAGGCGTAGAGCGTGGTGGTCTTGCCCGAGCCCGTCGGCCCCGTCACGAGCACGATGCCGTGCGGCTGCTGGATGAGGCGGTCGAACTTGCGCAGCGTGTCGCCGCTCATGCCCAGCGCCTCCAGCGTGAACTTCGACTCGCCCTTGTCGAGCAGGCGCAGCACCGCGCGCTCGCCGTGCTGCGAGGGCAGGGTGGACACGCGCACGTCGACCGCGCGCCCGCCGATGCGCAGCGAGATGCGCCCGTCCTGCGGCAGGCGCTTCTCGGCGATGTCGAGCTCGGCCATGATCTTCAGGCGCGAGATCAGCGCCGCGTGCAGCGCGCGGTTGGGCTGCACCACCTCGCGCAGCGTGCCGTCCACGCGGAAGCGCACCGAGCTGGAGCGCTCGTAGGGCTCGATGTGGATGTCGCTCGCGCCGTCCTTCGCGGCCTGCGTGAGCAGGGCGTTGAGCATGCGGATGATGGGCGCGTCGTTGGCCGACTCCAGCAGATCTTCCACCGCCGGCAGGTCCTGCATCATGCGCGTGAGGTCGACGGCGCTCTCCACCTCGCCGATCACCACGGCGGCGCTCGATTCGCCCCCGGCGTAGGCGGCCGAGATGCGGCTGCCGAGCGTGGCCGCGGCCTCGCGCTCCAGCGCATCCACCTCGTACAGCCGCAGCAGCTCGGACAGCGCCGGCAGCGGCACCGTCTCCGGCGCCCACAGCACCAGGCGGCTGCCGTCGTCCTCGAGCAGCAGGTTGTGGGCGCGCGCGTAGGCGTAGGGCAGGGGATGGCGGGTGGCCATGGCGTTCGCGTCGCGCGTCAGTCGGGCAGCAGCACGCCGGGGATGGGCGGCGGCGGCGTCCAGGCCGGCGCCGGCGGCGGCGCGGCGGGTGCGGGCGCCGGCTCGCGCGGCGGCGTGGTGCCCGGCGAAGACGGCGGCACCGCCAGCGGCTGCGTCGACTGCTCCACCGCCGGCAGCGGCGGCAGCAGCGGCGCCTCGTTGATCGGCACCAGCACGCTCGGGCGCGGCTGCGCCGACTGCTGGTGGCCGCGGATGATCTCGTAGCGGTCGAGCGACAGGCGGTTGCTCACGTCGCCGTCGCGCATGATCACCGGGCGCAGGAAGACCATCAGGTTGGTGCGCGTCTTGGTGCGGTTCTCGCTGCGGAACAGCGCCCCGAGGCCCGGCACGTCGCCCAGCAGCGGCACCTTGGAGTTGTTCTCGGTGTAGCGGTCCTCGATCAGCCCGCCCAGCACGATGATCTGGCCGTCGTCCACCACCACGGTCGACTCGATCGAGCGCTTGTTGGTTGACGGCCCGGCGTTGCTCGTGCCCGGCGCCACCTGGTCGGACAGGCTCGACGACTCCTGGAAGATCGTCATGCGCACCGAGCCGTCCTCGCCGATCTGCGGCTTGATGCGCAGCGTGATGCCCACGTCCTTGCGCTCGATGGTCTGGAACGGGTTGGTCGTGCCGGTGCCGGTGTTGGTGAACTGGCCGGTGACGAAGGGCACGTTGCTGCCGACGATGATCTTGGCTTCCTCGTTGTCGAGCGTGATCAGGTTCGGCGTGGAGACGATGTTGGTGTTGGTCTGGCTCTGCAGGATGCGCGCGATCGACGCCAGCGCGTAGGTGCCGCCGAAGTTGCGCACCAGGCCGATGTTCAACCCTTCGCCGATCGACACCTGGCCGGTGGCCGCGCCGACCGAGATGTCGATGATGTTGCCGGTGCCGCCCGGGCCGGTGAAGTTGGTGCCGGCGCCGATGATGTTCTTGTCGCCCTTGCTGCCGAGCAGCCCCTGCCACTGGAAGCCGAAGTCGGCCGCGTTGTCGCCCGATACCTCGACGATCATGCTCTCGATGTAGACCTGCGCCCGGCGCGAGTCGAGCTGGTCGATCACCGCGCGCAGCTGCCGGTACATCGGCTCGGCGGCGGTGATGATGAGCGAGTTGGTGGAGGGATCGGCCTGCACGAAGCCGCCGGTGGACGGCGCCGCCGTCGGCGTGACGGGCGCGGCGGCCTGGGCCGACATGCCCACGCCGGTGCCGCCCTGCGCGTTCTGCAGGCTGGCGTTGAGGGGCGACGCCTGGCTCGAGCTGCCGGCGCCGAGGCTGCCGCCGCCGCCGAACGGGCTCGACGAATCGCCGCCGGCCGCGAAGGCCGCGCGCAGCACCGCGGCCAGCCGCACCGCGTCGGCGTTCTTCAGGTGCACCACCCAGATGTTGCCGAGCTGGCTGTTGCCGCCGATGGGCCGGTCGAGCCGGTCGATCAGCTCGCGGATCGAGGCCATGCGCGTGGGGCTGCCGGCGCGCACGAGCAGCGCGTTGTTGCGCGAGTCGACCACCACCGAGGGCGCGTCGGCCGCCGCGGCGACGGCTGCGGCCGGCGTGCCCGGCACCCCCGGCGCCGCGCCGCCGCCCTGCAGCACCCGCTGCACCAGCGCGGCCACGTCCGAGGCGACGGCGTGCTTCAGCGCGACGACCTCGACGCCGCTGCTGGCCGGCGTGTCCATGGCCGCGATGATCTTGGCGATGCGCTGCAGGTTGTCGGCGTAGTCGGTGATGACCAGCGAGTTGCTGCCCGGGTTGGCGTTGATGGTGTTGTTCGGGCTGATCAGCGGGCGCAGCACCGGCACCAGGCTGTTGGCGTTCTCGTGGTCGAGCTTGAAGATCTGCGTGATCACCTGGTCGCCGCGGCGCGACACGCCGCCGATCGACACCGTGCCGGCCTGCAGCTTGGCGTCGGCCTCGGGCACGATCTTGTAGAGGCCGCTGACCTCCACCACGGTGAAGCCGAGCCCGCGCAGCTCCGACAGGAAGGTGCGGTAGGCCTCGCGCGGCGACAGCGGCTGCTCGCTGTACAGCGTGATCGTGCCCTTCACCCGCGGGTCGACCACGAACTGCTGCTTCAGGATGGCGCCCATCGCGCGCGCCACGCCGTCGATCTGCGCGTCGACGAAGTTCAGCGTCACGGGCTCGCCCTCGCCGGAGCGGGCGCCGGCCGGTTGCGCCAGCGCCGCCGGCGGCGCGGCCAGTGCGGCGCCGAGCACGCACGCGGCCGCGCGCGCCGCCAGGCGGGGGGCGCGCCGGGGGCTCGTCTGCGAATGGCGTTCAGTCATGGGTCACCCGATCGAAATGACGGTGCGTGCGCCGTCGCGCCGCCCGATGATGTTCAAGAGATTGGAAAGCGCCGTCTCGTTGCCAGGCGCCGCGCTGCCTTCGCCGCGAAAGCGCACGCCGGCCGCGCCCCAGCTGCCCGAGCCGTCGAGCTGCAGCGCGCCCTCCAGCGTGGTCAGCGACAGGGAGGCGGTGCCTGGGCTGTCCGCGTCGCCCGCCAGCGTGAGGCGGTAGCTGCCGAGCGTCGGCAAGGTGGAGATGCTGGACGACACGCCGAGGAGCTCGAGGTCGATGCGGCCGTCGACGCTCCAGCGCCCGCGCACCGTCTCGAAGCTCACGCCGCGGGTGACCAGGCGCATCGCCCCGCCGAGCTGCAAGGTGTTGAACGGCGTGCCCAGGCCGCCCAGCCAGGCACTGGGCCACTGACCCACCCAGCCGTCGGCCGGCGGCACCAGCGTGGCCCTCAAACGCCCGAGGCCCGGGCGCAGCAGCAGGCTGACCGTGCCGTTGAGGCAGCAGGCATGGCGGGCCCGCAGGCGCAGCGCCGTGCCGTCCAGGCCCATGGTCCAGGACATGCGTCCGGGCAGCGAGCGGGCGTCGCGGCTGTCGGGGCCGCCGGTGAGCACCAGCGTGGCGCTGCCCGACCACACCGTGCCGCGCGCATCGGCCAGCAGCAGCCGGCCGTCGGTGCCCGAAGCGACCGCGTTCGCGAGCCAGGCCGCAGGCGCGAAGGCGATGACGCCCACGATGAGACCGACGATGGCGCCGGCGATGCCCCAGCGCAGCGCCGCGGCGCGCGAGCGGCCCCATTGCATCTCTGCCTGAGTCGATTCGGCCCAGCCGGTGGCCGCGCGGCTGTGCGCCCAGGCGCGCCGCCCGCGGGCGGCCTTGCCGCGGCCGAACATGGACAACGTCATGGCGTGCTCCCGAAGGCGACGACCAGGCTGCCGCTGAAGCCGCCCTCGGCATTGCGGGTGAGCTGCACATCGACCACGCGGGCGCGGGCCGCGCTGCGCGCCTCGTTCAGCCAGGCCCGCAAGGCCTCGCCCTGCACATTGGTCACGCTCAGCGTGGCCCGATCCGCCTGCAGGGCGATGCGCCCGGCCGGGCCCAGCCGCTCGGTCGCCGCGCGCAGCGTGGCACCGCTTTGCGCCGGCGATACCGGCGTCGCCTCGCGCAGGCGGCGGCTTTCCCCGGCCAGGCGCTGGATGTCCTGCAACTGGGCGTCCAGCGCATCCAGCGTGGCCGGCGCGGCACGCACCGTCCGCAGCGCCGGCGCCACCGCCAGGCTCCAGGCCGCGTACAGCGCGACCACCACCAGCGCGGTGGCCACGAGCAGCCGCTCGCGCGGCGCGAGCGCCCGGTAGCGTTCGCGCAGCTGCGCCTTCAGGCCGCCGATCTGGGCTGCCACGGGCAGAGGACTCGTGCTCATCGTGGGCTGTCTCCGTCGGCGCGGGTGACGACCACGCGGCCGTCGCTGCCCGCTTCGACCTGCCAGCCGAGCGGCTGCAAGGTGCTGCGGAACTGCGCGATCTGGGGCTCGGCCCAGCGCTGCACGCCGAGCGTCAGGGTGCCGGGTTCGTAGCGCAGGCTGTCGGGCGGGGGTTGGTCGCTCGGCCAGGCGAGTGCTGCGGCGCGCAGCATCGGCTCGAAGTCGGCTTCGCCAGGCTGGCCGGCCGCCAGGCGCAAGGCATCGACCTCGCGTTGCATGACCAGCGACATGGCGCGCCTGATGTCGTTGTCGCTGAGTTGCGGAAAGCTCGCCTTGACCACCGACTCGGCGGTGGCCCGGCGTGCCTCGATCGCCTGGCGCAGGTCCAGCGCCCACAGGTTCAGGCCGACGACATGCGCGAGCACCAGCACCGCGAGGCCCACGCGTGCCGGCCGCCATTCGCGGCTCGCGAGCCGGCGCAGCGCGTCCATGGCGGCGCGTGTGCCGCGGCTGCGCCGGGCAAGGTCGAACTGGCGCAGGTTCCACAGCGTGCGTGCCGCCTGCAGCAGCCGCTGCGGCGCGGGCATCACCGCCACCGGCGCGCCCAGCCAGCGCTCGGCGGCCGTGGCCGCGCCCGGGGTGGCGGTCCAGCGCGTGCCCTGCGGCGGCGGCAGCGGCACGAGCGCACGCGCCAGGCCGCCCAGGCGCACGGTGGACACGCCATCCGCATGCGACCAGGTGAGCGACACGTCGCCGGCGTCCGCCGTGTCCGGGTCGCCGCTTTCGGCGAAATGGCCGTGCGGCGGATCGTCGGGGCAGGAGGCCGGCACCACACGATCGACGAAGACCTGCGCCTTCATCAGCCGTGCGAGCTCGCCGCGCAGCCACTGCCGATGCGTGGCGGCGATCCAGCAGGGCTGGCCGGCCACCGCTTGCGGCGCGACGGCGAAATGCGTCGCTTCCGCATCTTCGAGCAGCGCTTCTTCCAGCACGCCGACCAACGCAGCGCGCAGCCGGTTCGCCGGCGCCTTGGGCAGGGTGATGCGGTGCCAGGCCACGTCGGCATCGGCGAGCACCGCCACCACCGTGTCGGCCTTCGGCAGGGCGGCCGCGGCGGCACGGCCGTGGGCGCCGAGGGCCAGGCCGTCGGCGGTCAGGGCGTAGGCGTATTCGCGCGCGCTGTCCGGCCGGGTCTCGCCCGCCGGCACGGCCGCCAAGCCGCCCGCACGCAGGCGCTGCCGGGCGGGGATCTGGATCACGAGGGTGGACATGCGGGGCGGTGGCGGCGGTGCGGGCTAGCGCGATTGTAGGGACGCAAACGTCGCGATCCTTGTGAAATCAAGGACTTGCGCAGCCTTGTTGCAGTTGCATCGGAGCATTCGCTCAACCACCCGGAGATTCGCGCATGCTGGCGCGCCGGCGCTGCAGCGGGATCACGTTGACGCCGTCGCGGCGCACCAGCCACACCTCGTCCAGGATGCGGTCTTCCAGCCGCAGCCGGCCGTGCAGCTCGAAATAGCGCGACGCCACGCCGACACGCTGCGCGTCGAACACGATGCTCTCGGGCAGCAGCGCCTTGGCTTCGGCGATGTTGCGAAACGGCGTGCGCTGGCGCGCCTGGATCAGGCGTTCGGCACCGCCGGCGTCCAGGCCGTCGACCGCGGCCATCAGCACTTCGCGCGCAGCGGTGTTCAGATTGACGGCCGACCTGGCGGGCAGCAGCACCACGTACGGTGCGAGGCGCTGGATGGCTTCCGCATCGACGCCCAGCCAGGCGAGCTGGGCGACCGACTGCGGCATCAGCCGTTGGGGTCCGTCGGGCGTTTGGCTGCCGCCTCCCGGCGCAGAGGCCGCCGGGCCGGCCGGGCTGGCCGCGTTCAGCGCGGTGGCGATGCGCACGGCGAGCGACCGGTCGAGGTCCAGGCTTTCTAGCAGCCGACCGAAGGCCGCCACCTCCTTGGGCAGGACCTGGCCGCCCTCGATGAGGTTGCGCAGGTTGTAGCGCGATTGCGCGTCGACGATGTGCCCGGAGAGAAACGCCTCGGGCGCGTCGTCCACGTTGGCGTTGTCGACGGCGAGAAAAGTCGACAGCCGCGCTTCGGCCAGCGGCAGCGCCCAGGGTTCGCCGAGATGGTCCGCGCCGCCGGAGCGTGCGTCCTCGCGCAGGATCAGACGACCCCAGTCGAGCGCGCCGTTGAGGATCCACGTGGCCTGCGCGCGTGCGCGTTCGGCCGATTCCACCTGCACCGCCCGCCATTGCTGCCAGATCATCGACGCCGCGGCGGTGGCGACGAGCGCGACGATCATCATCGCCAGCAGCAGGGCTGCGCCACGCTGGCCTCGTGCGCCGGTGTTGGACAAGGACTTCATTGGTACGGCGGCGGCAAGGCCACGTCACGCACCAGATCGCCGCTCAGGCCGCTGCCCTCGGCAAACGACAGCACCAGCCGCAGCCCACGCGGCAGCGCGATGCGCGCATCGTCCTGCACATTGCCCGTGGACTGGCAGTTGGCCCAGGCCGTGCCCTGGTGGCAGTAGAGCTGCCAGGCCGCGACGCCGGTGATCGCATCCACCTGCCCCGGCTCGCTGCCCTGGAACTGCTGCGAGCGCATCCAGACGTCCTGCAGCTCGTCCACGTGGGTGACCGGCGCGCCCGCCCAGCGCTGCAGCACGCCGGCGCCGCCGTTGGCGCCCAGCCGCAGCGACCACACCACCAGCTGCACGCCCTGCGCGCTGCGCCGCGTCAGTCGCACGCTGGAGCCGTCGTAGGCGAATGCGCTCGGCAGGGCTGTGGTGTCCTGAAGGGCCGCGAGGTCCTGCTCCCACTGGGCGATGACGGTGCCCACGCGCAGGGTCCGGTCCAACCGCTCCTGGCTGGCGTTGCGCGTGCGCATGATGCCGTCGACCCCCTGCCAGGCCATCACCGCGAGGATGGCCATGATCATCATCGCGACCAGCACCTCGATGAGCGTGAAGCCGCGCGGGCGCAGGCGGTGTCTGTGTCTGTTCACCATCGCGAGACCACGGTGGACAGGCTCAGCACCGGCTGGCCGAAGGCGTCGAACACCTGCGCGTCGACACGGCGGAAGTTCGGGTTGGGCGTCTGCCGCACCTGCAGCCGCCCGCGGTAGACCCGCCCGAGCTGGGTGCAGGTGAAGTCCGCGTCGCCGATGCTCGGCAACTGACGCTGCGTGGGCAGCCGCATCGCGGTGAGCTGGTTGTCGGCGCACCACTGGGCCTCGGTGATCTGCGCCATGCGCTCCGCGTTGTGCGACAGCGCCCCGGCCGCCTTGATACCCGCGCCGAGCGTCACGGCGACGATGGCCAGGGCCACCAGCACCTCGATCAGCGTGAAGCCCCCCGAGCGGACGTGTGCAGCGGGCAGGCTCATGGGGAGGCGACGACGAACGCGCCGAGGCCGTCGGTTGC
>JBIQKU010000090.1:0-13012 GCA_044506225.1 Rubrivivax sp. | reverse complement strand
GCTGGAACCACGGGTGCTGGTCGGAGGTGTGGTTGATGACCAGCTCGGTGATGACACGCAGGTCGCGCTTGTGCGCCTCGGCGAGCATGAACTTGAAGTCGTCCAGCGTGCCGTACTGCGGATGCACGTCCTCGTATTCGCTGATGTCGTAGCCGTCGTCCTTCAGCGGCGACGGATAGAAGGGCATCAGCCAGATGGTGTTGACGCCCAGGTCCTTCACGTAGTCCAGCTTCTGGGCCACGCCCTGGAAGTCGCCCATGCCGTCGTCGTTGGAGTCGAAGAAGGCCTTGACGTTGAGCTGGTAGATGACCGCGTCCTTGTACCAGAGCGCCTCGTCGGTGGTGGGCGTGGTCGGGCCGCGTTCGGCCTCCTCCAGGTGCGGCGTGCGTGGGGCGTTCATGGGCTCAACCGAAGTAATCGAAATCCCGCTCGCTGCGCGCACGCGGGCGCACCTGGAAGATGTGCGCCGGCGCATGCGCCGGGTCCAGCATCACGAAGTTGCGCCCACCATGCCACACGAAATGCTGGCCGCCCAGCAGGTCATGCACGGGATAGTCGGCGTCCGGCTCGACGCCGAGCGCGGCCAGGTCCACGTCTACCCAGCCCGACTGCACGTTCTGCGGGTCGAGGTTGACGATGGTGAGGATGGCGTCCTCGCCCTCGCGCTTCGAATAGGCAATGAGCTGCTCGTTGTCGGTGCGGTGGAAGGCGAGGCTGTGGTTGGCCTGCAGCGCCGGGTGCGTATGGCGGATGGCGTTCACCCGCGCGATGAAGGGCGCGAGGCTGTCCGCACGCTGGAGGTCCCACACGCGGCGCTGGTACTTCTCCGAGTCGAGGTATTCCTCGCTGCCGGCGCTGCGCGGCGTGTTCTCCATCAACTCGTAGGCCGGGCCGTAGATGCCGTAGCTCGCGCTCAGCGTGGCGGCGAGCACCAGGCGCGCGGTGAAGATCGGACGAGCACCGCCGTGCAGGTGCTCGTTGAGGATGTCCGGCGTGTTCGGCCACACATTGGGCCGGAAGTATTCGCAGCCGGGGCCATGCGCGAGTTCGGTGAAGTAGTCGGTGAGCTCCTGCTTGCTGTTGCGCCAGGTGAAGTAGGTGTAGGACTGCGAATAGCCGAGCTTGGCCAGGCGGTGCATCACCTTGGGCCGGGTGAAGGCTTCGGCGAGGAACAGCACCTGCGGATGCGTGCGGCGGATCTCGGCGATCACCCATTCCCAGAACGGGAAGGCCTTGGTGTGCGGGTTGTCGACGCGAAAGATCGTCACGCCCTCGCCGATCCAGTGCTCGAACACGCTCTTCAGCTCCTCCCACAGCGCGCGCCAGTCCTCGGTCTCGAAGTCGAAGGGGTAGATGTCCTGGTACTTCTTGGGCGGGTTCTCGGCGTACTGCACCGTGCCGTCGGGCCGCCAGCGGAACCAGGCGGGGTGCTGCTCGACATACGGATGGTCGGGTGCGCACTGGAAGGCGATGTCCAGCGCGATCTCGATGCCGAGTTCGTTGGCCCGCGCGACCAGCCGGCGGAAGTCGTCCATCGTGCCCAGCGCCGGAAGGATCGCCTTGTGCCCGCCTTCCTTCGCGCCGATGGCCCAGGGGCTGCCGACATCGTCGGCCTCTGCGGTGAGCGCGTTGTTGCGGCCCTTGCGCTTCTCGCGCCCGATGGGGTGGATGGGCGGGAAGTACAGCACGTCGAATCCCATGTCGGCCACATAGGGCAGGCGTGCCTCCACATCGGCGAACGTGCCGTGGCGCTTCTCCTCCGGTGAGGCCGAGCGCGGGAAGAGTTCGTACCAGGTGGAAAAGCGCGCGCGCGGCCGGTCGGCCCACAGCGGCAGCTCGATCGGGTGCGAGGTGGCGAGGCTGCGGTCCGGGTAGCGGTCGGCGCGAGCGAGCAGGCGCTCGTCGAGCGCTGCTGCCTTGAGCGCCGCGGCATCGCTTGCGCCGTCCTCGCCGCCGGCGCGCAGCCGGGCGGCCCATTCACGCAGCGTCTTCGCATCGGTGCCCTTGGCACGCGCGGCGCACGCCTCGATCAGCTCGGCGCCCACGCGTGCGGCGATGCGGATGTCTTCGTCGTCCTCGCGCCGCTCGAGCTCATGCCGCCAGGAATGCAGCGCATCCACCCAGGCCGTCACCGTGTAGCGGTAGGGCCCGGGCTCGGGCGGCGTGAAGCTGCCGTGCCATTCGTCGTTGACGTCGAGCTGCATCTCGACCTCGCGCAGGTTGCGCTCGCGCTCGGCGCGCCAGCACAGCATCACCCGCAGCCGGTCGTGGCCGTCGGTGAAGCAGTTCGCCTGCACATGAAAGGGCTCGCCGGCGATGCGCTTGACGGCAAAGCGGCCGCCGTCGACCGACGGGATCACCGCATCGACGACGGCACGCAGCCGGCCATCGGCCGATTGCGGGTCGGTCTTGCGCGTGCGCGCCTTGGGAGAAGTGCTTCGTTCGGATGTGGCCATGGGCGTTCTTCAGAGCGGTCGTCGCGGCTCAGCGTAGGCCGCGTGTGCGCCGAGGGCGGGCGGGCGCACCTCTACCCCTTGCCCTCATGCCGAAGCACCAGGGTCGCCAGCGGCGGCAGGGTCAGGCGCAGTGAATGCGGGCGGCCGTGCGCCGGCAGCGGCGAGGCCACGATACCCCCGAGGTTGCCCCAGCCGGAGCCACCGTAGTCGGCGCTGTCGGTGTTCAGCAGTTCGCGCCAGCGGCCGGCGTTCGGCACGCCGGCCAGCACGTTCTGGCGCGGCACGGGCGTGAGGTTCATGGCCACCAGCACCGGCACGGCGCCGGGGGCGCGGCGCAGGAACATGAGCAGGCTGCGGTCGGCGTCGTGGCTGTCCACCCACTCGAAGCCCTCGGGCGAGAAATCCAGCTGATGCAGCGCGGGCTCGGCGCGGTAGATGCGGTTGAGTTGCTCCATCAGCCGCGCGACACCGCGGTTCGCCGGCCGGTCGGCCTCGGCCCAGTCGAGCTCGCCTTCATGCGCCCATTCGCGTGCCTGTGCGAACTCGCCGCCCATGAACAGCAGCTTCTTGCCGGGGTGCATCCACATGTAGGCCAGCATCGCGCGCAGGTTGGCGAACTTCTGCCATTCGTCACCGGGCATGCGGCCGATGAGCGAACCCTTGCCATAGACCACCTCGTCGTGCGAGAGCGGCAGCACGAAGTTCTCGTTGAACGCATACACCAGCGAGAAGGTGAGCTGCCCATGGTGGTGCTTGCGATGCACCGGGTCCTGCTTCATGTAGGCCAGCGTGTCGTGCATCCAGCCCATGTTCCACTTCATGCCGAAGCCGAGCCCGCCCATGCTGGTCGGGCGCGACACCATCGGCCAGGCGGTGGATTCCTCGGCGATCGTCACCGCGTCCGGGTGCTCGCGGTACACCGCCTCGTTGAGCGTGCGCAGGAACTCGATGGCCTCGAGGTTCTCCTTGCCGCCGTGGCGGTTGGGCACCCACTCGCCGTGCTTGCGCGCGTAGTCGAGATACAGCATGGAGGCCACCGCATCCACGCGCAGGCCGTCGAGGTGGTAGGCCTCGAGCCAGAACAGCGCCGAGGAGATCAGAAAGCTGCGCACCTCGGGGCGGCCGTAGTTGAAGATGCTCGAGCTCCACTCGGGGTGGAAGCCCTGGCGCGGGTCGGCGTGTTCGTAGAGGTGGGTGCCGTCGAAGTACTGCAGGCCGTGTTCGTCGGTCGGGAAGTGCGACGGCACCCAGTCGAGGATGACGCCGATGCCTTCGTTGTGCAGGTGGTCCACGAAGGCCATGAAATCCTGCGGCGTGCCGTAGCGCGCGGTGGGCGCGAAATAACCGGTGGTCTGGTAGCCCCAGGAGCCGTAGAACGGATGCTCGGTGATGGGCATCAGCTCCACATGCGTGAAGCCCAGCCGCTTCACATAAGGGGCGAGCCGCTGCGCCAGTTCGCGCCAGTCGAGAAAGCGTCCGGCATCGCGCTGCCACGAGCCGGCGTGGAACTCGTAGATGGCCATCGGCGCGTCGAGCCCGTTGCGCGCGGCGCGGCCGGCCATCCATTCGTCGTCATGCCAGGCATGGGTGAGCGACCACACGCGCGAGCCGGTGGCCGGCGGCAGCTCGGCGAAGAAGGCCAGCGGGTCGGCCTTGTCGACCACGTAGCCGCCGTGCGCGCTCTCGATGCGGTACTTGTAGACCTGCCCGTCACGCGCCGCGGCCACATGGCCTTCCCACACGCCGGTGTCGTCCCCGCGGGGGCGCAGCACGTCGGCCGCGGGGTTCCAGCCGTTCCATTCGCCGATCACCGACACCGAACGCGCGTTCGGGGCCCACACCGCGAAATGCGCGCCGGCCGCTGCAGCATCCCGCTGGCAGCCAAGCTTGCGGTAAAGCTTGGTATGGGTGCCCTCGCGAAAGAAGTGGCTGTCCTGCTCGCTGAACACCCTGTGTGGCCTCCGTGCTTGCTTCATCCAAGGGCCGGCGCAGCGCCTGCGCCCGCCCCGGTGCGCCGCGCATCGTCGCGGCGCCCAGCGGTCAGCAATCGATGTTCCTGCGCAGACCCAATGCCCGGGCTCACCCCCCCGCCGGCGCCCACTGCCGCAGACACCGCCGCAACTGCGCAATGCCGAAGGGCTTGGACAGGAAGTCGTCCATGCCCGCCGCCATGCACGCATCCTTCTCGGCGATCTCCGAATTGGCCGTCATCGCGATCACCGTCATGCGCGGTGCGCCACGCTCGGCCTCGTCGCGGCGCAGCGCCCGGGTGGCGGCCAGGCCGTCCATGCCGGGCATCTGCACGTCCATCAGCACCAGGTCGATGCCGCCCTCGCGCAGGCGGGCCAGGCCTTCCGCGCCGTCGTTGGCAATGGTGCAGCCGACGCCCAGCTCGGCCAGCATGGCCTGCACCACCATCTGGTTCACCGGGTTGTCCTCGACCACCAGCACGCTCATCGCGCCGGGCGGCACGTCGTCGAGCTCCGCCGGCTGGGTGATGGCCTCGGCGCCACGCTCGTCGGCGGCGGCCATCATGTCGCGCAGGGTACGGCGGCGCACCGGCTTGTACAGCAGCATCGCGCCGTCGGGCACGCCCACCATCGCATCCGAGCCGAGCGGCGTGAGGATGGCGACCTGCCGGCGCTGCGCATGCTGGTCGGCCACCCAGGCCTGGGGGTCCCTGAAGGCGAAGAGCAGCGGCGCATCGACCACCAGCAGCCGGGTGCCGGCAAGCACCGGGGCATCGTCGCCAGGCAGCGATTCGCACACCGCCGGCTGGATGCCGATCTCGTTGAACAGCGAGACCAGGTGCCGCCGCAGCCCGGCGTTCGAGGCCACCACCACCACGTCAGGCCGCGGCACGATGGGCAGTGGCGCTTCGCTCTCGGTGGACGGCACGAGCGCCAGCGGCAGGCGCAGGCTGAACGTGCTGCCTTCGCCCGGGGTGCTGGCCACGGTCACCTCGCCGTCCATCAGGCGGGCGAGTTCCTGGCTGATGACCAGCCCGAGACCGGTGCCGCCGTAGCGCCGGCTCACCGACTGGTCGGCCTGGGTGAACGCGCTGAACAGGCGCGACAGCGTCTCGGGCGCGATGCCCGGGCCGGTGTCGCTCACGTCCACCCGCACCCAGCGCTTGCCCTCGGGCAGGCGGTTGTGCGGGCCTTCGGGCTCGAGCGAGAGATGGATGTGCACGCCGCCCGTCTCGGTGAACTTCACCGCGTTGGACACCAGGTTGTTCACCACCTGGCGGATGCGGGTCGCGTCGCCGATGACCATCTTGGGCACGTCCGGCGCGCGGCTGGACGACAGCTCGAGCCCCTTGTTGAAGGCCTGCACCGCGAACAGCTCGTTGGCCTCGAACACCAGGCCGCGCAGGAACAGCGGCTCGAGCTCGATGTCCACCTTGCCGGCCTCGAGCTTGGCGAAGTCGAGCACATCGTTGACGAGCGCGAGCAGCGCCTGCGCGCTCTGCTCCTGCAGCGCCTGCAGCTGCACACGCTGCGAATCGGTGATCTTGGCCGAGCGCATCAGCTCGGCCGCACCGATCACCCCATTGAGCGGCGTACGGATCTCATGGCTCATGTTGGCCAGGAAGCGCGTCTTGGCGGTGGCCGCCTCCATCGCCTTCTCGCGCGCCGCGTCCAGCGCCGCGGCACTGGTGATGCGTCGGTGCACCACGGTGGCCAGCAGCACCACGGCCAGCAGTTCGGACAGCAGCACCGAGGCGATGTGGCTCGCGCGTGTGACGCCCGGGTCGGGCGTGATGCCCAGGGTGTGCAGCGGCGGGCCGAAGAACAGCAGGCCCGTCACCGAGAGAAACGCCGCCATCGCGAGCAGCGCCATGCGGTTGAAGCCGCCACCGGCGAACACGAAAGGCAGGATGCCCAGCCACCAGCCGGCCGCCGGAATGCCCTCGCCCTGGCGCAGGGTCAGCCACGACAGCAGCCCGATGACGGGCACGCCCAGCACCAGCATCGGCAGGTGCGCATCCCCCCGGTACACGGCCCACAGCCAGCAGCCCAGCGCCAGCGAGGCGCTGGCGAAGTTGAGCACCACCAGCATGGGCAGGTCGCCCTGGATCAGCCGCAGGATGCCGAAGGCCGTGGTCGGCACGAAGACGAAGCTCGCCAGCAGGGTGAAGAACCCCATCTGGGTATGGCGCTCGAGTTGCGCCGAGGTGAGCAGCCCGCCCTGCGGAAGCGCGAAGAGTTCCTTGACCTGCCGTTTGATCGTCGCGAAATCCAATCGCCAGCCTCCCCCATGCGTCGCGCAACGATACGACAGGCCGGGGCTACCGGGCGGGGTGTCACGTTCTGTCGCAAGGCGCGGGCGCCGTGCACCGCCCGCACCTTGCCCGGCCGGTTACACCGCCACCGGCGTGTAGCCGGCCTCGCGGATCGCCGCCTCCAGCGCTGCCGCATCCGCGGCCGCAGGTTCGATCGTCACCCGGTGCGCCGCCAGGTCCACCTGCACCTTGGCCGCGGCGTCGGCCGCCTGCACCGCCTCGGTGATGCTGCTCACGCAGTGGCCGCAGCTCATGTCGTTCACCTCGAAAACAATCATTGGTCGCTCCTTGGATGGGTGAGGATGGCCGCACTGTGGACCCTCCCACGGTGGCAGGGTCAAGCAGGGACGGCGGCACAGGGCCTCAGACTGGGTGGCACCGTCGCGCGTCGCCTCCCCGGCGCGCTGCCTTTCGCCACCAGGCCCTTCGATACCTCAGGGCGAACGGGATTCGTTTGCAGCCCGCTCGCGCCCACACCCCATCCGTTCGGCCTGAGGTATCGAAGGCCCCGCGCACACCCTCCCCGTTCGGCCTGAGGTATCGAAGGCCCACGCGCACACCCATCCCGTTCGGCCTGAGGTATCGAAGGCCCGGCACCCCCGACATCCGCCGCCTGTCACACCGCCCCCACCCGCCGCGTCTACGCTCGATCACGCGACCTATCCTCCCCCATGCCTCCACCCGACACCGACGACCCCTTCGCCGCCCTGCGCCCGCGCCTGTTCGCCCTGGCCTACCGCATGCTCGGCAGCCGCGCCGATGCGGAAGACGTGCTGCAGGACGCCTGGCTGCGCTGGCACCGCACCGAGCGCGAGACCCTGCGCTCGGCCGAGGCCTGGCTCGTGACCATCGTCACCCGCCTGTCCATCGACCGGCTGCGGGCCGCCAAGGCGGAACGCGAGGCCTATGTCGGCTGGTGGCTGCCCGAGCCGCTGGTGGCGGTGGACGAGCACACGCCCGAAGCCGCGGCCGAGCTGGCCGGCGAACTTTCGCTTGCGTTCCTGTGGGTGCTGGAACGCCTCGCGCCCGAGGAACGTGCCGCCTTCCTGCTGCGCCAGGTGTTCGACCGCGACTACGACGAGATCGCCGACCTGCTCGGCAAGAGCGAGGCGGCCTGCCGGCAGATGGTGAGCCGCGCCTCGCAGCGGGTGCAGCAGGCGCAGCCCCGCTTCGAGGTGGACGCGGGCGCGCAGCGCCGCCTGCTGGAGAAGTTCGTCGCCGCCGCGCGCAGCGGCGAGCGCGATGCCATGCAGGCGCTGCTGGCCGAGGAGGTGGAGCTTGTCGGCGACGGCGGCGGCAAGGTGCCGTCCTTCGACAAGGTGCTGCGCGGCGCCCACCGCATCGCCAATCTGTACTGGGTGCTCGGGCGGCGCCTGCCCGGCCAGTCGTCTACCGCATCGCGCTCATCAACGGCGAACCGGGGCTGCTGCGCTACATCGAGGGCACGCTGGAATCGGCCCAGGCCATCGTCAGCGACGGCGAGCGCATCCACGCCATCTACAGCGTGCGCAACCCGGACAAGCTGGCCCGCATTCCGGCACTGCACTGAGCGTCGCACGGCTCAGCCGCGCTGGCGCGGCTGCAGCGTGAGGCCGATCAGGCGCGAGACGACGGTGGCGAGGTACATCACGCCGACGAACATCTCCACGCTCGCCAGCGCCTGCGCATGCGGCGTCACCGGGATCACGTCGCCGATGCCGGTGCTCGACAGCAGCGCGAAGCTGAGGAACATCAGCTCGGTCCAGCTGCGCGCGCGCTCCACGTCGACCACGCCGAGGAAGCAGCCCGGCTGCAGCGCCTGCAGCAGCACGAAGAGGTAGGCGAAGCCCCAGGCCAGCAGCGTGAAGGTGGCGCCGGCGGCGAAGAGCTCGTCGGTGGTGGCGCGGCGGTCGGCCAGCATGTAGGCGATGAGGCTGCCCGCGGCATAGAAATAGAACACCGCTTCCAGCCCCGCGGACCACGGCAGCAGGTAAGGCATGCCGAACATCACCTGCAGCGCAAGCAGCACCACCGCCGGCAGGCCGATGGCCGCCGACACCCACACCAGCCCCGGCGTGCGCCGCACCATGCTGGTGGTGATGCCCAGCACGACGATGCCGAACACACCGAAGCCGACGCGGCTGGCATGCGTGTTCTCGATGAACGGGTACAGCAGCAGGCCCAGCAGCTGCACCGCGAGCAGGATGGCCGAGGGATGGCGGCGGGTCTGGACGAGCAGGCGGAGGTGGCCGAGGTTCATGCGGCGGATTGTGTGCGCGGCGAGCCTCATCCCCACCCGCACCATCTCGCTGCCGTTCAAGCTGCTGCTGTTCGTGATGCTCGACGGCTGGACGCGGCTGATCCACGGCCTGGTGATGTCCTCCCGCTGAGCCGCGTCAGCGCGCGCGCTCGTCGGCGAGTTCGCGCGGCAGCGCTTCGGCGAGAAAGTCGAACACCCGCCGCACCAGACGGTTGCCGCGGATCTCGCGGTGCACCGCCAGCCAGCACGGCAACGGCGGGATCTTGAGCTGCGGCAGCACCGGCACCACGCTGCGCCAGTGCGGCAGGTTGTAGCGCGCCGCGAATCCGATGCCCGCGCCCGCGGCCACCAGCCGGCCGTAGGCGATGTGGTCGTCGGTGCGCAGCGCGAAATGCTCGCGCGTGAGCGGCAGGCCCATCTGCGCGAAGCCGCGCAGGAGGGTGTCTTCCTGCACATGGCCGATGAGCCGGTGGGCGAGCAGGTCCTGCGGCTGGCGCGGCGTGCCGGCGCGGCGCAGGTAGCTGCGGTGGGCGCAGGCGCACAGCGGCACGTCGGCGAGCTTGCGGGCGATCAGCGAAGCCTGCGCCGGTCGCACCATGCGCACCGCGATGTCGGCCTCGCGCCGCAGCAGGTTGCTGAGCTCGTTGGAGACCACGAGCTCGATCTGGATTCCCGGCTCCTCGCGCTGCAGCTGCGCGAGCACCGGCGGCAACAGGTAGCAGGCGGCGATGTGGCTGGCCGCCACCCGCACGGTGCCGCTCGCCGCCTGTTCGCGCCCGGCCAGCAGGCGCGCAAGTGCATCGGCGCCCGCTTCCATCTGCCGCGCGGCATCTGCAATGGCGAGCGCCGCCGCCGTGGGCAGCACGCCGCGGCCGGTGCGCTCGAAGAGCGGCGTGCCGAGCTGCGTCTCCAGCTCCGCGATGTGGCGCGACAGCGTGGGCTGCTGCGCCCCGAGGTGCCGCGCCGCGCCCATGAGGCTGCCCGCGTCGAGCACGGCGACGAAGCTGCGCACCAGCGCCCAGTCGAAGGATTCTTGTGGCATGCAGAAATGTATAGCTGGCATTCCGACCTCGTGGATTGTCGGATGCCCTTGTGAGGCCCAGACTGCCTCGCATCCATCGACGACGACGAGGTCCTTCATGAACCGACGCAACTTCATCCGCGTGGCCGGCGGCGGCGTGGTGTTCGCCGCCACCGCAGGCTGCGGCACCCAGCCGCCCGCCGGCGCCGTCGCCGCATGGCAGGGCCCCGGCGACGAGCCCGACCTGCGCCGCTGGGTGCTCGCCTGGGCCCTGCTCGCACCGAACGCGCACAACCTGCAGTCCTGGGTGGTGGGGCTGGACACGCCCGGCGAGATCGTGCTGCGCTGCGACCCGGCGCGGCTGCTGCCGCAGACCGATCCCTTCTCGCGCCAGATCCTGGTGAGCCACGGCTGCTTTCTGGAACTGCTGGATCTCGCTGCCCGCGAGCGTGGGCACCGCGCCGAGATCACGCTTTTTCCCGAGGGTGAGTTCGCGCCCGAGGCAGTGGACGCGCGGCCGGTCGCGCGCATCCGCCTGGTGCCCGATGCGACGGTGACCCGCGATCCGCTGTTCTCGCAGATCCCGCACCGCCACACCAACCGCAGCATCTACGAGCCCGCGCGCCCGGTGCCCGCCACGGCCTGGCAGGCGATGCAGCAGGCCGCCGCGCCTTGCGCGGTGAACTTCGGCTGGGTCAGTGCCGACCAGCCGGCGCTGCTGCAACGCCACCGTGCCATCGCTGCGCAGGCCTGGCGCATAGAGCTCACCACACCACGCACGCTGATGGAATCGCTGCAGCTGCTGCGCGTAGGCGCCGCCGAGATCGAGCGCCATCGCGACGGCCTCGCCCTGCAGGACCCGGCCACCGTGCTGCTGGTGCGCCTGGGCCTCTTCGACCGCAGCCGTGCGCCGGCGACTGACGACCCGGCCATCACCTCACAGATCAGCGAATTCAACGACAAGCTGGCAAGCACACCCGGTTTCCTTTGGCTGCTCACCCGTGGCAACGACCGCCGCAGCCAGGTGGCCGCTGGCCGCGCCTACGCCCGCGTGCAACTGGCCGCCACGGCGGAGGGCCTGGCCATGCAGCCGCTGTCGCAGGCGCTGCAGGAATATCCCGAGCAGGCCGGCCCCCACGCCGATATCCACGAATTGCTCGGCGCTGCACCGTCCACGCACACCGTGCAGATGTGGGCACGCATCGGCTTTGCCGCCCCCGTGGCGCCGGCCCCGCGACGCGGGCTTGCCTGGCAACTGGCCGGGAGCTGAAGCGCGCGCGAGGGGGCTGCAGGCGCGTGCGATCATGGCCCACCCGACCGGCATGCCGCCGGCCCGGTCAACGGCAAAGGCCACACGTGCAAACCCTCGACGAGATGCGGGACCGTCACCTCCTCAGCCACGACCAGCATGCGCAAATCGGCGCCTGGATCGCCCAGGCCCGGACGCCCGAGGCCATCCTGCAGATGCCCGCCCACCTGTGGCGCGCGCTCGAACTGGCCAGCGTGCTCATGGGCGTGGACGAGGATCTGAGCCAGCCGCCGTTGCTGGCGTACGGCGGGTGAGCTCACCGCCCGCGCTGACGCCGAGCGCGGGCGCCCTCGCCTGAGCAAGGGGTGACAGTCGACCGCGCATGCCACACAGTCGGCGCCACCCCCCGTGACGACTGCCATGCAAGCCCAGGAGAAACCGGCCACCGCACTGTTCGTGATGCCGTGGTCGCCCGACCGCCCGGCCGGCGTGAGCGTCGTGGTGCGCAACGTCGCCCGCGAGTTCGTCGCCACGGGCCGGCGCGCGATGTTCGGCATCGACGACTGGACAGCGCGGCGAACGGTGCGCCAAGGGCCGGCCGTTCTGCGCCATCGCTTCGGTGTGCTCGGCGGCACTGGTCCGCTTGCGGTGCTGAAATCTGCCGTCGCCGCGCCCGCGGCACTGCTCGCGACATGGCGGCTGCTTCGCGCCGAGAACGTGCAGGCGGTGAACTTCCACTACCCCGGCCTGAACGCGCTGGGCGTGGCGCTGCTCAAGCGCATGGGCCTGTACCGCGGCACGCTGGTGCTCTCCTTCCACGGCAGCGATGTGCGCCCGCCGCATGGACGGGTGGACGCGCTTGCGCGGCGCATCATCTTCGCCGCCTGCGACGGCATTTCGGCTTGCGCGCCGGCACTCGCCGCCCGGGTGGCAGCGACCTACCGCATCGCGCCCGAACGCGTGTCGGTCGTCTTCAATGGGGTGGACATGCGGGTGTTCCATCCGCAGGCGGTATCGCCCCAGACCGTGTCGCTGCCGCTGCGCTACCTCGTGAGCGTCGGTGGCTACATCGAGCCCAAGGGGCAGCGACTGCTCGTCACGGCATTCGCACGGCTGGCGCCACGCTTCGCCGATGTGTCACTGATCCTCATCGGCATGGACGGGCCGGAGCGCGGCCCCTTGCAGAAGCTGGCGCAGCGCCTGGGCATCGGGCACCGGCTGATGTGCCTGGCGGACCTGCCGCCCGCGCATGTCGCCGGCATCGTCGCCGGCGCGCTCGGCTGCGTGCAACCGTCGCGCACCGAATCCTTTCCTCTTTCGGTGCTCGAGGCGGGCGCGTGCGGCGTACCCATCCTCGCCTCACGCATTCCCGGCCACACCGACATGCTCGAGGAGGGCGTGACCGCACGGCTCTTCGAGGTCGACGACGAGCCCGACTGCGCCGCCGGCATGCACACGATGCTCGCGGATTTACCCGCCGCCGCCCGGCTCGCCGCACGCTTTCATGCCGAGGTGAGCGCCCGATACACATGGCGCTCCACGGCCAAGGGCTACGCGGCACTGTGCTGCCCGCACGACGAGGACGCCGGCCGCACGGTGCCGATGGGGCTGTGAGCGCAAGAACCTGGGAAGCGAGGCCACAGGCGAGCCCGACAAAGAAAAACGGGCTAGCGCTTGTGGCGCTAACCCGTTGATCTAGAACGCTTGTTCTGGCGCGGCTGGCAGGAATCGAACCCACGACCCCTTGGTTCGTAGCCAAGTA
>JBIQKU010000089.1:0-13102 GCA_044506225.1 Rubrivivax sp. | reverse complement strand
GCTCGACGGCCTGAACGCCACCGAGGCGCAGCGCACGCAGATCAAGCAGATCGCCAGGGCGGCCGCCAAGGATTTGCGCGAGCAGCGCAAGAACAGCCGCGCGCTGCGCGACAAGGCAGCGGAGATCTTCACCGCGCCGACGGTCGATGCGGCAGCGGCCGAATCGCTGCGCCAGCAGATGCTGGCCGCGCACGATGCGTCGAGCCGGCGCATCACCCAGGCCATGCTGGACGCGAGCGCGGTGCTCACGCCGGAGCAGCGCACCAAGCTCGGCGAGCGCATCGCCGAGCGCCAGCAGCGCATGCAGGAGCGGCGCGAGCGCATGAAGGCACGCCATGAGCAGAGGCGCATGAAGCACGAGCGCACGCCCGCCGAGCCCCGGCAGTAGGCCGCGCCGGGCCTCCAGCAGGCCCCCTGGCGAAAGCCATGGGGCTTTTTCGTGGGAGCCACGGGTCGCTTCATCATTCTTTACGCCGCGCCTGAAGGCGTTTACCGCGGCGCTGCGATGATCCCGGCCATGACTGCCCGACTGCTTCTCGTCGACGACGACGCCCGCCTGGCCACCATGGTCGGCGACTACCTCTCGGCCGCCGGCTTCGAGACCGACCACGCCGGCTCGCTGGCCGCCGGCCGCGAGCGCCTGGCCGCGCAGGCCTATGACGCGCTGGTGCTGGACCTGATGCTGCCCGACGGCGACGGCCTGGTCCTGTGCCGCGAGCTGCGCGCCAACCCGCGCACCCGCCACCTGCCGCTGCTCATGCTCACCGCACGCGGCGAACCGCTGGACCGCATCGTCGGCCTCGAGCTCGGCGCCGACGACTACCTGCCCAAGCCCTTCGAGCCGCGTGAGCTGCTGGCGCGGGTCAAGGCGCTGCTGCGCCGCGCCTCGCCGCAGCCGGCGAATGACGAGGTGCTGCGCTTCGGCCGCCTGGAGATCGACCTGGGCGAGCGCAGCGCGCGGCTGTCGGGCAAGGCTTGCGAACTCACCAGCCACCAGTTCGACCTGCTGGTGGTGCTGGCGCGCAATGCCGGCCGGGTGATGTCGCGCGACCAGATCATGGATGCGCTCAAGGGCCATCCGCTGGAAGCCTTCGACCGCTCCATCGACGTGCACATCTCGCGCATCCGCGCCGTCATCGAGGACGACCCCAAGGAGCCGCGGCGTGTGCTCACGGTGCGCGGGGCGGGCTATGTGTTCGCCAAGAAGCAGGATGCCGATGACGCGCAGTGACGAGGCGGCCGGCCGAGCGCCGGGCCGCCCCAAGCCGGCCGGCATCCCCTCGGGGGATCGGCGAACGTACTCGTTCGCCGAGGGGCTCACATGACGACGCTCACGCTGCGCATTTACCTCAGCATCGTCGCGGTGCTGCTGCTGTTCGCCTTCGGCTCCGGCTGGCTGTTCCAGCGCGAGATGGCGCAGGAGCGCAGCCGGGTGCAGGCCGCGTTCGGCGAGCGCCTGGAAGCCTGGGGCGACCTGCTGCAGCGCTCGCTGCCGGCGGCGAATGCGCCGCCTGCCGAGCAGGCCGCCGCACTCGAGGACTGGTCCACGCGGCTGCGCCTGCCGCTGGCGCTGGATGCGCCGGACGGCACGCGGGTCGCCGCCTCCGACTCCTTCGTGCAAGGCCGCGAGGACGGTCGGCGTTACCCGGTGGGCGTGCCGCTGGATGACGGCCGCACGCTGTGGATGCTGCGCCGCGGACCGCGCCCGTCCGCCGAGCGCGGCGACGGACCGCGGCGCGGGCCCGTCGCGCCGGTGTGGTCGGTGATGCCCAAGGGCCTGCAAAGCGGCGCCGGCCTCGCGGCGGTGCTGGTGCTGCTGTTCGTCGCGGTGGCCGCCGGCGCCTGGCCGGTGGCGCGTGGACTGACGCGCCGGCTGAAGGCGCTGCAACAGGGCATGGAGGTCTTCGGCGCCGGCCGTCTGGAGCACCGGGTGGCCGTGTCCGGGCGTGACGAGGTGGCGGCCGTGGCCGAGAGCTTCAACCGCGCGGCCGCGCACATCGAGTCCCTGGTGCGCTCGCACCAGTCGCTGCTGGCCAACGCCAGCCATGAGCTGCGCTCGCCGCTGGCGCGCATGAAGATGGCCGTGTCCATGCTGGACAACGACATCCCGCCGGCCCGCCGCGAGCGGCTGCGGCGCGAGATCGACACCAACATTGCCGAGCTGGACGCGCTGGTCGAGGAGGTGCTGCTCGCCAGCCGCCTGGACGCGCAGCCGACGCTCGTGCAGCGCGAGCGGGTCGACCTGCTAGGTCTGGCCGCCGAGGAAGCCGCGCGCGTGAACGCCGCGGTGGATGGTGTGGCCGCTGCGGTGAACGGCGACGAGCGCCTGCTGCGCCGCGCGCTGCGCAACCTGCTGGAGAACGCCCGCCGCTACGGCGGCAGCGACGTGAGCCTGGCCATCGAGCGCCGGCGCGGCGAGGCCTGCGTGCGTGTGTGCGACCGCGGGCCCGGCGTGCCGGAGGCGCAGCGCGAGCGCATCTTCGAGGCCTTCTACCGCCTGCCCGGCCATGCCGAAACCGCCGGCAGCGTGGGCCTGGGCCTGAGCCTGGTGCGGCAGATCGCCGAGCGCCACGGCGGAAGCGTGCACTGCCTGCCGCGCGAAGGTGGCGGCAGCTGCTTCGAGCTGCGCCTGCCGGCGCTGGACTGAAGCGCCCGGCCAAGCGCCGGGCTCAGCCCGGACGCTGGCGCAGCACCCAGGCGAGAAATCCGGCCAGCGCCAGCGCCGCGACCGTGAGGCCGGCGGTGGCCGCCGCCCAGAAGCCCTGCGCGCCCTGCAGCGCCTGCGGGCTGATGCCCCAGGTGTCGAAGGCGATCGCATAGCCGCCGCCCAGGCCCACGCCCCAGATCGAGAGCGCATAGATGATGAGCGGCACGGTGGCGATGCGGTAGGCGCGCAGCGTGAACGCGGCCATGGTCTGCGCTGCGTCGGCCGCATGGAACAGCATCACCCAGCCGAGCAGCGGCATGGCGGCGGCGATGATGACGGCGTCGCTGGTGTAGGCGTGTATGAGCGGCGCGCGCAGCAGGAAGACGGCAGCGCCCATGGCCGCGGCGATGAGCACGCCGAGCTGCACGCCGTGCCAGCTCATGCGCCGCGCGCTCGCGAGATCGCCGGCGCCCACGTGCTGGGCCACCAGCGTCGCGCTCGCATTGGCCAGGGCCAGCGGCATCATGAACATCAGCGACACCATGTTCACCGCGATCTGGTGGCCCGCCACCGGCGTGGCGCCCAGGCGCGAGATGAAGAAGGCCATGAAGGTGAAGCCGCTGACCTCGATGCCGATGGCCAGGCCCATCGGAATGCCCAGGCGCAGCAGCTCGCGCAGGCTGGCGCGCTCCGGGCGTGCGAGGCCGCCGGTGTGCAGGCCGAAGGGCCGGTAGAACGGGTCGCGCCGCAGCACCCACACGGCCAGCAGCGTCTGCACACCCATGACGATGGCCGTGGCGATGCCGCAGCCCGGCGCGCCGAGTGCCGGCAGCGTGAGCGTGCCCAGCGGCGTGGGCAGCGACAGGCCGAACACCAGCAGCGCGTTCAGCGGCACCTTCGCGGCGAAGGCGGCGAGTTGCAGCGTCATCACGATCTTCGGCCGCGACACCGCCACGTTGAAGCCGCGGAACGCGGTGAACAGCAGCGCCGAGGGCAGGGCGAAGGCCAGCGCGCGCAGGTAGCCGCGCACCTTGGCCTCGACCTCGGGCGCGGCCTGGGCGATGGCGAGGAAGGGGTCGGGAAAAGCCAGCACCGCGCAGCCGATCACCGACAAGCCGAGCGCGAGCCACACCGACTGGTGCAACTGACGGCCGGCCTCGTGCAGTCGGCGCGCGCCGAAGATCTGCCCGGTGATCGGCCCGATGGCCAGCACCACGCCCATGAGCCCGACGAAGATGGTGATGTATGCGGCGCCGCCGATGGCCAGCGCCGCCAGGTCCAGCGCGTCGTAGCGCGCCACCATCACCGTGTCCACGGTGCTGAAGCCCAGCACCGACAGCTGGCCGATGAACACCGGCCAGGCGAGCGGGGCGATGGCGCGGGCGCTGTGCAGCAGCCCTGTGGAACTCACGTGGGCTCCGCCTCGTCGCCGCCCACCTGGCCCGGCAGCGCCCGCTCCGCATAGCGGTTGAAGCGCCAGGCCGTGCCTTCCAGCGTGATGCGCCGCCAGGTGGCGCGCTTCTCGCCGGGGGTCATGACCGGCCAGTTCTGCACTTCGTCGAAGCTGCGCCCGCAGCCCTTGCATGTGTCGTCGCCCTGGCTGGTCGAGCAGATGGCGATGCAGGGCGCGTCGGGCGTGGTCGCGTACCAGGCGAGCCAGGCCTCGCGCGCGGCGGCGGGCAGGGCGTCTTCGTCGCAGGTGGCCTCGTGGTAATAGACCATGAGCGCATACACCTCGGCCAGCGCACGCACCTCGGCGCAGGCGGTGATGCCGTCGGGCGAGGGGGACTTCTGGCGCCACCAGTTGATGGCGGATTCGATGTCGGTGATGTGCAGCGCGGCCATGGGGGGCGACAGCTTATCGGGAACCCGAAGGCCTCGCGGCGGCGCCGAGCTATGTCCTCAGCGCAGCGGAAAACGGTCGCGGCCGCACGGCTTGGGCAGAATCCCCCGGCTCTTGCCCACGCCGATGCCCACTCTTTCCCGCGCCTCGTTCCGGCAGTTGCTGGCCGTCGCCTTCCTGCTGATCGCCGCACTGCTGGCCGCGGTGTCGCTGCGCGGGCTGACGACGCTGGACCGGCTGCTGTCGCAAAGCCGCGAGGCGGCAGCCCTCGCCGTGAAGGCCAGCGGCGATGCCCAGCAACTCGCCGAACGCAGCGTCGCCATGGAGCGCGCCGCGCGCCAGTACGTGGTGCTGGACGACCCGGTGCTGCGCGAACGCTTTGCCGCCGCCGCGCGCGACGCCACCGCCGTGCTCGCCAACCTGAAGCGCGACGTGCAGGTGCGCGAGCGCGCCGAGGCCTGGGAGCAGCGCCTGTCCACCATCCAGGCGCTGCTGCCCGGCCCGCGCAGCACTGCTGCTGCGCGCGACCAGGCGATGAGCGCCGAGTTCCGCGAACTCACCGCGGTGAACGCCGACATCGCCGAACAGGTGCGCCTGGCCTCCGACAAGCGCAACCAGGCGCTGCAGGCGGCGCAGGAGGCGGCGCGCACCGCGCTCGGACGCCAGGTGCTGGGCGCCATCGTGCTGGCGGTGGTGCTGGCGCTCGCCTTCGGCGTGTGGCTGGCGCGCCCGCTCAAGCGGCTGGAGTCGGCCATCGTCGGCCTTGGCGAGAACCGGCTCGACCAGCCGATCGAGATCCGCGGCCCGGCCGACGTGCGCGCGCTCGGCGTGCGCCTGGACTGGCTGCGCCTGCGGCTGGCGGAGCTCGATGCCGACAAGGCCCGCTTCCTGCGGCACGTGTCGCACGAGCTCAAGACCCCGCTGGCGGCGCTGCGCGAGGGCGTCGCGCTGCTGGAGGAGGGCGTGACCGGCGTGCTCAGCGACAACCAGCGCGAGGTCGCCGGCATCCTGCGCCAGAACACGGTGACGCTGCAGCGCCAGATCGAGGACCTGCTGCGCTTCAACGCCGCCGCCTTCGAGGCGCGGCGCCTGAGCCGGCGCAAGACCGAGATCGCCGCGCTCATCGGCGACCTGGTCGAGGCGCAGCAGCTGCAACTGCAGGCGCGCCGGCTGCGCGTGAACCTGCACGGCGGGCCGCTGTGGATGGAGGTCGACCCCGACAAGCTGTCGACTGCGCTCGGTAACCTGCTGATGAACGCGATACGCTTCAGCCCGGTCGGCTCGGCGATCGAGGTGACGCTCGAACGTGGCGACGGCAGCGCCCGCATCGATATCCGCGATGCGGGCCCGGGAGTTGCCGAGGCCGATCGCGCCCGCGTCTTCGAACCCTTCTTCCGCGGCGAGCGCCAGCCGGCCGACGCGGCCCGGGGCACCGGCATCGGCCTGTCCATCGTCTCCGAATACGTCGCCGCCCATGGCGGACGCATCGAACTCCTGCCGGACGGCCCCGGCGCCTGTTTTCGGATCCACTTGCCCTATGCCGCTTCGCGTTGATCCCCGGCCGCGCCGCCTGCTGATGCTGGCCAGCCTGGCGCTGGCCGCCTGTGCGCCGCTGCAGCCGCCCGAGCCGACTCCGGCACCGGCGCCGCTGCCTGCGCCGGCACCCACGGTCGAGGTGCCGGTGTGCCGGGTGCCGCAGCTGCCGGCGCCCGCGTGTGAGCCGCCGCCGGCGCTCGATCCGGTGGAGGAGGCCGCCCGCCACGTGGTCGACTACCAGGCGCGGCTGCGCACCCTGCCGCAGCAGGACATCGCACGCGAGCTGGCGCGCATCGGCGAGCCGAACAACCCGGCGGCCACGCTCGAGCTCGCTCTGCTCATCGGCCAGACGCGCAACCCGGCCGACACGGTCCGTGCGCTCAACTTGCTCGACGGGGTGCTGCGTTCGACCGCGCCGGAGGTCATTCCCTGGCAGCCGATCGCGCGCGTGCTGGCAGTGCGCTACGCCGAGCAGCGCCGGGTCGAGGAACTGCTGGACAAGCAGAAGAACGAACTGCGCGAGAGCCAGCGCCGCATCGAGCAGCTCACGTCCCAGCTCGAGGCGCTCAAGGCGATCGAACGCAGTCTGACCAACCGCCCGGCCGGCGCGGCCTCCACGCCGGGGGGCAACAGCAAATGAATGCACACGTTCTCGTCGTCGACGACGATGCCGACCTGCTGCGGCTGCTGTCCATGCGGCTGACCGCCGCCGGCTACCGGGTGAGCGCGGTGGAATCCGCCGAGGCGGCGCTCGCGCAGATCGCCGTGGAGCGCCCGCAGCTGGTGGTGAGCGACGTGCAACTGCCCGGCAAAGATGGCCTTGCGCTGTTCGACGAGATTCGCCTGCGCCATCCGGCGCTGCCGGTGATCCTGCTCACCGCGCACGGCACGATTCCGGACGCGGTGGAGGCGACCGCGCGCGGCGTGTTCACCTATCTGACCAAGCCCTTCGACGGCAAGGCGTTGATCGACAAGATCGCCGAGGCCTTGGCCGTGACCGCCACGCCCAGCGAAGGCGCGATGGGGAGCGAGGCCTGGCGTGCGCCCATCGTCAGCCGTTCGAGCCGCATGGCCGAACTGCTCACCGAGGCCAAGATGGTCGCCAACTCGGACGCCAGCGTGCTCATCCGCGGCGAAAGCGGCAGCGGCAAGGAACTGCTGGCCAAGGCCATCCACCAGGCGAGCGCGCGCGCCGAGCGGCCCTTCGTGGCGGTGAACTGCAGCGCCATCCCGGAGGCGCTGCTGGAGTCGGAACTCTTCGGCCACATCAAGGGCGCGTTTACCGGGGCGGTGGCCAACCACGAGGGCCTGTTCAAGGCCGCGCAGGGCGGGACCATCTTCCTCGACGAGATCGGCGACATGCCGCCGGCGCTGCAGGTCAAGCTGCTGCGTGTGCTGCAGGAGCGCTCGGTGCGGCCGGTGGGCGCGAGCCAGCCGATTCCCATCGATGTGCGCATCGTCTCGGCCACGCACCGCGACCTCGAAGCCGCCATGGCCGAGGGCCAGTTCCGCGAGGACCTGTATTACCGGTTGAACGTCGTCACGCTGACCCTGCCCACGCTGGCCGAGCGGCGCGAGGACATCCCGCTGCTGGCCAACCATTTCCTGTCCTTGCTGGCTGCCAAGTACAAGAAGCGGGTCAACGGCTTCGCGCCCGACGCCATGCGCCTGCTCACCACCGCCCAGTGGCCGGGCAACGTGCGCCAGCTCTACAACGTGGTGGAACAGGTCTGCGCGCTGGCCACCACGTCGCTGATCCCGCTGGTGCTGGTGCAACGTGCGCTGCGTGTGCCGAGCGTGGAGGTGCTGACGTTTGCCGAGGCGCGGCAGCGCTTCGAGCGCGATTATCTCGTGGGCCTGCTCAAGCTCACCGATGGCAATGTGGCCGACGCGGCGCGCCTGGCCGATAGAAATCGCACCGAGTTTTACCGGCTCCTGCAAAAACACGGCCTCACCCCCGGCCTGTTCCGCAGCGACGGGCCGGGGCACGATGTCGGGGGCGGTGAGGGCGCTGTCGCTGATTAGCGACTTGAGGGTTTCCCCTCTCTTCAGGCACTTGCGGACGATGGCTGGAAACGCTGTCGCTGAACGGCGACGCTTTTCGGGGTGTCCCGCCGTGTCGGATTCCCGAAAGGCGCGTGCAAGTGGTTGATTGCAAAGCAGTAGTTGGTCTTGGCATGAGAGTTGCAGTAGAGGCGGCGTGGGCGGCTGTTCGCCCGTTCGACAAAACGCCACGCAGTACCTCATGGACCACTCCGACGCTCTCCGCTTCCGCCGTCTCGACCCAGACGCTCTTTCACCCGTCGCGGCCGCCGAACTGAAGGCCGCCAATGACACCCCCGCCACCGGCAGCGCCCCGCCGCTGAACCGCGGCCCCATGGTGCCCGTGCCCTGGCGCGGCGTATGGCGCGGCCTGCAGGACGCGCTGGCCGGCCGGCTCGAACGAGCACCGCAGGTCGGCGGCGAGCCGTGGGAGCGGGCATCGATCCGGCGCCGCCGGGCGTTGCTGGCACTGATCGCGCTGTCGGCCGTGGCCGCCGCCACGCTGCTGGTCTACGCCCAGCCGGCGCTGGCCGGCACGCCGCTGCGGGTGCTGCAGGTGGGCCTCTTCGCGCTGCTGTTCGCCTGGGTGGCGGCCGGCTTCTTTACCGCCATGATGGGCTTCGTCGTGCAGTTGCGCGGCGATCGCTTCGGTCTGTCGCGCCATTCGGTGCAGGACGGCCCGATCCACCCCGCCGCGCGCACCGCGGTCATCATGCCGATCTGCAACGAGCATGTGTCCACCGTCGCCGCCGGACTGCGCGCAACGTGCGAATCGCTGGCCGCCACCGATGCCGCCAAGCTGTTCGACGTCTACGTGCTCTCGGACACCAGCGACCCGGACCTGCGCGCCGCTGAACTCGCTGCCTGGAACGAGCTGCGCAGCACGCTCGGCGAAGACGCCCGGGTGTACTACCGCTGGCGCCAGCGCCGCACCAAGCGCAAGTCGGGCAACGTGGCCGACTTCTGCCGCCGCTGGGGCCGCAACTACCGCTACATGGTGGTGCTCGACGCCGACAGCGTGATGAGCGGCGACTGCCTGACCACCCTGGTGCGGCTGATGGAAGCCCACCCGAAGGCCGGCATCATCCAGACCGCGCCGCAGGCCGCCGGCGGCTCGACCCTGCATGCGCGGGCGCAGCAGTTCGCCGGCCGCGTCGGCGGGCGCCTGTTCACCGCCGGCATGCAGTACTGGCAGCTCGGCGAATCGCACTACTGGGGCCACAACGCCATCATCCGCGTCGAGCCCTTCATGAAGCACTGCGCGCTGGCGCCGCTGTCCGGCCGGGGCGGCCTGTCGGGCGAGATCCTGTCGCACGACTTCGTCGAGGCCGCGCTGATGCGCCGCGCCGGCTACCAGGTCTGGCTGGTTCACGACCTGCAAGGCAGCTACGAGCAGCAGCCGCCGAACCTGCTGGAAGAACTGCAGCGTGACCGCCGCTGGTGCCAGGGCAACCTGCAGAACGCGCGGCTCGTGGCCGAACCCGGGCTGCACGGCGTGCACCGAGCCATGCTGATCACCGGCGCCATGTCCTATCTGTCGGCGCCGCTGTGGCTGGCCTTCGTGCTGCTCGGCGCGGCGACCTGGCTGATCGGCGGGCATGCGCTGTTCAGCGAACAAGGCGTGCCCGCGGCCATCATCGGCCTGTGGGCGGCCACCATCACCATGCTGGGCCTGCCGCGGGTGCTGGGCGTGGCGACCATCGTGCTGAAGAAGGAGCAGCGCCACTACGGCGGCACCTTCAAGCTGCTGCAGGGCGCCCTTTTGGAAGGTGTGCTGTCGGTGCTGCAGGCGCCGGTGCGCATGGTGGCGCACACCATCTTCGTGGTAGTGGCGCTCACCGGCCTCAAGCTCGACTGGAAGTCGCCCCCGCGCGAAGCCGAGGCGGTGGCCTGGGCCGACGCCGCGCGTCGCTTCGCCCCCGTGAGCGGTGTGGTGCTGTGCCTCATGGCCGTGGTGCTGGCGGTGGATGCGGGTGCCGCGGTGTGGACGCTGCCCATCACCCTGCCGCTGCTGCTCGCGGTGCCGATGGCCGTGTTCACGAGCGACGCCCGCTTCGGCGAGCGCCTGCGTGCGACCCGGCTGCTGGCGGTGCCGGAAGAGACCTGGACGCCGGCCGTGCTGCGCCGCGCCTGGGCCTACGCGCGCCGCGCCATGCCCACGCTGCGCTGGCACCACGCGGTGTCCGAGCCGTGGCTGTTCGCGATCGCCCGCGCCGCCATGGGCCCGCGCAACACCGCCCGCGGCATCCGCGGCCGAGCCAGCAGCCAGCTCGTGCAGCGCATGCTCGCCGCCGGTGCCAAGGTGACGCCGGCCGACCGCATGCGGGTGCTCAGCGAGCCACAGACAATCACCCGGCTGCACGCCGAGCTGGCCGCCAAGGGCAGCTTCGTCGACAGCATGGGGCGGGTGCTGGCCTGATCGGCGGGCAGTTCAGAAACGACACCGGGCCGCATCTGCGGCCCGGTTTTCTTTGGTGCTTGAAAGCGCCTGATCAGTAGGTCAGACCCATGGCCTCGCGCACGTCGCGCATGGTGTCGCGCGCCACGGCGCGTGCACGTTCGGTGCCGACCTCGACGATCCAGTGCACCCGCTTCGGATCGGCGAGATAGGGCTCGGCGCGTTCGCGCCACGGCTTTTGCTCGCGCAGGATGGCGTCGATCACCGGCTGCTTGCAGTCCAGGCAGCCGATGCCAGCGGTGGTGCAGCCTTGCCAGACCCAGTCCTTCGTCGGCTGGTCGCTGTAGACCTGGTGGAACTGCCACACCGGGCAGCGCTCCGGGTTGCCGGGGTCGGTGCGGCGCACACGCTGCGGATCGGTCGGCATGGTGCGGATCTTTCGCTCGACCTCGGCCGGCGCCTCGCGCATGGCGATGGTGTTGCCGTAGCTCTTGCTCATCTTGTCGCCGTCCAGGCCGGGCAGCTTGCTGACTTCGGTGAGCAGCACATCGGGCTCGCGCAGCACGGTCTTGCCCGTGCCCTTCAGGTGGCCGAGCAGGAGTTCGGTGTCTTCGTTGTGCCAGCCCTCGGGACTTGCCTCGGCCGTGCGACGCACCAGCGCCTCGCCCTTGGCCAGCGCCTCGGCCGCGCCGTCCTGCTGGTAGGCGCGGCGCTGCTTCTCGAGGTAGCGCGCGTCGTCCTTGGAGAGCTTGGCCAACGCCGAGGCGATCTTCTCCTCGAAATGCGGCATGCGGCCGTAGAGGTGGTTGAAGCGGCGCGCCACCTCGCGCGTGATCTCCACATGCGGCACCTGGTCCTCGCCCACCGGCACATAGTGCGCCTTGTAGATCAGGATGTCGGCCGCCTGCAGCAGCGGGTAGCCAAGAAAGCCGTAGGTCGCGAGGTCGCGGTCCTTCAGCTTGAGCATCTGGTCCTTGTAGGTGGGCATGCGCTCCAGCCACGCCAGCGGCGTGCCCATGCCCAGCAGCGTGAACAGCTCGGCGTGCTCGGGCAGGCGGCTCTGGATGAAGATGGTCGACTGCTCGGGGTCGATGCCGGCCGCCAGCCAGTCGATCACCATGTCGTAGACATTGCGCTCGATGACGTCGCGATGCTCGTAGTGCGTGGTCAGCGCATGCCAGTCGGCCACGAAATAGAAGCAGTCGTAGTCCGCCTGCAGCTTCACCCAGTTCTTCAGGGCACCGTGGAAATGGCCGAGGTGCAGGGCCCCGGTGGGCCGCATGCCGGACAGTACGCGTTGTTTCATCGTGGCTCTTCCGTGAGGGCGGCAATTGTAGGTGGCGCCTGCCGCGTGGCCGGCCGGCGGCGGGGCCTGCGCCGCTACACTGCCGCGGCAATCCGGCACCCGCATGAAGCACATAGTCATCCTGATTTCCGGCCGCGGCTCCAACATGGAGGCCATCGTGCGGGCCTGTGCCGACGAAGGCTGGAATGCCCGGATCGCCGCCGTCGTGAGCAACCGGCCGCAGGCTGCGGGCCTCGCGTTCGCCCAGTCGCGCGGCATTCCGACCGCGGTGGTCGACCACACGCAGTTCGACGGGCGCGAGGCCTTCGATGCCGCGCTGGCCGACACACTGGACGGCTATGCGCCGGACCTCGTCGTGCTGGCCGGTTTCATGCGCATCCTCACCGCCGGCTTCGTTGCGCGCTTCGCCGGCCGGCTGGTGAACATCCATCCATCGCTGCTGCCGGCCTTTCCCGGCCTGCACACCCATCGGCGTGCCCTCGAGGCAGGCTGCAAGCTCACCGGCGCCACGGTGCATTACGTGACCGCCGACCTCGACCACGGCCCGATCGTCGCGCAAGCCGTGCTGCCGGTGCGCCCCGACGACACCGAGGACAGCCTGGCGAGCCGGCTGCTGGCGCGCGAGCATGTGCTGTATCCGCGTGCGGTGCGCTGGATCGTCGAGAGTGTGCTGCGCGAGGAAAACGGCGTGATCACGCACCGCGACGGCGAGTCGCAGCTCTTGCTCTGAAGCCGGGCACAAGGGGGCGCCGGGGATAATCCGGCGATGCATCCGAACGCCCTGCTCGAACTCGCCACCGATCTGCTGCACAAGGTGATGCAGTTCGACGCGCCGGCCGACGGCGTGGTCTCGGCGTTCTTCCGCCAGCACAAGGCGCTGGGCCCGCGCGAGCGCCATACGTTGGCCGAAACCACCTACCACGTGCTGCGCGAGCGCCTGCTCTACCAGCACCTTGCGCAGTCGGGCAAGGGCGAGATGGCGCGCCGCCTGGCCGTGCTCGGCTGGCAGGGCAATGCCGCGTTTCTGCGCGCGGCGCTCAGCGAGCAGGAGCAGCAGTGGCTGGCCCAGGTGAGCGCCGTCGACCGCGCCGCCTTGCCCGAGAAGCTGCGCCACAACCTGCCCGAATGGCTGGCCGAGCGGCTGCAGGCGCAACTCGGCGACGACTTCTGGCCGCTGGTGCAAAGCCTCAACCAGCCGGCGCCGCTGGACCTGCGCGTCAACACCGTCAAGGCCAAGCGCGACGCCGCGCTCGCGGCCTTGGCCGCCGCCGGCATCGCCGCCGAGCCGACGCCGTACTCGCCCTGGGGCCTGCGCGTGCCCGGCAAGCC
>JBIQKU010000088.1:0-13277 GCA_044506225.1 Rubrivivax sp. | reverse complement strand
TGTACCGCAATGTGCAGCCGCTGCTGATGCCGACCTTCGCCGACCGCGACACCGCGCTCGCGCAGGCCGAGGCGCTGCTCGTCGAGCGCGGCGTGCTGCGCCCCGGCGACACCTACGCCATCACCTGCGGCGAGCCCATGGGCTATCCCGGCGGCACCAACATGCTGAAGGTCATGCGGGTCGGCGGATGAGCGCGCCCACGCTCGACGACATCCACGCCGCCGCGCAACGCCTGCGCGGCCAGGTGATGGAGACACCGTTCGTGCCGTCGCACACGCTGTCGCAGATCACCGGCTGCGAGGTCTTTCTCAAGTTCGAGAACCTGCAGTTCACCGCCTCGTTCAAGGAGCGCGGCGCGCTCAACAAGCTGCTGCAGCTGAGCGCCGCGGAACGCGCCGCGGGCGTGCTCGCCGTGTCGGCCGGCAACCATGCGCAGGGGGTGGCCTACCACGCGCAGCGCCTGGGCATCCCGGCCACCATCGTGATGCCGCGCTTCGCCGCTTCGGTGAAGGTCGAGAACACCCGGCGCTTCGGCGCGACCGTGCTGCTCGAAGGCGACACCTTCGACGATGCGCGGGCCTGCGGCCTGGCCGTGGCGCGCGAGCGCGGCCTGACCGTGGTGCACCCCTACGACGATGCGGCGGTGATCGCCGGCCAGGGCACGATCGGCCTGGAGATGCTGTCGCAGCAGCCGTCGATCGACACGCTGGTGGTGGCCATCGGCGGCGGCGGCCTGATCGGCGGCATCTCGATCGCCGCGAAGGCGCTGCGCCCGGACATCGAGATCGTCGGCGTGCAGTCGGAGCGTTTCGCCGGCGTGTGGAACGCGACGCATGCCGAGCAGCGCGAGGGCGGCCAGCCGACGATTGCCGACGGCATCGGCGTGAAGTCGCCCGGCGCGCTCACCCTGCCGCTGATCACGCAGCACGCGAGCGAGGTGCTGCTGGTGGCGGAGGACGAGATCGAGCAGGCCATCCTCATGCTGCTCGAGATCGAGAAGACGGTGGTCGAAGGCGCGGGTGCGGTGGGGCTGGCCGCGCTGCTGCGCCATCGCGAGCGCTTTGCCGGGCGGCGTGTCGGCCTCGTGCTGTGCGGCGGCAACATCGAGCCGCTGACGCTGGCCGACATCATCGAGCGCGGCATGGTCAAGTCCGGCCGGCTCGCGCGGCTGCGCTTCGATGTGCGCGACGTGCCCGGCGCGCTGTCGGAGGTGACGGCGCTGCTCGGCGCACTCGGCGCGAACATCGACCAGCTGCAGCACCAGCGCGCGTTCTCCTCGCTGTCGGTGGAGCGGGTGCAGGTCGAGGCGGTGGTGCAGACCCGCGGCGCGGCGCATGTCGAGCAGATCCTTGCCGGCATGCGGGCGAAGGGCTACCGCGCCGAGCGCGTCGACTGACAGGCGAGCGCGGCGGCCTCAGGCCGCGGCGCGAATGCTGCCGACCGTGGCGGCCACGTCCGGCGCCATGTTCAGCGGCACCAGTTCGACGCCGGCCAGCGTCGTGGCCTGCACGCGGAACAGTTCATCCGCGAAGCCGTGGCCCACATGCGGCACGCCCGCGAAATCCACCTCGGCGCGGCGAAACGACTGCAGCCGTGCCGCCACCCGCCGCGCCTGGGCGCGGGAGGCCAGGCCATCGTCCGCATGGGTGATGAGGCGCAGCGGCACCACCGTGCGCTCGAAGGCGGGCGTCGTGCCGTCCAGGCTGTAGGCCTGGTGCACCGACGCCAGCGTGCGCTGGGTGTCGAGCGCGATCGCCACATACACCGAGGTGCCGTGGTGCGGCAGCGCCGAGCGCGGCGTCCAGGCGTGCGGCTCCCAGTGACGCTGCTGGAAGGCGTGGTGGTTGGCGTGCAGGTCGAACACGTCGGCCAGCTTGGACGTGAAGAACAGGCCGCGGCCGGTGTGGCGCTCGGGCTGGGAGCTGAGCTTGCCCTTGCTGAGCTCCAGCATGGCGAGCGTCGGATCCGCCAGGCCGAAGGTCTCGTGCAGCTTGTCGAAGATGCCGCGGCCGTCGTCGGAGACGAGCAGCTGCACATGGCTGGGCGTCTGCCGCAGCGACACGGTGACGCTGCTACCGCCGCTGTGGTCGATGGCGTTGTTCAGCAGTTCGGTGAAGGCATGCTGCACCAGGCGGCGCACCGGCGCCTCCAACGCGAAGAACGGCGCGAAGTCGCGCGCCCAGGGCAGGTCTTCCTCGAGGCCGGCGAGCGCATAGCGCTGCACCACCTGCCGCAGCAGGCCGGGGCGCCAGTGCGGGCGGCGCGGCGTGCCTTCGCGCACCAACCATTGCAGCGCGGCCAGGCGGGTCAGCGCCCGGTTCGCGGTGCTGCGGCTCACGCCCAGGCGCGCCGCGAGGTGGCGCGCCAGGTCGTGCGGATGGCTCACCGCGGCAGCGGTGATGCTGAGGGTCAGCGCATGAAGATCGACACGGGCCATCGCCGCAGTGTGGGCCGTGCAGCCGCTCGCGCTTGCGGGAAGAGGGGGCGAATCACCAGCCATTTCGCCGCCGCCAAGCGGTGTTCGAGGGCGGCTGCAGTGTCCGCGCGCGCCGGTCCGGATAGGCCCGCTGGCTAGAATTCCGCGCAGTTACGGGGCGGTTACGTCCCTGGCCGCTGCGGCGCCGACACTGCTTCACCCACTTCCAGGAAAGTCGTCATGCCTCTCGTTTCCATGCGCCAGTTGCTGGACCATGCCGCTGACAACGGTTATGGCATTCCGGCGTTCAACGTCAACAACCTCGAACAGGTCCAGGCGGTGATGGCGGCCGCCGACGAGGTCGGTGCGCCCGTCATCCTGCAAGCCAGCGCCGGCGCCCGCAAGTACGCCGGTGAGGCCTTCATCAAGCACCTCATTTCCGCGGCGCTCGAGACCTATCCCCACATCCCGCTGGTCATGCACCAGGACCACGGCCAGAGCCCCGATGTGTGCAAGGGCGCCATCGACCTCGGCTTCAGCTCGGTGATGATGGACGGCTCGCTGGAGGCCGACGGCAAGACCATCGCGAGCTACGACTACAACGTCGACGTCACCAAGCGCGTCGTCGACATGGCGCACGAACTCGGCGTGACGGTCGAAGGCGAGCTCGGCTGCCTCGGTTCGCTCGAGACCATGCGCGGCGACAAGGAAGACGGCCACGGCACCGACGCGACGATGACGCGCGAGCAGCTGCTCACCGACCCGGAGCAGGCCGCCGATTTCGTCAAGCGCACCCAGCTCGATGCGCTCGCGATCGCCATCGGCACCAGCCACGGCGCCTACAAGTTCACCCGCAAGCCGACCGGCGACATCCTCGCCATCGACCGCATCAAGGAAATCCACCGCCGCATTCCCAACACGCACCTGGTGATGCACGGCTCGTCCAGCGTGCCGCAGGACCTGCTTGCCGAGATCCGCAAGTACGGCGGCGACATGAAGGAAACCTACGGCGTGCCGGTGGAGGAGATCCAGGAAGCCATCAAGCACGGCGTGCGCAAGATCAACATCGACACCGACATCCGCCTGGCGATGACCGGCGCGGTGCGCAAGTTCATGGCCGAGAACCCGGACAAGTTCGACGCGCGCGAATGGCTCAAGCCCGCCCGCGAGGCCGCCAAGGCGGTGTGCAGGCAGCGCTACCTGGAGTTCGGCTGCGAAGGCCAGGCCGCGAAGATCAAGGGCCAGCCGCTGTCGCAGATGGCGCAGCGCTACGCGAGCGGCGAACTGGCGCAGACGGTGGTCTGAGCCGCCGTCCCCCGTCTGCGGGCCGCCTGCGGGCGGCCTTTTTCATGGGCCGTGCGTCGGCCGGTTTTACAATCCACCGCTCTTTCGCTGGGACGCGCCGCACGAGCGGCGCGACGACAAATCAAATGGCCGAAGCGCTGCTGCATTCGTCGATCCGCTCGTTGCCGCTGCTCGCGCGCGGCAAGGTGCGCGACAACTACGCCGTCGGCGACGACCGCATCCTGATGGTCGCGAGCGACCGCCTGAGCGCCTTCGACGTGGTGATGGGCGAGCCCATTCCCGGCAAGGGCGAGCTGCTCACGCAGATGGCGCTGTTCTGGTTCGCGCGGCTGCAGCACCTCGTGCCCAACCACCTGACGGGCGACGACCCGGCGAGCGTGGTGCTGCCCGGGGAGCGCGACCAGGTGCGCGGCCGCTCGATGCTCGTCAAGCGGCTGAAGCCCCTGCCGGTCGAGGCGGTGGTGCGCGGCTACCTCGCCGGCAGCGGCTGGAAGGAATACCAGGACAGCCGCTCGGTGTGCGGCGTGGCGCTGCCAGGCGGCATGCGCAACGCGCAGAAGCTGCCGCAGCCCATCTTCACGCCGGCCACCAAGGCCGAGGCGGGCGACCACGACGAGAACATCAGCTTCGAGCGCATGTGCGGCATCGTCGGCGCCGAACTCGCGGCGAAGGTGCGCGAGGTGTCGATCCGGCTGTACGAGACGGCCGCGGCCATGGCCCTGGCCAAGGGCATCATCATCGCCGACACCAAGTTCGAGTTCGGCCTCGACGCCGACGGCACGCTGACGCTGATGGACGAGGTGCTCACGCCCGATTCCTCGCGCTTCTGGCCGGTGGAAGGCTACGAGGCGGCACTGGCAGAAGGCCGCAACCCGCCGAGCTACGACAAGCAGTTCGTGCGCGACTGGCTGGAACAGGCCCGGGTGGACGGCGCACCGTGGAACAAGCAGGCACCGGCGCCCACGCTGCCGGCCGACGTGGTCGCGCGCACCTCGCAGAAGTACCGCGAGGCGCTGGCGCGGCTCACGACATGACCGCGCCGCGGTCGCGGGCGCTGGCGCGCTTGGATGCCGCCATCGCCGCAGCGCACGCACCGGTCGAACAAACGTGTCTCATGGCCGAACGCGCCGGGCTGCTGGCGCGCCTCGGGCGTGTCGACGAAGCGCGTGAGGCGCTGGCCGGCTTGCGCGAGCGTCAGGCGCAGTTGGTGCACCCCGCGCTGTCGGTGTGGCTCGCGCTCGCCGAAGCCATGGTCGAGCAGCAGCGGCAGCAGCCGGCCGCGGCGCGCGATCGCATCCGCCGCGCCCATGCCTTGAGCGCGGCGGCGCGCGAGCGCCCGCTGATCGCGCTGAGCGCCGCCTGGCATGCGCAGGCCGACTTCACGCACGGCGACGCGCCGGCCATGGCGCGGCATGTGGCCGAAGCACTGCAGGAAGCGGCCGCCGATCACCATGCCGCACGGGCACGCGCCAGCCTGGTCGCGGCGCAGGCTTATCACTGGGCGGGGCAGACTGAAGGCGCCACGCCCTGGTACCAGCGCGCCCGCGAACATGCGCTGGCCGAGGGCGACGACGCCACGCTGGCCGCGCTGATGATGTACCGCGCCTGCATCGGCGGCGCCCAGCTGTGCCGTGCGGCGGTGTTCGAGCCGGCGTTGGTGGACGCAGCCGCGGTGCGCGAGGCGCTGCTCGGCGCCGAGGCGAGCCGCAACTTCGATGCACACCTCGGGCGAAGCGCGCTGCGCCCGCGTGTGGCCGCCATCCACGCCCGGCTGCTGCTGGTGCAAGGCGATGCCGCCGGCGCGCTGGCAGGTTTCGAGGCCCTGCGGCCACAAGCCGGTGCCCAAGAGCTGTCGCCCCTGCTTCAGGCCGACAAGGCGTGGTGCCTGTGGCAGCTCGGCCGCAAGGACGATGCACTGACGCTTGCGCAGGTGGCCGAAGAAGCTGCGAGCGAGGACGCAGGCGACGATGACCGCGCCGCCTTGCACGGCCGGCTCTCGCAGCTCTTTGCCGCACTCGATCAGCCGCAGGGCGCGGCACGCCACGATGAGGCCGCACAGGCGCAGCGTGCGGCGCTGGCAGAGCGCCAGCAGCAGCTCGTCACGCTGCTGGACGAGGCGCTGCGGCAGGTGCCCGGCCTGTAGCGCCGAGCGCTCGCGCGCCTGACAGCGCGCAGGCGCTCAGAACAGCGCCATGCTCAGCTTGCGGCGGTACTGGTCAACCACCGGATCGGCTGGCGCGGTGGTGATCTTGCCGGCCACTTCCAGCGTGCCCTTGGGCGCGGCCTCGGCCTTGGGCGCGGGCGCCGGCTTGGCCATCAGCTCGAGGATGGCCACATAGGTCTTGCGCGCGAGCTCGTCGTTCCAGCTCTTGTCGCGCATGATGATCTCGAGCAGCTCGTCCATCGCCTCGGTGAAGCGCTGCGCCGCGAAATGCACTTGCGCGAGTTCGTGCCGCGCCTCGAAGTCGCGCTTGTTCGCGGCGATGGCCGCGGCGAGTTCCTCTGGCGAGCGGGCCGTTGGGGCCTTCTCGCAGGCATCCAGCCACAGGCCGCAGGCGACGAGCCGCGCATCGGGCACCACCTGGTTGGCCACCGGCTCGTAGGCGCGGCGTGCATCGGCGACGCGTCCGGCCATCAGCAGGGCGCGCAGGTAGTCGTAGCGGGCCGCATCGTTGGCCGGGTTGACGGCGACGGCTTCCTGCAGCTTCTCGATCGCGCTGTCGGTGTCGCCTTCGGCCAGCAGCTCCACCGCCTCCTGCACTTCTTCCTCGGCGGCGACCTCTTCGGCGCTCGGCACATGCTTGTCGAGAAAGGCGCGGATCTCGCCTTCGGGCAGCGCGCCGACGAAGCCGTCCACCGGCTGGCCGTCCTTGAACATCACGCAGAACGGAATGCTGCGCACACCGAACATCTGCGAGAGCTGGCCGGAGATCTCGGGCTGCTCGTCGGCATTGAGCTTGGCGAGCACGAAGCGCCCGGCATAGGCCACTTCGAGCTTCTCGAGCACCGGCCCGAGCGCCTTGCACGGCCCGCACCACGGCGCCCAGATGTCGAGCAGCACCGGCTGCTGCATCGAGGCGTTGATGAGGTCGGATTCGAAGTTCTGCAGGGAGATGTCGATCATGGCTTTGCCGTTCCGAGGCGGGGCGGGGAAGGGCTGCAGGTAAAGGCCTGCCGCCTACAATTCAAGGCTTTCGAGCACCCGGAGCGACCCGCGATGAGCCGCGATCCTGTGGTGGTTGGAGTGGTGATGGGCTCCAGCAGCGACTGGGACACCCTTTCCGCTGCGACCGCGATTCTCGCCGAGTTCGGCATCCCGCACGAAGCGCGCGTGGTCTCGGCCCACCGCATGCCCGACGACATGTTCCGCTACGCCGAGGAGGCCGCCGGGCGCGGGCTGAAGGCCATCATCGCCGGCGCCGGCGGCGCGGCCCACCTGCCCGGCATGCTGGCCTCGAAGACCACGGTCCCGGTGCTCGGCGTGCCGGTCGCCAGCCGCCACCTGCAGGGCGTCGATTCGCTGTATTCCATCGTGCAGATGCCCAAGGGCATCCCCGTGGCCACCTTCGCCATCGGCCAGGCCGGCGCCGCCAACGCGGCGCTGTTCGCCGTCGCCATGCTGGCCAGCGAGCAGCCGGCGCTGCGCACGCGGCTCGAGGCCTTCCGCGCGAAGCAGACGGACGCGGCGCGGGCCATGTCGGCCGACCTGAAATGAGCGGCTTCATCGCCCCCGGCGCGACGCTCGGCGTGATGGGCGGCGGCCAGCTCGGGCGCATGTTCGTGCACGCCGCGCAGCAGATGGGCTATGCCACCGCGGTGCTCGACCCGGACGCGGCCAGCCCCGCCGGCCTGGTGTCGCACCACCACGTGCGCGCCGCGTACCTCGACGCGCAGGGGCTGGCCGCGCTGTCGGAGGTGGCCGCGGCCGTCACCACCGAATTCGAGAACGTGCCGGCCGACGCCCTGCGCACGCTGGCGGCGCGGCGGCCGGTGGCGCCGGGCGCCGCGGCGGTGGCGATCTGCCAGGACCGCGCCGCCGAGAAGGCGCACTTCGCGCGCTGCGGCGTGGCCTGCGCGCCGCATGCGGTGATCGAGTCGGCCGCGCAGCTCGAGGCCGTGGCCGACGAGCTGCTGCCGGGCATCCTCAAGACCTCGCGCCTGGGCTACGACGGCAAGGGCCAGGCGCGCGTGCACGACCGCGCCGGGCTGGCCGCCGCGTGGGACGCGCTGAAGCAGGCGCCCTGCGTGCTCGAGAAGATGCTGCCGCTCGCCTACGAGGTGAGCGTGATCGTCGCGCGCGGCGCCGACGGGCAGGTGGTGCACTTCCCGCTGCAGCAGAACCTGCACCGCGAGGGCATCCTCGCCGTGACGCAGGTGCCCTCGCCCGACCTGACGGCCACGGTGCAGCGCCAGGCCGTCGAGGCGGCCGAGCACGTCGCCGCCTCGATGGGCTACGTCGGCGTGCTGTGCGTCGAGTTCTTCGTGCTGCAGGGCGGCCGCGTGGTCGCCAACGAGATGGCGCCGCGGCCGCACAACTCCGGCCACTACAGCATCGACGCCTGCGACGTGTCGCAGTTCGACCTGCAGGTGCGCACCATGACCGGCGCCCCGCTCGCCGCGCCGCGCCTGCATTCGCCCTGCGTGATGCTCAACCTGCTGGGCGACCTGTGGTTCCGCGCGGGCGAGGCCGCGGCCGAGCCGGCCTGGGATGCGGTGCTTGCGCTGCCCGGCGTGCACCTGCACCTGTACGGCAAGGCCGAGGCGCGGCCCGGGCGCAAGATGGGTCATCTCACGGTGACGGCCGCCACACCGGCGGCCGCCCGCGAGGTGGCGCAGCGAGCGGCCGCAGTGCTCGGCATCGCGCCCTTCTGAGGAGCCCTGCCGCGTGCTGCTCGATGCCAAGGATCCCGGCGCCGTCGACGCCGCGGCGCGGCGCCTGGCGGCCGGCGAGCTGGTCGCGTTTCCGACCGAGACGGTCTATGGCCTCGGCGCACGTGCGGACGACGATGCGGCGGTCGCCAGCATCTTCGCCGCCAAGGGCCGACCGGCCGACCATCCGCTGATCGTGCATGTGAGCGATGCGCAGGCGGCGCGGGCCTTCGCCGCCGACTGGCCCCCGGTGGCGGCGCGCCTGACCGAGGCTTTGTGGCCCGGGCCACTCACCGTGATCGTGCCGCGCCGCGACGGCATGGCCGGGGCGGCGGCCGGCGGCCAGTCGACCATCGGCCTGCGCGCACCCTCGCATCCCGCGGCGCGCGCACTGCTGCAGGCCGCGGCCGCCCATGGCGTGCACGGCGTGGCCGGCCCGAGCGCCAACCGCTTCGGGCGCATCAGCCCCACCGAGGCACGCCATGTGCGCGACGAGTTCGGCGACGCGCTCGCGGTGCTGGACGGCGGCGCCTGTGCCGTGGGCATCGAATCGGCCATCGTCGACTGCTCGCGCGGGCGCCCGGTGCTGCTGCGCCCGGGCGTGCTCACCCGCGCCCGGCTCGAGGCCGCCGCCGGCGAGCCGCTGCAGTCGCGCGACGAGGCCGCGCCGCGCGCCTCCGGCACGCTCGAGGCCCACTACGCACCACGCGCCAAGCTGCGGTTGATGCCGGCCGCGATGCTGGCGAATGCACTCGAGCTGCTGGGCGAATCCCCGCTGAAGCTGGCGGTATATTCCACGCGCCGTCCGGCGGGGATGGCACGCGGCGTGCACCATCGCCGCATGCCCGAGCAGGCCGAGCAGGCGGCGCAGGAGCTGTTTGCCGTGCTGCGTGCCTTCGATGATGAAGGCGTGCAGCTCATCTGGGTCGAGGAGCCGCCGGACACCCCCGAATGGGAAGGCGTGGCCGACCGGCTGCGCCGCGCTGCCGCCGGCTGAGCACCGCATCGACCCCCACCCGTTTTTCTGGAGTCCCGATGAAGTTGATCCATGACGGCGCCCGGCGCCTGATGACGCAGGCGCTGGCCGCCGTGGCGGCGACCATGCTGCTCGCGGCCTGCGGCGGCGGCGAGCGCTCCTCCGATTTCCGGCCGGCGCGCGTGATCGCCTTCGGTGACGAAAGCAGCGTGCTCGACGACTCGGCGCAGGCCGGCAATGCACGCAAGTACACGGTGAACCCGGTCTTCTCGGCCAGCGTGAACTGCCACAACAACCCGATCTGGGTGCAGTACGTGGCCGAGGTCAACAGCGTGTACTTCCCCGAATGCAGCATCGGCCTGGCCCCTGGCACGGCTACACCCAGCCAGATGCGGGCGCAGCCGGGCGCGGATGTGGCGGCCGTCCAGGCGCAGATCGATGCCTTTCTCGCCACCGAGACGCTGGGCAGCAAGGACCTGGTGATGCTCTACGCCGGCGTGCACGACGTGCTGGCGCAGTACGCCGCGGTCAAGGGCGGCGGTACCGAGGAGGCGGCACTTGCCGCGGTGCGCGAGGCCGGCCGCCTGCTCGCCGCCCAGGTCAACCGGCTGGCGGACGCCGGTGGCCGGGTGATGCTGTCCTTCCTGCCGGGCCTCGAGTTCACGCCGTTTGCGGCGGCGGAAAACGCGGTCGAGCCCGCCGCCAAGCGCGGCGAGCTGCTGGCGCGCCTGACCAAGGCCTTCAACGACGAGGTGGCGCTGGGCATCTACAACGACGGCACGCGCATCGGTCTGGTGCAGTTCGACGACGTCGTGCGCGTGATCAGCGAAGACGCGGGCGAAGCGGCCAGCTACGGCTACGACTGGCCGGTGACGCGCATCGCCTGCCTGGAACCGCAGCGCGGTGCCAACCTCACCGAGTGCACCACCGACACCGTCGTGCCGGCGGCCGTGGGCCGCGCGAACCGCTGGCTATGGGCAGACGACCTGCACCTGAGCGCGCAAGGCCACTGGACGCTGGGCACGCTGGCCCTGCAGGTCACGGACCGGAACCCGTTCTGAGCCCCGGCTGAGGCGGGCCTCGGCGCGCTACTCGCCGGTCTTGCCGCCCGGCGGCAGGTCCGCGCCGGCCCATTGCACCAGCGCATCCAGTGCCGGCCGCGCCGCGCCGGCATCCTCATGGTTGACGATGGCCACCACCACATGGCGCTGCCCGCTCGCGCCGAGCACGTAACCGGCGACGGCGGCCACGTCGCGCAGCGAGCCGGTCTTCAGGTGCGCGAGCCCGGCGGGCGCCTTCGAGCGGCGCAGCGTGCCGTCCACGCCGCTCACCGGCAGCGAGCTCATCAGCTCGGACATCACCGGGCTCGCCCAGACCGCGCGCAGCAGCTCGGCCAGCAGCTGGACGCTCAGGCGCTGGTCGCGCGACAGGCCCGAGCCGTTGTCGATGATGGTGCCGCCGGCCGCTCGGGGAAAACGTTCGGCCAGCCACTGCTGCAGCACGGCGCGCGCGGCGGTCGCCGTGCCTTCGCCGCGCTGGGTCAGGCCCAGCGTCAGGAAGAGCTGCTGCGCCATCACGTTGTTGCTGAACTTGTTGATGTCGCGCACCACCTCGGCGAGGGTGGGTGACTCGAACTCGAAGCTCGGCGGCGCGTAGGGCGCTTCGCCGTTGCGCACCGTGCCGGCGAGGCGGCCGCCGATCTCCTGCCACAGGGCGGCGAGCATGCGCGCGTTGTAGCCCGCGGCGTCGGGCGGCGCGATCGGCCAGGCGCGCTCGCCGCACACCGCGGGGTAGGCGCCCGCAAAACGCACGCGCGACGGATGGCTGAAGTCGGCCTGCAAGGCGGCGCGCCAGTCGCCGCAGGCGCCGGCCGACAAGGGCACGGTGGCGTCCAGCGCCACACCCGCCAGGCTGGGCTCCACCGCGATTCGCGCAACGCCGGCGCCCGGGTCGGGCCGAAAGCGCAGCGTGATCGCGTGGTAGTTGAGCAGCAGCGCGTCGGGCTGCACGTTGTAGGGCCGCAGCGGCTCGGCGTCGAAGCTGGCCGGATCGGGCCAGGGGCCGGTGAAGGCGCTGCGGTCGAGCACGATGTCGCCGCGGATCTCGCGCACGCCCAGCTGCATCACCCGGCGCAGCAGCAGCCACACACGTTCGTGCACCAGCGTCGGGTCGCCGCTGCCGCGGATGACCAGGTTGCCGGTGAGCACGCCGTCCTGCACCGTGCCGTCCAGCCACACGCCGGTGCGCCAGGTGAAGGCGGGGCCCAGCAGCTCCAGCGCGGCGCTGGTCGTCACCAGCTTGAACAGCGATGCCGGGTTCACCGGGCGGTGCGCCTGCGCCGCCAGCCGTGGCGGCGCCGCGTCCACCGGCTGCACCACGGCGGCCAGGGCGGCATGCGGGATCCGTGCCCTGTCGAGCGCCGCGGCGACGCCCGCCGGGAGCGCCTGCGCATGGGCCGCGACGAGGGGGACGAAGGCCGCTGCAGCGGCGAGAAGGAGTCGGCCGACAAGCCCTTTGCGCATGCGGCGAATGATCGCATGCAGCACGAAACGGCTGGCCTACACTCGTCGCCATGCCCGCCGTTCCTGCCGCACCTGCGGCCTTGCTCGCCTTCGACACCTCGACCGAACACATGAGCGTGGCGCTCGGTGCGAAGGGCCGGGTGTGGCTTCACGACGGGCCCGGCGGCGCGCGCGCCTCGGCCACGCTGATCCCCACCATCCTCTCGCTGCTGTCGCAGGCCGGCCTGCGGCTGGCCGATCTGGACGCCATCGCCTTCGGCGGCGGCCCGGGCGCCTTCACCGGCCTGCGCACGGCGTGTGCGACGGCGCAGTGTCTGACGCTCGGCGCCGGCCGGCCCGTGCTGGCGCTGGACACGCTGATGTGCGTGGCCGAGGACGCTCGTGGCGAGGCATCGGCGTTGCGGCTGTGGGTGGCGATGGACGCCCGCATGGACGAGATCTACGCCGCGCACTACGAGCGCCGCGACGGGCAGTGGCAGGTGCTGGCCGCGCCCATGCTCACCCAGGCCGAGGTGCTGAACGAACGCTGGCGGCACGAGCCGCCGCAGCACGTGGCCGGCAGCGCGCTGCGGGCCTTCTCCGGGCGGCTGGACACCGGCGCGGCGCAGTGCCTGCCCGACGCCCTGCCGCGCGCCGCCGCCCTGCTGCCGCTGGCGCAGGCCGCCTGGGCGCGCGGCGAGGCGGTGGATGCGGCGCTTGCCCTGCCGCTGTACCTGCGCGACAACGTGGCGCAGACCACGGCCGAGCGCGAGGCGGTGCGCCGCGCCGCCGAAACCGGAGCGGCAAGCCAGTGAACGCCTTGCCGCGCGGGGCGCCGTCGATGCGCGCCATGCAGGTCGGCGACCTCGATGCCGTCGTGGCGGTCGAGCGCAGCGCCTATCCGTTTCCGTGGAGCCGCGGCAACTTCGTCGATTCGCTGGCCGCGGGCTATCTGGCGCGGGTGCTCACCGGCGAGGGCGGGCTGGTGGGCTACTACATCGCCATGAGCGGCGTCGAGGAAATGCACCTGCTCAACATCACGGTTGCGCCGCCCATGCAGCGGCGCGGCCATGCGCGGCGCATGCTCGACGAGCTGGTGCGCTTCTGCCACGAGGCCAATGCGCTCAAGCTCTGGCTAGAGGTGCGCGAGGGCAACGCGCCCGCACGTTCGCTCTACCTCGACTACGGCTTTCGCCACATCGGCGTGCGC
>JBIQKU010000087.1:0-13306 GCA_044506225.1 Rubrivivax sp. | reverse complement strand
TCCTGTCGTGCAAGATGTCCGGCGTGCAGGACCTGGTGAGCGTGTACCGGGCGCTGGCCGCACGGTGCGACTACGCGCTGCACCTTGGGCTGACGGAAGCCGGCATGGGCACCAAGGGCACGGTGGCGTCGACCGCGGCGCTGTCGCTGCTGCTGCAGGACGGCATCGGCGACACCGTCCGCGTGTCGCTCACGCCCCAGCCCGGCGAGGCGCGCACCCAGGAAGTGGTGGTGGCGCTCGAGATCCTGCAGGCCCTCGGCCTGCGAGCGTTCAACCCCAGCGTGACCGCCTGCCCGGGCTGCGGGCGTACGACGAGCACCACCTTCCAGGAACTGGCCAAGCAGATCGACGACTACCTGCGGGCGCAGATGCCGGTGTGGCGCGCGCGCTATCCGGGCGTGGAGGCGATGAAGGTGGCCGTCATGGGCTGCATCGTCAATGGCCCGGGCGAGAGCAAGCATGCCGACATCGGCATCAGCCTGCCCGGCACCGGGGAGGCGCCGGCCGCCCCCGTGTTCATCGACGGTGAGAAGGCCCTGACGCTGCGCGGCGCCACCATCGCCCAGGACTTTCAGGCGCTGGTCGAGGACTACATCGAGAAGCGCTTCGGCACCGCCGACACCGCGCAGACCCGCGTGAGCGCCTGAGCGCGCACGCCGCCCACGCATCGCCGCGCCACCGCGGCGAGGACGAAGACAAGAACATGGCTGATCAACCCAAGCCCGCAGCGCTTCAGGCCGTCAAGGGCATGAACGACATCCTGCCGCCGGACTCGGCGCGCTGGGAGTGGTTCGAGGACAAGGTGCGCTCGCTGATGCGGCGCTACGGCTACGCCAATGTGCGCACGCCCATCGTGGAGCCGACGGCGCTGTTCGTGCGCGGCCTCGGCGAAGTGACCGACATCGTCGAGAAGGAGATGTACTCCTTCGTCGATGCGATGAACGGCGACCAGCTCAGCCTGCGCCCCGAGAACACGGCGGGCGTGGTGCGTGCCATGACCGAGCATTCGATGCTGCGCGACGGCGGCAAGCGGCTGTTCTACATCGGGCCGATGTTCCGCCACGAGCGGCCGCAGAAGGGGCGCTACCGGCAGTTCCACCAGGTCGGCGCCGAGGCGCTCGGCTTCGCCGGCCCGGACGTCGACGCCGAGCTGATCCTCATGTGCCGCCTGCTGTGGCGCGAGCTCGGCCTGGTCGAAGGTCGCGACGTGCGGCTCGAGCTCAATAGCCTGGGCCAGCCCGAGGAGCGCCGCGCCCACCGCCAGGCGCTGATCGCGCACTTCGAGCGCCATGCGGACGTGCTCGACGAGGATGCCCGCCGCCGGCTGCACACCAACCCGCTGCGCATCCTCGACACCAAGAACCCGGCCATGCAGCCGGTCGTCGAGTCGGCGCCCGTGCTGACCGATTTCCTCGGCGAGGCCTCGCTCGCGCACCTGGCCGCGGTGCGCGAGGTGCTCGACGCCGCCGGCCTCGCATACCGCCTCAATCCGCGCCTGGTGCGTGGCATGGACTATTACAACCTCACCGTGTTCGAGTGGGTGACCGACAAGCTCGGCGCCCAGGGCACGGTGTGCGGCGGCGGGCGCTACGACACGTTGATCGAGCAGCTCGGCGGCAAGCCCGCGCCGGCCGTCGGTTGGGGCCTGGGCATCGAGCGCCTGCTGCTGCTGCTGGAAGCCGCGCAGATCCAGCCGCCGGCGGACGCGCCCATGGTGTATGCCATCGTGCCGGCCGACGTGCCGCTCGCACCGACCATGAAGACGCTGGACACGCTGCGCGCCGCCGGCGTGTCGGTGCTGATGCACGCGGGCGGCGGCAGCATGAAGTCGCAGTTCAAGCGCGCGGACGCGAGCGGGGCCCGACATGCGCTCATCTTCGGCGTCGACGAGATGGCGCGCGGCGAGGTCTCGCTCAAGGATTTGCGCGATGCGGCCGTGCCCCAGCGCAGCTTGCCGCTGGCCACCGTCGACGCCTGGATCGCCGATCTCGTCAACGCATAATCCCGCCTTTCGACCGGATACCTGCCGCCATGGCCACCCAGCTCAATCTCGAAGAACAAGAACAGCTCGACCAGCTCAAGCATTTCTGGAACAAGTACGGCAACCTGATCACCTGGGTGGCGATCCTCGGCTTCGGAGCGCTCGCGGCCTGGAACGGCTGGCAGTGGTGGCAGCGTGACCAGGCGATCAAGGCCTCGGCCATGTTCGACGAACTCGACCGCGCCGCCGCGGCCGGCGACGCCGAGCGGGCCGCGCGTGTGTTCGGCGACCTGAAGGAGCGTTATCCGCGCACCGTGTTCGCGGAGCAGGGCGGGCTGATGGCCGCCAAGCTGCAGGCCGACAAGGGCGAACTCGATGCCGCGGCCGAGGCGCTCGGCTGGGTGGGCGAGAACGGGCGGCAGGACGCCTACCGGACCATGGCGCGCCTGCGCCTGGCCGGCGTGCTGCTCGAACAGAAGAAGTACGACGAGGCGCTGCGCCAGCTCGACGGCGCCGATGCGCCCGAGTTCCAGCCGCTGGTGGCCGACCGCCGCGGCGACGTGCTGCTCGCGCAGGACAAGAAGGACGAAGCGCGCGCCGCCTACCAGAAGGCCTGGGAGACGATGTCGCCCGACATCCAGTACCGACGCCTGATCGAAGCCAAGCTCACAGCGCTCGGCGCGCCGCCGGCGCCGGCGCGGACGGAGAAAGGCTGATGAGCCGACGCACGGTGGCGCGGCCTGCGCTCGGATCCGTCCTCGCGAGTTGCCTGCTCGCCCTCGCCCTGGCGGCTTGTTCCAGTGCCGGCAAGCGTCCGGAACCGAAGCCCCTGGAACCGATCGTCGCCACCGCCAGTGCCTCGCCGGCATGGACGCAGCGCATCGACCCGATCGCCTTCCCGCTGTCGGTGGCCGTCAGCCCGAACGTGTTCACCGTGGCCGGCAGCGACGGCACGGTGCTCGCCGTGCAGGCCGACATCGGGCGCGAGCTCTGGCGCGGCAGCGTCGGCGCGCCGTTGGCGGCCGGTGTCGGCAGCGACGGGCGCTTTGCCGCGGTGGTCACCCGCGACGGCGAGCTGGTCACGCTCGAAGCCGGCCGCGTGCTGTGGCGCAAGCCGCTCAATCTGCGTGTGACCACGGCGCCGCTGGTGGCCGGTGAACGTGTGTTCGTGCTGGGCATGGACCGCAGCGTGCATGCCTTCGACGCGCTCAACGGCGCGCGCCTGTGGGATGTGCGCCGCCCCGGCGACCCGCTCACGCTCGCGCAGGCCGGCGTGCTGGCCGCTTTCAAGGACACCTTGCTGGTCGGGCAGGGCCCACGTCTGGCCGGGCTCGACCCGATGAACGGCAACGTGCGCTGGGAGCAGCCCGTGGGATCGCCGCGGGGCACCAACGAAGTGGAGCGCCTGGCCGATCTGGTCGCGCCGCTGGCCCGCGTGGGCGACCTGGTCTGCGCCCGTTCCTTCCAGGCCGCGGTCGGCTGCGTCGATGCCGAACGCGGCCGCCTGCAGTGGACGCATCCGATCGGCGGTACCGATGGTGTCGCGGCGGACGACCGGCGTGTCTATGGCGCCGACGCCTCCGACCGCATCACCGCCTGGCAGCTGGCCGACGGCGATGTCGCCTGGTCGACCGACCGGCTGCTCTACCGCAAGCTGGGCGCACCGCTCGCCACCGGCCGGCATGTGGTGTTCGGCGATGCCGAGGGCCTCGTGCACTTCCTGGCGCCCGAGGACGGCACGCCCGCCCTGCGACTGACCACCGACGGCAGCGCGATCGAGACATCGCCTGCACTGTCGGGCAACACCTTGCTGGTCGCCACCCGCGGCGGCGGGCTGTTCGCCTTCCGCCTCGAATAGCGCGCGGATGAAGCCTGTCATCGCCATCGTCGGGCGGCCCAATGTCGGCAAGTCGACGCTGTTCAACCGCCTGACCCGCAGTCGCGATGCCATCGTGGCCGACTTCTCCGGCCTCACCCGCGACCGACATTACGGTGACGGGCGGGCCGGCGACCGGGAGTTCATCGTCATCGACACCGGTGGCTTCGAACCCGACAGCTCCACCGGCATCGTCAAGGAGATGGCCAAGCAGGCCCGCCAGGCGGTGGCGGAAGCGGATGCGGTGATCTTCGTCGTCGACGTGCGCGCCGGCCTCTCGGCCCAGGACCACGACATCGCGCGCTACCTGCGCACCTCGGGCAAGCATGTGGTGCTGGCGGTGAACAAGGCCGAGGGCATGGCGGATTCGCCGCACCTGGCCGAATTCCACGAGCTCGGCATGGGCGAGCCGAACGCCGTTTCGGCCGCCCACGGCCAGGGCGTGCGCAGCCTGATCGATACCGCGCTCGCCCATTTCGAGGAGGAGGCGCCCGAGGACGAGGCGGCGGAGGAGGGCACGGTCATCCGGCTCGCCGTTGCCGGCCGCCCGAACGTCGGCAAGAGCACGCTCATCAACACCTGGTTGGGTGAAGAACGGCTGGTGGCCTTCGACCTGCCCGGCACCACGCGCGACGCCATCCGCGTGCCCTTCGAGCGTCACGGCCAGAAGTTCCAGCTGATCGACACCGCCGGCCTGCGCCGCAAGGGGCGGGTGTTCCAGGCGATCGAGAAGTTCTCGGTGGTGAAGACCTTGCAGGCCATTGCCGAGGCGCATGTGGTGGTGCTGCTGCTGGACGCGACGCAAGGGGTGTCCGACCAGGATGCGCACATCGCCGGCTACATCCTCGACAGCGGGCGTGCCGTGGTGCTGGCGGTCAACAAGTGGGACGCCGTCGACGACTACCAGAAGCAGTTGCTGCAGCGCTCCATCGAGCAGCGCCTGGCGTTTCTCAAGTTCGCGCCGGTTCTGAACATCTCGGCGATGAAGCGCCAGGGGCTCGGTCCGCTGTGGAAGGCGATCGGCCAGGCGCATGCCTCCGCCACCCGCAAGATGCCCACGCCGGTGCTCACGCGGCTGCTGCACGACGCCGTGGAACACCAGGCGCCCAAGCGGGCCGGCATGTTCCGGCCCAAGCTGCGCTATGCGCACCAGGGCGGGACCAATCCCCCGGTCATCGTGATCCACGGGAATTCGCTCGAACATGTGACCGACGCCTACAAGCGTTTCCTCGAAGGGCGGTTCCGGGCGCACTTCGACCTGGTCGGAACGCCCCTCAGAATCGAGACCCGATCGGGGCGAAACCCGTTCGACGACAAGGGCTCTTGAGCGGATGCCCGTTCACACAGGCGCACGGAACCTCTGTGTTAACGTGCCGCTCTCAATACTTTTAGAACACGGAGCTATATCGTGAGCAACAAGGGCCAACTCCTCCAGGACCCCTTTCTGAACCTGCTGCGCAAAGAGCATGTGCCGGTGTCGATCTACCTCGTCAACGGGATCAAGCTGCAGGGCCACATCGAGTCTTTCGATCAGTATGTGGTGCTTCTTCGCAATACGGTGACGCAGATGGTCTACAAGCACGCCATCTCGACCGTCGTGCCGGGTCGTGCGGTGAATTTCCACACCGCCGAGAGCCCCGATCAAAGCTGACCCCGGCGCCGCGTCCGATGCGCGTGCCGCACCCACTTTGAATTCGACCGATTCGACCGCGGCGCCCCGGGCCGTGCTCGTGGGTGTCGATGTCGGCGGTGCCGCTCACTTCGATCCCACGCTCGACGAACTTGCGCTGCTGGCCGAGTCCGCAGGTGACGAGCCGGTGGCGCGGGTGATCGCACGCCGCAAGGCACCCGATCCCGCGCTGTTCGTCGGCTCGGGCAAGGCCGACGAGATCAAGGCGCTGGTCGAGGGCCATCGCGCCGAGGCGGTGCTGTTCGACCAGGCGCTGTCGCCGGTGCAGCAGCGCAATCTCGAGCGGCATCTCGGCGTGGCGGTGGCCGACCGCACCATGCTCATCCTCGAGATCTTCGCTGCGCGCGCGCAAAGCCACGAGGGCAAGCTGCAGGTCGAGTTGGCACAGTTGCAGTACCTCGCCACCCGGCTGGTTCGCCGCTGGAGCCACCTGGAGCGCCAGCGCGGCGGCATCGGTGCGCGCGGTGGGCCGGGCGAGGCGCAGATCGAGCTCGACCGCCGCATGATTGCCGAGCGCATCAAGGCGGTGAAGATCCGCCTCGAGAAGGTCAAGCGCCAGCGCACCACGCAGCGTCGCTCGCGCGACCGCAACCAGACCTTCCGTGTCTCCCTGGTGGGCTACACGAACGCCGGCAAGTCGACGCTCTTCAATGCGCTCGTCAAGGCGCGCAGCTACGCCGCCGACCAGCTCTTCGCCACCCTGGACACCACGACGCGCCAGTTCTATCTCGAGGACGCCCAGCGCAGCGTGTCGCTGTCCGACACGGTGGGTTTCATCCGCGACCTGCCGCACAAGCTGGTCGAGGCCTTCGAGGCGACCTTGCAGGAAGCCGCCGACGCCGACCTGCTGCTGCACGTCGTCGATGCCGCCAGCCCGGTGCTCGACGAGCAGATGGTCGAGGTGCAGCGCGTGCTGCGCGACATCGGCGCCGCCGATGTTCAGCAGGTGCTGGTCTACAACAAGCGCGACAAGCTGGCGCCTGACCAGCAGCCGCGAGCCGACGGCGACGTGCTCGAGCTCGACGGTGGCCGGCGTGTGCCGCGCGTCTTCGTCAGCGCCCAGGAGGGCGACGGCCTGGCCGAGCTGCGGCGTGTCATCACCGAAGCGGCCACCGGTGCACTCGATGCGCGCTTGAACGGCGCGATGCAGGCCCCAGGTGGAGCTGCGCTCGAAGACCTTGCGCCGCCGGACGAACTGGCCGCCGTCCCTGTGCAGCAACCCCGAACAACCCATACCTCCCGACAGACATGAGCAGCTCCTCCGTTGCGCCGCACGGTCCAGCGACCGGCTTTCTTCCTCGCCTCGCAGACGTGGCACGTGCCGCCCGGGCGCTGCTTGGCGGCGTGGGCAGCCGGCTGCTGCCCCTGCCGGCGCGCGACACGGGCCGAGATGACGGGCGTCTGCTCAGCAATGGTGGCAACCGCGGCGACGGCCCGCCCGACCTCGACGAACTCTGGCGCGACTTCAACCGCAAGCTGAGCGGCCTGTTCGGCGGCAAGGGCGGCGGCGGTGGGCGTGGCGGCGGCCCGGGCGACGGCAACGACTTCCAGCCCGACATGAAGAGCGCCGGCATCGGCGTCGGCCTGATCGCGGGCGTGGTCGCGCTCATCTGGCTGGGCAGCGGCTTCTTCATCGTGCAGGAAGGCCAGCAGGCCGTGGTGCTGACTTTCGGCAGCTACACCAAGACGGTGAACGCCGGCTTCCAGTGGCGGCTGCCGTATCCGTTCCAGTCGCACGAGACGGTCGCGTTCACGCAATTGCGCACCCGGGAGATCGGGCGCAGTTCCGTGGTGCAGGCCACCGGCCTTCGTGATTCGTCGATGCTCACGCGCGACGAGAACATCGTCGACATCCGCTTCACCGTCCAGTACCGCCTGTCCGACTCGCGCCAGTTCCTCTTCGAGAACCGCGATCCGGACGAGGCGGTGACGCTGGCCGCCGAGTCCGCGGTGCGTGAGATCGTCGGCGGCCGGAACATGGACTCCGTGCTCTACGAGCAGCGCGACGAGATCGCGTTGCGGCTGATCGAGTCCATCCAGTCGCAGCTCGACCGACTGAATGCCGGCATCCAGATCGCCAACGTCAACCTGCAAAGCGTACTGCCGCCCGAGCAGGTCGAAGCTGCGTTCGAGGACGCCGTCAAGGCCGGTGCCGACCGCGAGCGCCTGAAGAACGAAGGCCAGGCCTACGCCAACAGCGTCGTGCCACAGGCGCAGGGCACGGCTGCGCGGCTGCGTGAAGAATCCCAGGGCTACAAGGCGCGCGTCGTGTCGCAGGCCCAAGGTGATGCGGAACGCTTCAGCCTGGTGCTGGCCGAATACCGCAAGGCGCCCACCGTGACTCGCGACCGCATGTACCTCGATGCGATGGAGCAGGTGTACGCGAGTGTCAGCAAGGTGCTGATCGACAGCCGCGAGAACTCGAACCTGCTGTACCTGCCTCTGGACAAGCTGATGCAGCAGGCGGGCGCGACCACGGTGCCCGCTGCGGCACCGCCCGTCGAGACGGGCTCTGCGCCGTCCGGCAACGTCGATGCACGCTCGCGCGACAACCAGCGCAGCCGTGGTCGCGAGAGCCGCTGACCGTTGGACAACCACGCGACCCGTACACGAACAATCATGAATCGCATCGGTACCTACATCGCCGGCATCCTCGTGGTGCTGATGGTGCTTTTCTCCACGCTCTTCGTGGTTGACCAGCGGCAGTTCGCCGTGGTCTACGCGCTCGGCGAGATCAAGGAAGTGGTGATGGAGCCGGGGCTGAACTTCAAGCTCCCGCCGCCTATGCAGAACGTGGTGTTCCTCGACCGCCGCATCCAGACGCTGGACAGCCCCGAGACGCGCGCCATCTTCACCGCAGAGAAGAAGAGCCTCATCGTCGACTGGATGGTGAAGTGGCGCATCATCGACGCGCGCCAGTTCATTCGCAACAACGGCGTGGACATGCGCACCGTCGAAAGCCGCCTGAGCCCGATCGTGCAGGCCGCCTTCAACGAGGAGATCACCAAGCGCACCGTGCAGGAAATGCTCGCCACCGATCGCGAGCGCGTGATGCAGGGCGTGCGCAACCGGTTGGGCGACGAAGCCGAGTCCTTCGGCATCGAGATCATCGACGTGCGGACCAAGCGCGTGGACTTCGCTGCCAACGTCAGCGAGTCGGTCTACCGCCGCATGGAGTCCGAGCGCAAGCGCGTGGCCAACGAGCTGCGCGCCACCGGCGCGGCCGAGGCGGAGCAGATCCGCGCCGACGCCGAACGTCAACGCGAGGTGATCGTGGCCGAGGCCTATCGCGACGCGCAGAAGATCAAGGGCGAGGGCGACGCACAGGCCGCTGCCATCTACGCCGAGGCCTTCGGGCGCGACCCGCAGTTCGCGCACTTCTATCGCAGCCTCGAGGCCTACCGTTCGAGTTTCCGCAGCAAGTCGGACATCATGGTGATGGATCCGTCCAGCGAATTCTTCCGGGCCCTGGAAGGCTCGCCGGCCAACGCGGCGACGCCGGGAAGGCGGTAGCCGCCGTGCTCGGCGCGGCCGACCTGCTGCTGGGCGCCCTGGCGCTGATGCTGGTGATCGAAGGGCTGATGCCCTTTCTGAACCCCGGCGCGTGGCGACGGATGTTCGAGCGGGCGGTGCAGCTCAGCGACGGGCAGCTCCGCTTCGTCGGCCTGGCCAGCATGGCCTGCGGCCTGCTCCTGCTGCTGCTCGTGCGGCCCTGAGCCGGCGCGCGGCCCGATCTTCGGGCCGGAGTGCGCCGGTACAATGCCCTTTTTAATCCCCCGGTGTTTCGCATGTCGTCTGCTTGGCTGCTGCCCGAGCACATCGCCGATGTCTTGCCCGCGCAGGCCCGTCACATCGAGGAGTTGCGCCGGCGCCTGCTCGACGCAGCGCGCCGCTACGGCTTCGAGCTGGTGATGCCGCCGCTGCTCGAGCACATCGAGTCGCTGCTGTCGGGAACCGGCCACGAGCTCGGCCTCAGAACCTTCAAGCTGGTGGACCAGCTGAGCGGGCGCACCCTCGGCCTTCGTGCCGACACGACGCCACAAGCCGCGCGCATCGACGCGCATCTGCTGAACCGCCGCGGCGTGACGCGCCTTTGCTATTGCGGGCCGGTGCTGCACACGCGCCCGGCTGGGCTGCACGCCACCCGCGAGCCGCTGCAGTTCGGCTGCGAAACCTTCGGCCATGCCGGCCTCGAAGCCGACCTCGAGACCATCGACCTGGCGCTGGACTGCCTCGCCTGCCTCGGCGTGGCCGAGGTCACGCTCGATCTCGGTGACGCGCGCATCGTCGACGGGCTGCTGGCCGACCGTGCCCTGGACGACGCGCGCACGGCGCAGATCGTCGCCGCGCTCGCAGCCAAGGACGCCTCGGCGCTGGCCGACCTCACGCAGGACCTGAGCGCGGCCGCGCGCGACGGCCTGGCCGCGCTGCTTCGCCTGTACGGCGGTGCGGAGGTGCTCGAGGCAGCGCGTGCCGCGCTTCCCGAATGCGCACCCATCAACGCCGCACTCGACGACCTGGCCTGGCTGGCCCGGCACATCCAGACGGCCCATCCCGACGTGCGCCTGGGCTTCGATCTCGCAGACCTGGTCGGCTACACCTACTACAGCGGCGTTCGGTTTGCTGCCTACGCGCGCGGCTCGAGCGACGCCGTGGTGCGCGGCGGGCGCTACGACGAAGTCGGCGCGGTCTTCGGCCGCAAGCGGCCGGCGGTCGGCTTCAGCCTGGACCTGAAGGAACTCGCCACGCTCGTGCCGGCGCATGCGCTGGGCGCTGCGATCCGCGCGCCATGGGGCGAGGACGCCGCACTGCGCACCCGCGTGCGTGAATTGCGCGAACAGGGCGAGACCGTGGTGTACACGCTGCCCGGTCACGAAGGCGAAGCGCAGGAGTTCGATTGCGACCGCGAACTGGTGGCCGAAGGCGGCCGCTGGCACGTGCGCGCACTCGTGCGCTGAAGCCGCTTCCGTTTTTTCAGCTTCGGATGTCGAACATGCAACAGACAGAGCCAAAGTGCGGCCGCAACGTGGTCGTCGTCGGCACGCAATGGGGTGACGAGGGCAAAGGCAAGGTCGTCGACTGGCTGACGGACCACGCCCAGGGCGTGATCCGCTTCCAGGGCGGGCACAACGCCGGCCACACGCTGGTGATCAAGGGCGTGAAGACCGCGCTGCAACTCATCCCCTCGGGCATCATGCGCGAGGGCGTCAACTGCTACATCGGCAACGGCGTGGTGATCGATCCGCAGCACCTGCTGAGCGAGATCGCCCGGCTCGAGGCGATCGGGCTGGAGGTGCGTTCGCGGCTGTTCATCAGCGAGTCCTCGCCCATGATCCTGCCCTTGCACGTGGAGCTCGACAAGGCGCGCGAACTGCTGCGCGAGAGCAGCGGCGCCGGCAAGATCGGCACCACCGGCAAGGGCATCGGTCCGGCTTACGAAGACAAGGTGGCGCGCCGCGCATTGCGCATGCAGGACCTCAAGCACCCCGAGCGCTTCGCCGGCCGGCTGCGCGAGCTCCTGGATCTGCACAACTTCGTGCTGTCGGGGCAGCTCGGCGCCAAGCCGCTCGAGTTCCAGCCGATCTTCGATGCGTCCATGCAGGCGGCCGAGCAGATCCGCCCGATGCTCGCCGACGTCGGCTATGCGCTGCACAAGGCCAACCGTGCCGGCGCCAATCTGCTGTTCGAAGGCGCGCAAGGCACGCTGCTCGACATCGACCACGGCACCTACCCGTACGTGACCTCGAGCAACTGCGTGGCCGGCAATGCCGCCGCGGGCGCCGGCGTCGGGCCGGACCAGCTGCACTACATCCTCGGCATCACCAAGGCCTACACCACCCGCGTGGGCAGCGGGCCGTTCCCGACGGAGCTGGAGATCGACCAGCCCGGCACCGTGGGCCACCACCTGTCCACCGTCGGCCAGGAGCGGGGCGTGGTGACCGGGCGCACGCGCCGCTGCGGCTGGCTCGACGCCTGCGCGCTCAAGCGCTCGACCATCATCAACGGCACCTCGGGCCTGTGCATCACCAAGCTCGACGTGCTCGATGGCCTGAAGGAGATCAAGGTCTGCGTCGGCTACGAGCTGAACGGGCGGCGCATCGACATCCTGCCGCTCGATGCGGACGACGTGGCCGACTGCAAGCCGATCTACGACACCTTCCCCGGCTGGAACGAGACCACCGCCGGCGTGACCGAATGGGACGGCCTGCCGCTGAACGCGCGCCGCTACCTCGAGCGCGTGCAGGAGTTCATCGGCGCGCCGATCGACATGGTGTCCACCGGCCCCGACCGCGACCACACCATCCTGCTGCGCCACCCCTACAAGCGCTGAATCGAACGAGGATCACCGAGATGCTGACCGACGACGGCAAACACCTGTACGTCTCCTGGGACGAGTACCACATGCTCACCGAGCGTCTGGCGCTCAAGGTGCACGCTTCGGGCTGGGCCTTCGACCAGATCCTGTGCCTCGCGCGCGGCGGCCTGCGCCCCGGCGACATCCTCTCGCGCGTGTTCGACAAGCCGCTGGCGATCATGTCGACGAGCTCCTACCGCGCCGAGGCCGGCACCATCCAGGGCCGGCTCGACATGGCCAAGTACATCACGCTGCCCAAGGGCGAGATCGCCGGGCGCGTGCTGCTCGTCGACGACCTGGCCGATTCCGGCGTGACGCTGCGCGCCGTGGTCGAACGCCTGCGCGGCATGCCCTCGATCAGCGAACTGCGCTCGGCGGTGATCTGGACCAAGGGCGTGTCCAGCTACACGCCCGACTACTACGTCGAGATGCTGCCCACCAGCCCGTGGATCCACCAGCCGTTCGAGGACTACGACATCCTTCGTCCCGAAGGGCTGGCGAAGAAATTCGCCATCTGAACGCCGCCTGCCGCTGCCGCCCGGGCGATGCGTCCGGGCATGCCGTGCAGACCCCGTGCAGACCCAAAATGGGCAACAAAACGGGCAACAAAAAAGGCCGCATACTGCGACCTTGCTTGTCCCCACATTTCAACTCTGGTGCCCAGGAGAGGACTCGAACCTCCACGGAGTTACCCGCTAGTACCTGAAACTAGTGCGTCTACCAATTCCGCCACCTGGGCATTTCAGGAAGTCTTGGATCATATCATCAAAAAAACATCATTCACAAGCAACTCGATCGGCGCAGAGCTGATGAGTGAAGTCGAAGGCACGGTGCAAGGCCACCGTGACGGCCACGGGTTCATCGTCCGCGACGACCGCCAGCCCGATCTCTACCTCTCCCCGCAGGAAATGCGCGCGGTGCTGCACCGCGACCGGGTGAAGGCGCGGATCATCCGCCACGACCGCAAGGGGCGCCCCGAGGCGCGCGTGCTCGAGATCATCGAGCGCAAGAAGGCGCCGATCATCGGCCGGCTGCTCAACGAGAGCGGCGTGTGGCTCGTCGCGCCCGAGGACAAGCGCTACGGCCAGGACATCCTTATCCCGAAGAACGGCATCGCCGATGCCGTGGCCGGGCAGGTGGTGGCCGTCGAGCTCACCGAGGCGCCGTCGATGTACTCGCAGCCCGTGGGCCGCGTGAGCGAGGTGCTGGGCGAGATCGACGACCCCGGCATGGAGATCGAGATCGCCGTGCGCAAGTACGAGGTGCCGCACCGCTTCTCGCCCGAGACGCTGGCGCAGGCGGCGGCGCTGCCCGACAGGATCCGCCCGGCCGATCGCCGCCACCGCATCGACCTGACCGACGTGCCGCTGGTCACCATCGACGGCGAGGACGCGCGCGACTTCG
>JBIQKU010000086.1:0-13621 GCA_044506225.1 Rubrivivax sp. | reverse complement strand
GCTTCGCGGTGATGAACCTGTTCCACGGCGCGCTGTCCGACAGCTTCGGGCGGCGCCCGGTGGTGCTGTGGGGCGTGGCGGTGTTCACGCTCGCGTCGGTGGGCTGCGCGCTGTCGCAGACCATCGGCCAGCTCGTGTTCTTCCGCGCGGTGCAGGGCATCTCGGCGGGCGCGGGCATCGTCGTCTCGCGCGCGGTGATCCGCGACATGTTCCCGCCGGCCGATGCGCAGCGGGTGATGTCGCAGGTGACGATCTATTTCGGCATCGCGCCGGCGGTGGCGCCGATGATCGGCGGCTTCCTGTTCGTGCACACCGACTGGCATTCGATCTTCTGGCTCCTGGCCGCGCTCGGCGCGGCGCTGTGGCTCGCGAACTGGCGGCTGCTGCCTGAGACGCTGCACGCCACGCACCGCCAGCCGTTCAATGTGCGCAGCCTGATGCGCGGCTACTGGTCGCTCGGTGCCAGCCCGCGCTTTCTGGCGCTGGCGCTGGCCAGCGGGATTCCGTTCAACGGGATGTTCCTCTACGTGCTGTCGGCGCCGGTATTCCTCGGCGAGCATCTGGCGCTGGCACCGGGGCACTTCTTCTGGTTCTTCGTGCTGAACATCGCCGGCATCATGGGCGGCGCCTGGCTGTCGGGCCGCCTGGCCGGGAAGATCAAGCCCAAGCACCAGATCCGCCACGGCTTCGTGATCATGCTCGCGGTGTCGCTGCTGAACGTGGCGCTGAACTTCGTGTTCGAGGCGCATTACGCCTGGGCGATGCTGCCGATCGCGGTCTTTTCGTTCGGCTGGGCGCTGATGGTGCCGGTGGTCACGCTGATGGTGCTCGACCTGGTGCCCGAGCGTCGGGGCATGGCCTCGTCGTTCCAGGCCTTCGTCGGCAGCCTGGCCAACGGACTGGTGGCGGGGGTGATCGCGCCGCTGGTCATGCATTCGACCCGGTCGCTTTCGCTCGCCTCGCTGCTGATGCTGGGTGTCGGCGTCGTTTCCTGGCTGTGGGTCAAGCCGCGGCTCGCGCGGTCGCCATGACAAGCGCGGGCGGCGCAGGCAGACTCGGCGCCGCCCGCGGCTGATCGCCGCGATTCGACAGGAGTGCGGACATGGTGTGGCTCGTCATCGGCCTGGTGGTCTTCCTGGGCGTTCATTCGGTGTCCATCGTCGCCCCCGGCTGGCGCGATGCGCAGCAGGCGCGCATGGGCGGGAAGGCATGGAAGGGGCTGTACACGCTGATCTCGCTGGCCGGCTTCGTCGCCATCGTCGTCGGCTACGGCATGGCACGGCAATCGCCGGTGGTGCTCTACAACCCGCCGTTCTTCCTGCGGCACCTCGCCTTGCTGTTGTTGCTGCCGGTGTTCCCGCTGGTGCTGGCGGCCTATGTGCCGGGGCGCATCCAGCGCGCTGCCAGGCACCCGCTGCTGCTCGCCACCAAGCTGTGGGCCACCGCCCACCTGCTGGCCAACGGCACGCTGGCCGATGTGCTGCTGTTCGGCGGCTTTCTGGTGTGGGCGGTGGCCGACCGCATCTCGCTGAAGCGGCGAGCGCCGCGGCCGGTGCCTGGCGCGCCGGCGCGTGCAGGCAACGACGTCATCGTGGTGGTCGCCGGCCTGGCGCTGTTCGTCGTCTTCTACCTCTGGCTGCACCAGTGGCTGATCGGCGTGTCGCCGCGCTGACGGGTACATCGCTTGCCGGCTTCCGAAAGACACCCGCACCAGGAGCCGCCGCCATGAAGATGCTGAGCAAGCTGTCGCCGGGCATCACGACGATGATCCGCACCGATCATTCGCACGTCGTGATGGCCTTTCACCGCTACCGGGCCGACCTCGCCCCGAGCGTCAAGCAGGGGCTGGTGCGCCATGTGTGCCTCGCGCTCGAGGTGCACGCGCAGCTCGAGGAAGAGATCTTCTATCCGGCGATGGAGGCGGTCGGCGGCGCGCACACGGTCACCGAGAAAAGCATTCCGGAACATGCCGAGATGCGCCGCCTGATCGGTCTGCTGCGCGAGCTCGAGCCCACCGAAGCGACCTACGACAGCACCTTCCATGCGCTGATGCGCGACGTGATGCACCACGTCGCAGACGAGGAAACCTCGCTGCTGCCGGCGGCTGAGCAGCTGCTCGGCGATCGCCTGCAGGAACTCGGCGCCCAGATGACCAAGCGCCGGCTCGAGCTGATGGCGCCGCATGCCGGCGAGATGGCCATCGACACCGTCAGGGCGATGCCCGCGAGCAAGATGCTGATGGTCGCCGGCGCTCTGCTGGCCGGCGGTTATGTCGCCAAGCGCAGCTGGGACCACCGCAACCACCGTCCGCACTGAGGCGGCGGGCGCCACGGAGCGCCTGCGATTCGTGCGATAGCGCCGGAAAACCGGCGCAGCGTGCGCTCTTCCGCAGCCGCCCGCTTGGGGGCGGCCCCTGAGCGGCCGATATGAGGGCGAGCCGCCCCAGCGGCCCGCCCAGATGCCGATCGCCGTTCTCCGTTGTCGCCTGCCCCGGCCCGCCCTCGTCCTGGCCGCGCTGCTGCTTGCGCTGCTGCTGCACGGCGCCGCCCAGGCGCGACCGGCCGTGGTGCTGGCCGATGCCCAGGGCGTGACGGTGACCGAGGGTGTGGAACTGCTGGTGGAGGACTCCGGCGTCGCGCTCACCCCCGAGCAAGCCATGGCCCCCGCCTTGGCCGGGCGCTGGCAGGCGCACGCCGGGCGCCGCATCAACCTACCGGATGAAAGCCGGCCGATCTGGGTACGTTTCGAGGTCGCCAACCACGCGGCCATCGAGCAATGGGTGCTCGATATCGGCTGGCCCCTGCTGCGCAGCGTCGCGTTTCACCAGTACGACCCGCAGGCCGGGCGTTGGCTCGCGTCGCACGACGCCGAGCTGGGACGCGGCGTGGACGGCAGCATTTCGCGTGGGCCCACCTTCGCCTTTTCGCTGCAGGTGCCCACCGGACAGGCCGCGACGGTGCTGCTGCGCGTGGTGCCCATCAGCTCGCCCATCGTGCCGATCACCATCCGGGATGCCACCGGCTGGAGCGCCGAGCGCTACGACCGCGGGGTGCTCGCCGGCGTGCTGTTCGGCATCCTGGGCGTGATGCTGCTCTACAACGCCAGCCTGCTGCTGTTCACCGGCGACCGCAGCTACGCCTGGTACACGGTGTACCTCGTGGCCGTCATCGCCTACGAGCTGTTCACGACCGGCTACGGGCCGATGTACGTGTGGGGCGCGAATGCCTGGATGAACGCCTACGGTTATGGCGTGACGGCCTGCCTGTGTTTCCTGTTTGCCTCGCTCTTCTTCCGCCAGTTCCTCGACCTGAAGCGCTGCGGGTTGCCGCACGTGCTGCACATGAACACGGCGTTCATCGCCTTCTGGGCGCTGGCGCTGCCGTGGTCGCTGCGGCCCTCGCAGCACTTCTTCGCCGCCGTGATGGCCGTGGGCTTCGTCAGCGGCCTGGTGGCGGTCTACAGCTCGCTGCGGCTGATGTGGCGCGGCAATGTCTCGGCGGGCTATTTCGGCCTGGCGTGGTCGGCGCTGGTGCTGGGCACGTCCGCCATGCTGCTGTCGGTGGGCGGTGTCACCGAAGGCAACCTGTTGGCCGACGCCGGCCAGCACATCGGCTTCGCGCTCGAGACCGTGCTGCTGTCGGTGGCGCTGGCCGACCGCATCCGCCGCGAGCGCCTGTCGCGGGCGCGCGCCCAGCAGCAGACGCTCGAGCTCACGCGCCGCCTGCATGCCGAACGCGAGCAGAAGATGGTCGCGCAGGCGCATGCGCTGGCGGCCGAGCGCGAGGCGAACGAGGCCCTGGAGCAGCGGGTGCAGGCGCGCACCGCCGAGCTCGAGCGGGCCAACGCCGAACTCGGGCGGCTGAGCATCACCGACGCACTCACCCAGTTGCCCAACCGGCGCTATTTCGACGAGGTGCTGGCGCGCGAGCTGGAGCGCTCCGCGCGCACCGGCGAGCCGCTCGCGCTGCTGCTGGCCGACATCGACCACTTCAAGCAGATCAACGACCGCTTCGGCCACCTCGCCGGCGATGAAGTCCTGAGGCGTGTGGCGCAGACCCTGCGCGCCACGGCGGCGCGCTCCGGCGATCTGGTCGCGCGTTACGGCGGCGAGGAGTTCGCCATCGTGCTGCCGGCCACCGGCCGGGCGGCGGCGCTGGATCTGGCCGAGCGCCTGCGCCAGGCGGTGCAGGCGCTCGCCTGCGACAGCCGTGGCGAACCCATCCCCGCGCGGCTGAGCATCGGCGTGGTCGCGCGGCCCTCCGCGCCTGGCGAAACGCCGGCGGCATTCATCGCTTCGGCGGATGCGGCGCTCTACGGCGCCAAGGCCGCCGGCCGCAACCGCGTGATGCTCGCGGGCTGCGACGCCGAAGCGCCGGCCACCTCCGGCTGAGCCGCGTCCGACGCGCGCCGGCCTGACGCGCCGGAAGTCGCCACGCCGCCCGGGCAACCCGGGCAAATACGGCTGGTGCGAACCCTCGACTCCTCATGCAGGGCTTTCAGATGGCCCTGCAAGTCATTGGTTTTGAACGACTTTCAATGCGCGCTGCCCCGTGACAAAGCGCCGCTAAGTGCTTGATTCCATTGAATTTTCTTTACACATTCCGTTGACCGCGAGCCACAGCCTCGGCTACAGTGCAGCGAAGTGCATTTTTGTGGGAAAACGTGGCAGGAGAGGGTGGCGGCGCGTGGCAAACATCGTGTTTCAGGGCCCGGCGGCACTGACGCTGGACGGCAAGGGGCGACTCGCCATGCCGTCGCGTCACCGCGAGGTGCTGTCCGCGATGGGTGTGAACCAGCTCACGATCACCAAGCACCCCGAAGGCTCGCTGATGATCTTTCCGCGTCCGGCCTGGGAAGGCTTTCGCGAGCGCGTCGCCGCACTGCCCATGTCGGCCAGCGGCTGGAAGCGGGTGTTCCTCGGCAATGCCATGGACGTGGAGCTCGACGGCTCGTCGCGCGTCTTGATCGCCCCCGAACTGCGCGCCGCCGCCGGGCTGACCCGCGACGTGATGCTGCTCGGCATGGGCAGCCACTTCGAGCTGTGGGACGCGGCGCGCTACGCGGAGCACGAGGCGCAGGTCATGGCGTCCGAGATGCCCGACGCGCTCAAGGACTTCAGCTTCTGAGCATGGCCACGAGCGCCGACTTCTCGCACTCCACCGTGCTTCTCCACGAGGCGGTGGATGCGCTCGTCACCACACCCGACGGCATCTACGTGGACGGCACCTTCGGGCGCGGTGGCCATTCGAGGTTGCTGCTCTCACGGCTGTCGCCCCAGGGCAGGCTGGTGGCGCTGGACCGGGATCCACAGGCCGTCACCGCCGCGAGCTCCGGGCAAACGCGGGTCGATGACCCGCGTTTTTCCATTCACCACACCAACTTCGCCGAATTGAGCGCCACGCTGGCTTCGCTCGGCATCGCGCAGGTGAACGGGCTGCTGCTCGACCTTGGCGTGTCGTCCCCGCAGATCGACGATCCCGCGCGGGGTTTCAGCTTCCGTTTCGACGGGCCGCTGGACATGCGCATGGACACCACCCGGGGCGAAAGCGCCGCCGAGTTCCTGGCTCGTGCCGACGAGCGCCATATCGCGGAGGTGATCAAGGACTATGGGGAAGAACGGTTTGCTCTACAGATTGCAAAGGCGCTTGTTGCTCGGCGCGAAAGCGGGAATCCTGTTCGAACCACGCGCGAGCTTTCCGAACTCGTGGCTGGTGCGGTCAAGACCCGAGAGCCGGGCCAGAACCCTGCGACGCGCACATTTCAGGCTCTTCGGATTTTCGTCAACGCCGAGCTTGAGGAACTCGAACAGGGACTGAAGGCCGCGCTCACCCTGCTTGCTCCGGGCGCCCGGCTGGTGGTGATCAGCTTCCATTCGCTGGAAGACCGCATCGTCAAGACGTTCATCGCGCGCGAAAGCCGCGCCGTGGTGGACCGCCGTGCACCCTTTGCCCCCGAGAAGCCGATGCGCCTGCGCGCGCTCGGCCGCATCAGGCCCGGTGCCGACGAAGTGCAGGCCAACCCGCGCGCGCGCTCCGCCGTGATGCGTGTGGCCGAACGCACCGACGTGCCGGCGGGAGCGCTCGCGTGAGCAAGGTGACCGTGCTGCTGTTCATGCTGCTGCTGGTGAGCAGCGGCTACCTGGTGCGCGTGTCCTACGACGGGCGGCGGCTGTACGGCGAGCTCGACCGCGCCCGCAGCGAGCAGCACAAGCTCGAGACCGAGTACGAACGCCTGTCGGCCGAACGCCAGACCCAGGCCACGCCGCTGCGCATCGAACGCACCGCCCGCGACCGGCTCGCGATGCGCAGTGCGACGCCGGCGATCACGCAATACGTGGTGGATCCGCGGCCCGCCGCCGTGGCGGCCTCAGGGGGCGCGCGGTGAACTGGGTGAACGGTCTCGGTGGCGGCAAGAAGGGGCGCAAGCGCGCAGTGCACGTGCCCTCGGGCCGCACCGCCCGCGCGCTCGCCAACAGCGTGCGCAGCCTCAACTATTCGAGCAGCCCCCTGCTGGCCTCGCGCACGCCGCCGTGGCGCTCCAAGTTCTTCGTTGTGCTCACGGGCCTGGGTTTCATCGTGCTGGCCGGGCGGGCGGCCTATGTGCAGATCGTCGACAGCCAGTTCTTCCAGCAGCAGGGCGCCATCCGCTACGCGCGCACGCTGGAGCTGCCGGCCAGCCGCGGGCGCATCCTGGACCGCAACGGCATGATCCTCGCGACCAGCGTGCCGTCGCCCTCGCTGTGGGCCATCCCCAAGGACTTCGAGGCCGATGCCGCCCAGCGCCGAAGCCTCGCGCGCCTGCTGCAGATCACGCCCAGGCAGCTCGAGCAGACGCTCGAGCGCAGCCCCAACTTCGTCTGGCTTCGCCGCCAGATGGACGACCAGGTCGCCAAGGAAGTGCTGGCGCTGGGCATCAAGGGCATCCACCAGGTGCGTGAATACAAGCGCAAGTATCCCGAGGGCGAGGCGGCCGCGCATGTGGTGGGCTTTGCTGGCGTGGAAGGCCGCGGCCAGGAGGGCATCGAGCTCGCCTTCCACGACGCGCTGTCCGGGCGCGAAGGCACGCGGCGTGTCATCAAGGACCGGCTCGGCCGCGTGGTCGAGGACATCGGCGACAGCGTCGCGCCGGTGGACGGGCGCGACATCCAGCTGTCCATCGACTCCAAGGTGCAGTTCTTCGCCTACCAGCGCATTCGCGATGCGGTGGTCGAGCACAAGGCCAAGGCCGGCAGCGTGGTGGTGCTCGACGCGCAGAGCGGCGAGGTGCTGGCGCTGGCCAACTACCCGAGCTACAACCCCGGCGACCGCCGCAACCTGAGCGGCGCGCAGCTGCGCAACCGCGCGCTCACCGACATCTTCGAGCCCGGCTCGACGATGAAGCCCTTCATCGCCGCCTGGGCGATGGAGACCGGCCGCGTCAAGCCGAACACCGTGATCCAGACGGCGCCGGGGCGCATCACCATCACCGGCGCCACGATCAGCGACTCGCACCCGCACGGCGCGCTGACGGTGGCCGAGGTGATCCAGAAGTCGAGCAACGTCGGCACCGTCAAGATGGCGATGCAGATGCAGCCGCGCGAGATGTGGGAGCTGTTCAGCCAGGTCGGCTTCGGCCAGAAGCCGCAGCTGCAGTTCCCCGGCGCCGTGACCGGGCGGCTGCGCCCGTACAAGAGCTGGCGGCCCATCGAGCAGGCGACGATGAGCTACGGCTACGGCCTGTCGACCTCGCTGTTCCAGCTGGCGCACGCCTACACCGTGTTCGCGCACGATGGCGCGGTGATCCCCGCCACCATCACGAAGAGCCCCGAGCCGGCGGCGGGCATCCGCGTGATCTCGCCGAAGACGGCGCAGGCCGTGCGCGACATGCTGCGCATGGCCGCCGGCCCCGGCGGCACGGGCCCGAAGGCGCAGGCCATCGGCTACTCGGTGGGCGGCAAGTCGGGCACCGCCTACAAGCAGGAAGGCAAGGGCTACGCGGACAAGAAATACCGCTCGTGGTTCGTCGGCCTGTCGCCCATCAGCCAGCCGCGCATCATCGTCGCGGTGATGGTCGACGAGCCGAGCAACGGCCAGTACTACGGCGGTCAGGTGGCCGCGCCGGTGTTCAGCGAGGTGGTGCAGCAGACGCTGCGCACGCTGGGCGTGGCGCCGGACATCGACGTCATGCCGCAGATCGTGACCAACGAGCTGCCCGCCGCCGAGGAGAGCTTCTGATGGCGCTGCATCGGCTCGCCACCCTGCCCGAGGCGCTCGCCTGGCTGCGTGCGCGCGGCGTCGGCACGCTCGCCACCGACAGCCGGCGCGTGACACCGGGCGCAGGCTTCATCGCCTGGCCGGGCCATGTGCAGGACGGTCGCCGCCATGTCGGCGATGCGCTCGCCGCCGGTGCCGCCGCCTGCCTGGTCGAGGCCGAGGGCGTGGAGTCCTTCGGCTTCGACGATGAACGCATCGCGGCCATGCCTTCGCTCAAGCCGCTGACCGGCGCGCTGGCGAGTGCCTTGCTCGACGAGCCCAGCCGCCGCCTGCGTGTGGTGGCCAGCACCGGCACCAACGGCAAGACCTCCACCGCCTGGTGGGTGGCGCAGGCGTTGACGGCGCTCGGCGCACGCTGCGGTGTGGTCGGCACGCTGGGCGTGGGCGAGCCGCCGCTGGGTGAATCGGCCGGCACGGTGCGCTCCACCGGCCTCACGACGCCCGACCCGGTCACGCTGCAGCAGGCCTTCCGGCGTTTTGCCGACGAAGGGTTTGCCGCTTGCGCGATCGAGGCCTCGTCCATCGGTCTGGCCGAACACCGGCTGGAAGGCACGGCGATCGACATCGCGCTCTACACCAACTTCAGCCGCGACCACATCGACTACCACGGCTCCATGACGGCCTACTGGTTCGCCAAGTCGCGGCTGTTCGAATGGCCCGGGCTGCGCGCGGCGGTGCTCAACCTGGACGATGCGCAGGGCGCGGCCGTGGCCCACCAGTTCGCCGGTGGCCCGCTGGACCTGTGGACCTATTCCACGCAGCGCCCGGCGCGGCTGCGCGCCCGCGCCATTGCCTACGACCGCGGCGGCCTGCGCTTCGAGCTGATCGAAGGTGCGCAGCGCGTGCCGGTGCGTACCACGCTGATCGGTGACTACAACGTCTCCAATCTGCTCGCGGTGATCGGTGCGCTGCGTGCCGCCGGCGTGGCGCTGGCCGATGCGGCGGCGGTGTGCAGCCGCCTCACGCCGGTGCCCGGGCGCATGCAGCGCGTGCCGGGCGAGGCCGACGAGCCCGAGGCGGTGGTCGACTACGCGCACACGCCCGACGCGCTCGAGAAGGCGCTGCAGGCGCTGCGCCCGCTCACGACCGCACGCAGCGGCCTGCTGTGGTGCGTGTTCGGCTGCGGCGGCAACCGCGATGCGAGCAAGCGCCCGCTGATGGGCGCGATCGCGCAGCGCCTGGCCGACCGCGCGGTGGTGACGAGCGACAACCCGCGCGACGAGGCGCCGGGCGCGATCCTGTCGCAGATCGTCGCGGGCATGCCGGCGCCGGCCGAGGCCATCGTCATCGAGGACCGGCGCGAGGCCATCCGCCATGCGCTACGCAGCGCCGCGGCGAACGACGTCATCCTGATCGCCGGCAAGGGGCATGAAGACACCCAGGAAATCGCCGGCGCCAAACTGCCGTTTTCCGATGTCGCCGAGGCGCGTGCCGCGCTCGACGCGAGGAGGGCCGCCGCATGATGAGCCTCGCCCAGGCGCACGCGCTGCTGCCGGCGTCCACGCTCGTCGGCGACGGCGCGGTGGCCATCGCGCGCGTGCACAGCGACACCCGGAGCTTGCAGCCGGGCGACCTGTTCGTCGCGCTCAAGGGCGAGCATTTCGACGCGCATGACTTCCTCGCGCAGGCGAAGGCCGCCGGCGCGGTGGCGGCCCTGGCCGAGCGTGGCCTCGCCGCATCCGGCCTGCCGGGGCTGCAGGTGGAAGACACGCGGCGTGCGCTCGGCGAGTTGGCCGCCGCCTGGCGACGGCGCTTCACGCTGCCGCTGATCGCGGTGGCCGGCAGCAACGGCAAGACCACGGTGACGCAGATGAGCGCGGCCATTCTGCGTGCCTGGCTCGGCGAGGCGGCGTTCGCCACGCAGGGCAATTTCAACAACGACATCGGCCTGCCACTCACCCTGCTGCGCCTGCGCGACACGCACCACGCCGGCGTGGTGGAGCTCGGCATGAACCATCCGGGCGAGATCGCGCTGCTGGCCGGCTGGGCCGCACCCACGGTCGGCCTCGTCAACAACGCGCAGCGCGAGCATCAGGAGTTCATGGCCAGCGTGGAAGCCGTGGCGCGCGAGAACGGCAGCGTGATCGAGGCGCTGCCGGCCGACGGCACGGCGGTGTTCCCGGCCGACGAGGAATTCACGCCGCTGTGGCGCACGCTGGCCGGCGCGCGCCCTGTGCTCACCTTCGCGCTCGAGGGCGAGGCCGACGTGACGGCGACGGCGCAGTGGCAGGGCGCGCACTGGCAGATCGCGCTGCACACGCGCGCGGGCGACGTGGCCGTTGCGCTGCGCGTGGCCGGCCTGCACAACGTCAAGAACGCGCTCGCCGCCACCGCCTGCGCACTCGCCGCCGGCTGCCCGCTCGACGCGGTGCAGCAGGGGCTGGAAGCTTTCGAGCCGGTGAAGGGCCGTTCGCAGGTCAAGGCCTTCGAGCGCGACGGCCGCCAGGTCACGCTGATCGACGACAGCTACAACGCCAACCCCGATTCCATGCGTGCCGCCATCGACGTGCTGGCCACGCTGCCCGCGCCGCGCTGGCTGGTGCTGGGCGACATGGGCGAGGTCGGCGACCAGGGGCCGGCGTTTCATGCCGAGGTCGGCGCCTACGCCAAGGAGCGCGGCATCGAGGCGCTGTGGAGCGCGGGCCAGCTCGCCACGCACGCCGCCGCCGCCTTTGCCGGCGCGCGCCATTTCGTCGACGTGGCGGCGCTGCTCGCGGCACTCAACGATGCGCCGCCGTGCCGGGCGGTGCTGGTCAAGGGATCGCGCTTCATGAAGATGGAACAGGTGGTGGCCGCGCTCACCACCGCCAACGCCAATGCCGATACCACGGGAGGCTCGCATGCTGCTTAGCCTCGCGCAGTGGCTGCAGACGCTGTCGCCGGACTTCGGCTTCTTCCGCGTCTTCCAGTACATCACCTTCCGCGCGGTGATGGCCGCGCTCACCGCGCTGCTCATCGGCCTGGCCTTCGGGCCGTGGGTGATCCGCCGCCTCACGGCGATGAAGATCGGCCAGCCCATCCGCGAGTACGGCGTGCAGGCGCACATCGCCAAGGCGGGCACGCCGACGATGGGCGGCGTGCTCATCCTCATCGGCATCGGCGTGTCCACGCTGCTGTGGTTCGACTGGAGCAACCGCTTCGTGTGGATCGTCATGCTGGTGACGCTGGGCTTCGGCGCCATCGGCTGGGTGGACGACTACCGCAAGGTCGTGCACAAGAACCCCGAGGGCATGCGCTCGCGCGAGAAGTACCTGTGGCAGTCGCTCATCGGGCTGGTGGCGGCCATCTACCTCGCCTTCAGCGTGAGCGAGACCTCCTACCTGGGCGTGTTCGAGCTCTTCATCGACTGGGTGGCCAGCGGTTTTTCCAACGCGCTGCCGCCCAAGGCCGACCTGATGCTGCCCTTCATCAAGACGATCAGCTATCCGCTGGGCGTGTTCGGCTTCATCGGCCTCAGCTACTTCGTCATCGTCGGTGCGAGCAACGCGGTCAACCTCACCGACGGGCTGGACGGCCTGGCCATCATGCCGGTGGTGATGGTGGGCTCGGCGCTGGGCGTGTTCGCCTACGTCACCGGCAGCTCGGTGTTCAGCCGCTACCTGCTGTTCCCCTACATCCCCGGCGCCGGCGAACTGCTGATCTTCTGCGCCGCCATGGCGGGCGCCGGCCTGGCCTTCCTGTGGTTCAACGCGCATCCGGCTCAGGTGTTCATGGGTGACGTCGGCGCGCTGGCGCTGGGCGGGGCGCTGGGCACGATTGCCGTCATCACGCGCCAGGAGATCGTGCTGGGCATCATGGGCGGCGTCTTCGTCGCCGAGGCGCTGTCGGTGATGGTGCAGGTGGCCTGGTTCAAGTACACCAAGCGCATCACCGGCACCGGCCGGCGCATCTTCAAGATGGCGCCGCTGCACCACCATTTCGAGAAGTCCGGGTGGCGCGAAACCCAGGTGGTGATCCGCTTCTGGATCATCACCATGCTGCTGTGCCTCATCGGCCTGGCGAGCCTGAAGCTGCGGTGATGAAGCACTTGTCGGACATCACCGTTCTCGTGCTGGGCCTCGGCGACTCGGGGCTCGCGATGGCGCGCTGGTGCGCGCGCTGTGGTGCGACGGTGCGCGTGTGGGATTCGCGCGAGTCGCCGCCGCAGGCCGAGGCGCTGGCCGCGCATGTGCCGGATGCGAGGCTGTGCACCGGCGAGCTGCGCGACGAGATGCTGGACGGCGTGCAACTGGTGCTCAAGAGCCCGGGGCTCGCGCCGACGGACGAGCGCATTGCCGGGCCGATCTCGCGTGCGGCGGACCGGGGCGCGCTGGTGCAGGGCGAACTGGAGTTGTTCGCGCGGGCGCTCGCTGACCTGAAGGCCGAGCGCGGTTATGCGCCCAAGGTGGTGGCAATCACCGGGACCAACGGCAAGACCACGACGACCGCCATGGCCGCGCTGCTGATCGAGCGCGCGGGGCGGCGGGTGGCGATGGCGGGGAACGTCGGGCCGACGATGCTGCAGACGCTGGCGGATGCGTTGGCGTTGGAGCCGGTGGTCGAAGAGGATCTTTCTGTCGAGGCCGAGAGCCCTCACCCCGGCCCTCTCCCGCAAGCGGGAGAGGGGGCCGGCCAGGCTGACGCAGTCTCCGGATCGGCCTCGGACACTGAGGCGGGCGGCGATGTGGATCCGCCCATCGACGAAGCGGCCGATGCATTGCTTCCCGCTCCCCCTGGGAGAGGGACCGAGGGTGAGGGCGTGGCGCCGCAGGACGACGAGTCGCCGCTGCAACTCACCCCGCCGCCGCCCGCCGCACCGGTGTTCGAGCACCTGCCCGAGGTCTGGGTGCTGGAACTCTCCAGCTTCCAGCTCGACGACGCCAAGGGTTTCGAGCCCGACGCCGCGACGGTGCTCAACCTCAGCCAGGACCACCTCGACTGGCACGGCAGCATGGCCGCGTATGTGGCGGCCAAGGCGCGCGTGTTCGGCAAGCACGCGGTGATGGTGATCAACCGCAACGACCCCGAGGTCGAGAAGCTGGTGCCCGAGCCGATTCCGCAAAAGGGCCGCCACGCCCGCCCGATCGCGCGCGAGGTGCGCCGCTTCGGGCTGGATGCGCCGCGGCAGCCGGGCGACTTCGGCCTGGTCGTGGAGCAGGGCATGGCCTGGCTGGTGCGTGCCATGGAAGCGGACGAGACCGTGCGCCGCGGCAGGCGCGGCGCCGCGGCCGAGCCCGAGGAGCTGCACATCCAGCGCCTGATGCCGGCCGATGCTCTGCGCGTGCGCGGCCGCCACAACGCCGCGAACGCCCTGGCGGCGCTGGCGCTGGCCACTGCCATCGGCTGCCCGCTCGCGCCCATGCTGCACGGCCTGCGCGAATACCGCGGCG
>JBIQKU010000085.1:3524-13654 GCA_044506225.1 Rubrivivax sp. | reverse complement strand
CGCCCTTGAAGTACTGGATGGGGCGCAGGCAGACGTAGAGGTCGAGCTCCTGGCGAAGCGCCACGTTCAGCGAGCGGATGCCGCCGCCCACCGGGGTCGTGAGCGGGCCCTTGATCGAGACCACGTACTCCTTGACGGCTTCCAGCGTCTCGGCCGGCAGCCAGACGTCCGGGCCGTAGACCTTGGTCGACTTCTCACCCGCGTAGACCTCCATCCAGTGGATCTTGCGCTTGCCGCCATAGGACTTGGCCACCGCGGCGTCGACCACCTTCAGCATCACCGGCGTGATGTCCATGCCGGTGCCATCGCCCTCGATGAAGGGAATGATGGGCTCGTCCGGAACCTGGAGCGAGAAGTCGGCGTTGACGGTGATTTTTTGGCCGCCTTCGGGAACCTTGATGTGCTGATACATGAAGCAAAACTCCGTGGAGAGAGCGAGAAAACGGGGGGTGCGCGCGGGGGCACAAACTGGCCGATTCTAAGACCGACATGCGTAGACAGCCGGCGCCAGGGCCGCTCTGCGCACAGCGCGCAGGCGTGCTGCGCCGGCCGCTCGCGCTACATCAGCCGCTGATGCACCAGGCCCACACACGCGCCCACAAGCCGTGCCCGAGCGCCCAAGCCGCCGCGGCGCACAGGCTGGCCCCGGCGATTCGCGCCGCCCACGCGTTGACCTCGCCCGCCGCCACGCGGCCGGCGCGCGAGAAGCGCAGCCACAGCGCCGGCCCGGCGATCAGGCCGAGCGAGGACGTGAGTGCGAACGCGCCCATCGCCGCGGCACCCGTCCAGGCCGAGTCGGCAAGCGCCGCCACCAGCAACGCGGACTGCAGCAGGCCGCAAGGCCAGGCGACCCACAGCGCACCGGCAGCGGCCGGCCGCAGCGGGCTGCGCATCGGCCGCCACGCGCCGCCGGTGGCTACCACTGTCGCCGGTCGACGCCGCCAGCTGCGGCCGACGCTGCCCATCCAGCGCGGCATGGCGCCGGTGGCCAGCATCCACACGCCGATGGCCAACGCGGCCAGGTGCAGCAAGGTCCACAGCGGGCGCAGCATCGGCGCGACCTGCGCCAGTGCAGCCATCGAGGCAACGCTGGACGCGGCGATCGCGCCGCCGGCCATGTAGCTCAACAGCCGCCCGGTCTGGAACGCGGCCGCCCCGCGCAGCCCCGGTCCGCAGCCGCTCGATGCGGCGGCACACGGCGCGCCGCACATGGCCGCGCAGTGTGGCGTGCCGGCAAGGCCGAGGGCCGCGGCAGCGGCGACGAGTGCCAGGTTCACTGCGTCAGCGCGCCGGCGTCGCGACGTGGTTGCGCGCGGAGGCGGCAGGCATGAGCGCGCTCTTGGAGCCGGTGTCCGCGCTGGACACCGCCGGGCGGATCACCGGATCGGCGCCGTGCATGGCGATCACGGTGGTCACCACGCTGGCCACGACGACGACGGCCGGCCCGCCGAGCATCAACCAGACGATGGGGTACTTCCACCAGGGCTGCGTGACGACGGTGGGCTCGGCGCTGGCGGGAGGCGGGGTGCTGATCGTGTTCATGAAGGGGTTCTCCAGGCGTGGGGCCGGTTCAGCGCGGCACCATGAAAGTGGACTTCTCGCTGACCGTGAACGGCTCGCCCACCGACCCGGGCGCGCGTTCCACGAGAAAGCGCAGTTCGTGCACGCCGGCGCCCAGGCTCATCGCCGCCTCGGGCGGCAGTTGCACCCGCACCGGCATCCAGCGGGCTTCGGTGGGCGCGACCTCGATGCCCGGGTCGGAGCTGATCTCCGCGCCGGCGATGCCTTGCACCGACACCTGAAGCTGCATCGGCGATTCGGTGGCGTTCATGAGCTGCAGCCGGTAGACGTTCTCGATGCGCCCGTCCTCCACCATGCGCGCGAGCGCACCGCGGTCGCGCACCACGTCCACCTTGAGCGGCGAGCGGAGCGACAGGCTCACCACGAAGGCCGTGGCGATCCCCAGCAGCACCAGACCCAGCACGATGACCCGCGGGCGCGCCACGCGGCGCCACATCTGCCGCGCAGACCACTTGTGCTCGAGCCCGTTCTCCGTCACGTAGCGGATCAGCCCGCGCGGATAGTTCATCTTGTCCATGACGCTGTCGCACACGTCGATGCACGCAGCGCAGCCGATGCATTCGTATTGCAGCCCCTTGCGGATGTCGATGCCGGTCGGGCAGACCTGCACGCACAAGGTGCAGTCGATGCAGTCGCCCTTGCCCAGCGCCTTGGGATCGGCGCTGCGCGGGCGCGAGCCGCGCGGCTCGCCACGGCCCGGGTCGTAGCTGATGATCAGCGTGTCGCGGTCGAACATCGCGCTCTGGAAACGCGCGTAGGGGCACATGTACTTGCACACCTGCTCGCGCAGAAAGCCGGCATTGCCGTAGGTGGCGAGGCCGTAGAACAGCACCCAGAACCACTCCCACGGGCCGAGCGACAGGCTCGCCACCCCGGCGCCCAGTTCGCGGATCGGCGTGAAGTAGCCGACGAAGCTGAAGCCCGTCCACAGGCCGATGGCGATCCAGATCGCATGCTTGCCGCCACGGCGCCGGAGCTTGTCGAAGTTCCACGGCGCCTTGTCCAGCCGCATGCGGGCCATGCGGTCGCCTTCGGTGTGGTGCTCCACCCACATGAAGATCTCGGTGTAGACCGTCTGCGGGCAGGCATAGCCGCACCACAGCCGCCCCGCCACCGCGGTGAAGAAGAACAGCGCGTAGGCGCACAGGATGAGCAGTGCCGCGAGGTAGATGAAGTCCTGCGGATACAGCACCAGGTCGAAGATGTAGAAGCGCCGCGCCGCGAGGTCGAACAGCACCGCCTGGCGGCCGTTCCACGGCAGCCAGGGCAGTCCGTAGAACACCAGCTGCGTGACCCACACCATCACCCAGCGCCAGCGCGCGAACCAGCCGCTGACCGCGCGCGGATGGATCTTTCCCTCGCTCGCGTAGAGCGACTGCATCTGCACGCCCGCGCCCGGCGCGGCGGCGATCGGGATGATCCGCTTCGGGGTCTTGCTACTGCTCATTCGTCCTCGCCTGCCTCACGCGCGGCGCACTACTTCGTCGTCGCGACCAGCTGGCTCTGCGACAGGTTCCAGACGTAGGCGCCCAGCACGTGGATCTGCTCGGGCGTCAGCCGCCCGGCCTGCGCCGGCATCACGTTGGTCTTGCCGTCGTTGATGATCGCGACGATGGCCGCCTCGCCCCAGCCGTGCAGCCAGACGCGGTCGGTCAGGTTGGGTGCGCCCAGGGCCTGGTTGCCTTTGCCGTCCGCGCCGTGGCAGGCCGCGCAGGCGCCGAACTTGGAGCGCCCGAGCTGCGCCGCCACCGAGTTGTGCGGGCTGCCCGAGAGGCTCAGCACGTAATGGGCGACGTTGCGCACGTCCTGCGCCGTGCCCACCGCGGCGGCCATCGGCGGCATCACGCCCTGGCGGCCGTCGGTGATGCTTTGCTTGATCGTCTCGTGCGAGCCGCCGTAGAGCCAGTCGCTGTCCGTCAGGTTGGGAAAGCTCTTGCTGCCGCGTGCGTCCGAGCCGTGGCAGGTGGCGCAGTTGTTGATGAACAGGCGCTCGCCGATGCCCATGGCGGCGCTGTCGCGCGCGAGCGCTGGTGCGTCCATGCTGGCGTATTGCTCGTACACCGACGCCATGGCGGCACGGGCGCGCTCCTGCTCGGCGTCGTACTGGTTGACGCTCGACCAGTTCAGCGTGCCTTCCGCGCTGCCGAGACCCGGGTAGAGCACGAGGTAGATGCCGGACGCCACCACCGTGCCGACGAACAGCACCATCCACCAGCGCGGCAGCGGGTTGTTCATCTCGACGATGCCGTCGTAGACGTGCCCCGTCGTCTCCTCGGGCTTGCCGTCGGCGCCGATCACCACCTTGCGGCGCGCCGCGATCACGAGGAGCGCCAGGCAGAACACCATGCCGGCGATGGTGGCCGCGGCCACGAAGACCGACCAGCCGCTGTGGAAGAAGTCCGCGATCATGACGGCCTCCGCTCGCTGTCTTCCTCGACGAAGGGCAAGGCCGCGGCTTCGTCGAAGCGCCCCTTGTTGCTGCGGGACCAGGCCCACACGGCAATGCCCAGGAACACAAGCAGCGAGGCGAGCGTCACCACGCTTCTCAGGTCATTCACGTCCATCTCGCTGTCCTTATTTGATCGTGGTGCCCAGCACCTGCAGGTAGGCGATGAGCGCATCGAGTTCGCTGCGGCCCTTCACCTCCTGCGGTGAGTTCGCCACTTCCTCGTCGGTGTAGGGCGCGCCCAGCGTGCGCAGCGCGCGCATCTTGGCCGGCAGTTGCTGCGGGTCCACGGTGGCGGTGGCCAGCCACGGGTAGGAGGGCATGTTGGACTCGGGCACCACGTCGCGCGGGTTGATGAGGTGCACGCGATGCCATTCGTCGCTGTACTTGCCGCCCACGCGGTGCAGGTCCGGCCCGGTGCGCTTGCTGCCCCACTGGAACGGCCGGTCGTAGACGAACTCGCCGGCGGTCGAGTAGTGGCCGTAGCGCAGCGTCTCGGCGCGGAACGGGCGGATCATCTGCGAGTGGCAGTTGTAGCAACCCTCGCGCACATAGATGTCGCGCCCCGCCACCTGCAGCGCGGTGTAGGGCTTAAGGCCCGGCGCCGGCTGCGTGGTCGAGTGCTGGAAGAACAGCGGCACGATCTCGACGATGCCGCCCACGGCGATCACGACGAGGATCAGCACGATCATCAGGAAGTTGTTGGTCTCGATCTTCTCGTGCGAGAAGCGAGCCTTGTCTTGGGCTTGCGCCATGTCTGCGTACTCCTGCTCAGGCGTGGGCGGCGAGCGGCTGCGGGATGCGCACCGGCTCGTAGCGCCCGGCGGTAGCCGTCTTCACCACGTTCCAGGCCATGATCACCATGCCCGCGAGGTACAGCAGCCCGCCGAGCAGGCGGATCACGTAGAACGGGTAGCTCGCCTTCACGCTCTCGACGAAGCTGTAGACCAGCGTGCCGTCGGGGTTGACCGCGCGCCACATCAGGCCCTGCATCACGCCGGCGATCCACATCGCGGCGATGTAGAGCACGATGCCGATGCAGGCGATCCAGAAGTGCAGCTCGATGGCGCGCACGCTGTACATCGTCGTGCGGCCGAACATGCGCGGCACCAGGTAGTAGAGCGAGCCCATGGTGATCAGGCCCACCCAGCCGATCGCGCCGGAGTGCACGTGCCCGATCGTCCAGTCGGTGTAGTGCGACAGCGCGTTCACCGTCTTGATGGACATCATCGGCCCCTCGAAGGTCGACATGCCGTAGAACGACAGCGAGACGATGAGGAACTTCAGGATCGGGTCGTCGCGCAGCTTGTGCCAGGCGCCCGACAGCGTCATCATCCCGTTGATCATCCCGCCCCAGCTGGGTGCGAGCAGCACCAGCGAGAACACCATGCCCACGCTTTGCGCCCAGTCGGGCAGAGCGGTGTAGTGCAGGTGGTGCGGGCCGGCCCACATGTAGGTGAAGATCAGCGCCCAGAAGTGCACGATCGACAGGCGGTAGCTGTAGACGGGGCGCTCCGCCTGCTTCGGGATGAAGTAGTACATCATCCCGAGGAAGCCGGTGGTCAGTAGAAAGCCGACGGCGTTATGGCCGTACCACCACTGCACCATCGCGTCCTGCACGCCGGCATAGGCCGAGTAGCTCTTGTCCAGGCTCACCGGCAGCGCCGCGCTGTTGACGATGTGCAGCAGCGCGATGGCGAGGATGAAGGCGCCGTAGAACCAGTTGGCCACGTAGATGTGGCGCACGCGCCGCGTGCCGATGGTGCCGAAGAACACCACCGCATAGGCGACCCACACCAGCGTGATCAGCAGATCGAGCGGCCATTCGAGTTCGGCGTATTCCTTGCCGCTGGTCCAGCCGAGCGGCAACGTGATGACCGCGCCCACCAGCACGGCCTGCCAGCCCCAGAACGTGAAGGCCGCGAGCTTCGGCATGAACAGCGACACCTGCGAGGTGCGCTGCACCACGTAGTAGCTGGTGCCGATCAGCGCGTTGACGCCGAAGGCGAAGATCACCGCGTTGGTGTGCAGCGGCCGCAAGCGGCCGTAGCTGAGCCAGGCGATGTCGAAGTTGAGCGCCGGCCAGGCGAGCTGCGCGGCGATGAGCACGCCCACCGCCATGCCCACCACGCCCCAGAACACCGCCGCCAGCGTGAACAGTCGCACCGCGGTGTCGTCGTACACCAGGGGTGCGGCGCCGGGGCTGCGGCCCGACGCATTGGCAACCGCCATGCTTTTCTCCTGAAGAAATCCTGCTAGGGATTGTTCTCAGGAGGGTTATTGCCGGGGTTGACCGGCGTCAAGCCAGCCTCGCCGGTTTCGAGAATGCGCTCGCCTTCGCGCTCGAGATCGTCGAACTGGCCGCGCCAGAGCGACCAGGCGAACAGCCCGATGAGCGCGAACACCAGCAGCACCGACAGCGGGATGAGCAGGAACAGCACATCCATGGCGTTCAATCCCGCACCGGCGGCCGCGCCAGCCGCATGGCGTTGAGCACCACCAGCAGCGAACTGAGTGCCATGCCCAGCCCCGCCGCCCAGGGCGGCAACCACCCGACCAGCGCCATCGGAATGCAGGCCGCGTTATAGGCCGCGGCCCAGGCCAGGTTCTGGCGCACGATGCGCATGGTGCGGATGGCGAGCTCCCGCGCATCGGCCACGTCGCCCAGGCGGCTGCCGAGCACGATGGCATCGGCGCGCGCCTTGGCGATGGCCGCGCCATGGCCGAAGGCGAAGGACACATCGGCACGCGCCAGCACCGGCGCGTCGTTGATGCCGTCGCCCACCATGGCCACGCGGTGGCCGGCCACCTGCGCCGCGCTCATCGCGGCGAGCTTCTCCTCCGGCGTGACGCCGCCGCGCGCATCCGCAATGCCGGCCTCGGCCGCCACCTCCCGCACCCGCGCCGCCCGGTCGCCCGACAGCAATGCGACATGCACACCGGCCTTGCGCAGCCGCTGCACCGCAGCCGCCGAATCGGGACGCAAGCGATCGACGAACTCGAAGCTCGCCCACGGTTCCCCGGCCGGGCCGAACCAGACCTCGCTGGCCATGCCGTCGCCCACTTCCTGCACACCCACCCAGGCCGCCGCACCCAGCCGCCAGCGCCGGCCGTCCGCGCCGCGCGCCTGCAGGCCCTGTCCCGGCACTTCTTCAAGCTCATGCCAGACCGCCGGCGCCTGGGGCGCGGCCGCTGCCAGCACACGCGACAGCGGGTGCGTGGACGATGCCGCAAGCGAAGCCGCCGCGGCCAGCAGCGCCGCGTCGTCCAGCGCCGGTGCCGCCGGCTGGCGCACGATGCGCGCGAGCTGCGGCTGCTCGTCAGTCAGCGTGCCGGTCTTGTCGACGAACAGCCAGTCGATGCGCGCCAGTGCCTCCAGCGCCTCCAGGCGCTGCAGCAGCACGCCGCGCCGCGCGAGAGCGCCGGTGGCCGCGAGCAGCGCCGACGGCGTGCCCAGCGACAGCGCACACGGGCAGGTGACGATGAGCACCGACACCGCCACCCACACCGCGCGCGACGGCTCGATGAACGACCATGCCACGGCCGCGCCGCCCGCCAGCAGCAGCACCGCCCACAGGAAAGGCCCGGCGATGCGGTCGACGAGCTGCACCAGCGGCGGGCGCTGCGCGAGCGCGCCGCGCATCAGGGCGACGATGGCCTCAAAGCGCGTGTCGCGCCCGATGCGGTCCACCCGCATCTCCACCGGCGCGCCGAGGTTCAGCGCGCCGGCCACCAGCTCGTCACCGGGCTGCTTGGGCACGGCCTGCGATTCGCCGGTGAGCAGCGCCTCGTCGGCCTCGGTGCGGCCGGTCAGAAGCACACCATCGGCCGGAAAGGCCTGGCCAGCGGCCACGCGCACGCGGTCGCCAAGGCGCAGCTGGCGCGGCGTCACCGCGCTCACGCTGCCGTCGGCGGCCACGCGCAGCACGCTTTCGGGCAGGCGGGCCACCGCGTTCTCCAGCGATGCGGCCACCCGATGGCGCGCGCGCAGTTCCAGCCAGCGCCCGCCAAGCAGGAAGCAGACGAACATCGTCATCGAGTCGAAATACACCTCGGTGCCGAAGATGCCGCCGGGCTGGAAGGTCGCCCCGCTGCTCACCACGAAGGTCACGACGATGCCGATGGACACCGGCACGTCCATGCCGATGCGCCGCGCGCGCACCTGGCGCAGTGCGCCGGCGAAGAAGCCCTGCGAGGAAAACAGCAGCACCGGCAGGCTCAGCAGCCAGCTCGCCCATTGCAGCAGGCGCAGCAGTTCGGGGTCGATGTCGCCGGGCGCGGCCACGTAGGCCGGCGTGGCGTACATCATCACCTGCATCATGCAGAAGGCCGCGACGAACAGCCGCCACAGCGACCGCCGCGCCTCGCGCTCGCGCAGCGCACGTTCCGGCGCGGCCGCATCCGGCGCCGCGCCGTAGCCCGCCGCCTCGATGGCAGCTACCAGCGCGGCAGCCCGCGTGCGTGCCGGGTCCCATCGCACCTCGGCGCGCGCGCCGCTCATGCTCACACGCGCCTCGCGCACGCCGTCCACGTGCAGCAAGGCGCTTTCGATGATGCCGGCGCAGGCGCCGCAGGTCATGCCGGACAACTGCAGGCGCGACACCGCCTCGGTGGCGCCACCCGCGTCGCGCTGCCACTCGGTGAAGGCGCCCAGCTCCTCGGGCTCGTCCAGCAGTGCGAGCGAGGCGTCGGCGGCGGATGCGGCGGTGGAAGCGAGCAGTTGCGAAGGGTTCATCGTCGGGCGGCCTCGGGCGCGGCGCGTCGGCCGACGGTGGCCTGCGGCCGCTTCCCGGCGTCGATAATCTAGCCAGCCCACCTCCCCGCACAGATGACGTACATCAAATCCGCCCTTGCCGCCGCCCTGCTCTGCCTGGGCACGGGCGTCGCGGCGCAGAACGCGCCGCAGAAGCTGCCGGCGATCCAGCTCAAGGCCGGCATGCACTTGATCCAGGCGGAGGTGGCGCGCACGCCCGACGAACGTGCAACCGGGCTGATGTTCCGGGAGCACATGGGCGCCAACGAGGGCATGCTGTTCGTCTTCGAGCAGCCGGGCACGCAGTGCTTCTGGATGAAGAACACGTTGCTGCCGCTGTCCACCGCCTTCCTCGCCGATGACGGCACGGTGGTCAACATCGCGCAGATGCAGCCGCAGACGCTGGACTCGCACTGCTCGCACAAGCCGGTGCGCTATGTGCTCGAGATGAACCAGGGCTGGTTCGCCAAGCGCGGCATCAAGCCGGGCAGCCGCATCGGCGGCGGGCCTTTCGAGCGCTGAGCACGAACCGGACATGAAAAAAGGCCGGTCTCCCGACCGGCCTTCTCATTGGCGCGGAAGTGCCTGGCTCAGCCGAAGTTCTTCTGCGCGAACTCCCAGTTCACCAGCGAGTTCAGGAAGGTCTCGACGAACTTCGGGCGCAGGTTGCGGTAGTCGATGTAGTAGGCGTGCTCCCACACGTCGATGGTCAGCAGCGCCTTGTCGCCGGTGGTCAGCGGCGTGCCGGCCGCGCCCATGTTGACGATGTCCACCGTGCCGTCGGGCTTCTTCACGAGCCAGGTCCAGCCCGAGCCGAAGTTGCCCACGGCGCTCTTGGTGAAGGCTTCCTTGAACGCGGCGTAGCTGCCGAACTTGGCATTGATCGCATCGGCCAGCTTGCCGCTCGGCTCGCCGCCGCCTTGCGGCTTCATGCAGTTCCAGAAGAAGGTGTGGTTCCAGACCTGCGCGGCGTTGTTGTAGATCCCGCCGGAGGCCTTCTTGACGATTTCCTCGAGCGACAGGTTCTCGAACTCGGTGCCCTTTTGCAGGTTGTTGAGGTTCACGACATAGGCGTTGTGGTGCTTGTCGTGGTGGTACTCCAGTGTTTCGCGGCTCAGGTGCGGCGCAAGCGCGTCATGTGCGTAGGGCAGCGGCGGCAGGGTGTGTTCCATGGTCGACCTTTCTCGAGAGTTCGTGACGGATGTGGCATCAGCGCGTCGACGATTGTAGGCAGCCCGCCGATGGCCGCACGCCCAGTGGGCGTGACGTCGGCGGCTGCGCCGGTCGGTTGCGAGTTCAACGGCTGCGCCGTCGGGTGCAAGTTCAACGGCTGCGCCGTCGGGTGCAAGT
>JBIQKU010000085.1:0-3514 GCA_044506225.1 Rubrivivax sp. | reverse complement strand
CGCGTGATGCGCGAGCACGGCCTAGCCGGCGTCCGGCTGCGCCGTCGCGTGCGCTTGACGCCGACCACGTCGACCTGCGCGCGCCCGTCGGCCAGCACCGCATCGAGCCGCTGGCCGATGGCGAGCTGCCGCGCCGACACGATGGCGCGGCCCTCGCCGTCGGCCAGCCACGCGTAGCCGCGCTGCAGCACGCGCGCCGGGTCCAGCGCCTGCAGCCGCGCCTCGGCCGCCGCGAGGCGGTGCTGCTCGCGCGACAACGTGTGCGTCAACGCGCGAGCCGCGCGCTCGCCCAGGCGGTCCAGCGTGCGCCCGCGTTCGGGCGCCTGCATCGCCACCGCCGTGCGCAAGCGCGCCGCGAGCGTCGACAGGCGCAACCGCTGCACGCCCAGCGCCTGCGCCGGGCGCGACAGGCGCAGCGCTGCGGCATCCAGGCGCTGGGCGCCGCTGTCCAGCGCGCGGCCCATGCGCCGCTGCATCAGCGCCGCGATCGCCTGCAGCCGCTGCAGGCAGTCGGCCGTGGCCGGGGAGACGAGTTCGGCCGCGGCGGTGGGCGTGGGCGCGCGCAGGTCGGCGGCGAAATCGGCCAGCGTCACGTCGGTCTCATGGCCGACGCCGCTGACCACCGGCAGGCTGCACGCGGCAATCGCCCGCACCACCCGCTCGTCGTTGAAGGCCCAGAGGTCTTCCATCGAGCCGCCGCCGCGGCAGACGATGAGCACGTCGGCCTCGGCACGCTGCGAGGCGATGCCGATGGCGCGCGCGAGGGCGGCCGGCGCGTCGGCGCCCTGCACCGGGCTCGGATAGAGCACGACCTTCACATGGCAGGCGCGGCGCGCGAGCGCGGTCATCACGTCGTGCAAGGCGGCGGCACCGAGCGAGGTGACGACGCCCACCGTCGCCGGATACGCCGGCAGCGCGCGCTTGCGCGACGCGTCGAACAGGCCTTCCGCCTCGAGGCGCTTCTTCAGCCGCAGGAACTGCTCGAACAGCGCACCGCTGCCCGCGCGCTGCATGGACTCGACCACCAGCTGCAGCTCGCCGCGCGCCTCGTACACCGCCAGGCGCCCGCGCAGCTCGACCAGCTGGCCGTCGGCCGGCGTGAAGTCCAGCAGACTTGCTGCGCGGCGGAACATGGCGCAGCGGATCAGCGCGCCGCCTTCCGCGTCCTTGAGCGAGAAGTAGCAATGGCCGCTCGCCGCACGTGCAAAGCCGGCGAGTTCGCCGCGCACGGCCACCACCGCGAAGCGGCTCGCGAGTGCGTCGGCCACAGCCTGCACCAGGGCCGCGACCGTCCACACCATGCGGTTGGAAGCGATCTCAACCACGCGCAAAGCCAGCCGTGGCGCGGGCCCAGAACTCCACAAGCGCGCCAGCATTGGGCTGGCCGGCCCATATGCCCTTCACGGCGCTTTCACAATTGCGCAAGTGATTGATTTTCAAGAATATTTTCCTGCCTAAAGTTTGGGCAATCCGATGCGCGCCTTGCTGTGACGTGGTCTCGCGGCGAGCGACCACGGTTTGCCCACAAAGTTATCCACAGCAGCGGTGGATTGTCGGCAGCGAAATGGGGCGGCGCCGGCGCGGGCAGCACTGCGCGCCTTGCGTGTCGACCCTCGAAGGACGGGGGGCCATAATCGCCCGGCCCAAAAAGACCCCGGCATGGCGCCGAAACACCGAAGGGACGCGTTTGTTTTCGATCATACAAGCCGCTGGTTGGCCGATCTGGCCGCTGATTCTGTGCTCCATCGTCGCGCTGGCCATCGTCATCGAACGCTTCGTCAGCCTGCGCGCCGTGAAGGTCGCGCCGCCCAAGCTGGTCGACGAAGTCATGAGCATCACCCGCAGCACCCTGCCGCCACCCGACGTGGTGAACAAGCTGGCCGACAACTCCGTGCTGGGTGAGGTGCTGGCCAGCGGGCTGCGCCATGTGGTGGCCGACCCGCGCATCGACGCCGAGCAGCTGCGCGAGACCTTCGAGACCGCCGGGCGGGCCGCTGTGCACCAGCTCGAGCGCTTCCTCAACTCGCTGGGCACGGTGGCCACGGCCGCGCCCTTGCTGGGCCTGCTGGGCACGGTGATCGGCATGATCGAGATCTTCGGTTCGCAGTCGCCCACGGGCGGGAGCAACCCGGCGCAGCTCGCGCACGGCATTTCCATCGCGCTGTACAACACCGCCTTCGGTCTCATCATCGCGGTGCCGGCGCTGATGTTCTACCGCTACTTCCGCGGCCTGGTGGACGCCTACACGCTCGAGCTCGAACAGGCGGCCCACCGCCTCACCCCCCACCTGCTGCGCTTCACGGTGGCCCGCACCGCGCCGCAGGACGTTCGCCGATGAACTTCCGCAAGACGCCCCGCGACGAACCGGAGATCAACCTGATCCCGTTCATCGACGTGTTGCTGGTGATCCTCATCTTCCTGATGCTGTCGACCACCTACTCGAAGTTCACCGAGCTGCAGATCACCCTGCCGACCGCCAACGCCGAGCAGGCGCAGGACCGGCCGAAGGAAATCATCGTCTCGGTGGCCGCAGACGGCCGCTACGTCATCAACCGCAAGCCGGTGGACGGGCGCAGCGTGAGCCTGCTCACGGCCGAGCTGAGTGCCGCGGCCGAAGGCAACGCCGAGTCCTTCGTCATCGTCTCGGCCGATGCGGCCGCCGCGCACCAGTCGGTGATCAACGTCATGGACGCGGCGCGCCGCGCCGGGCTGTCGCGGCTGACCTTCGCCGCGCAGGGCAACGCAGGCGGCGAGGCGCGCTGACGCGCCCACGCCGGCGCCGCGCGTGAGCACCGCCGCACCCGGCCAGGCCGCTCGCCTGGCGCGCACGCTGCAAGAGGCCTGGCTGGTGCGCGGGCCGCTCGCCATCGTGCTGTTGCCGCTGGCGGGCGTGCTGGGCTTGCTTGCGCTCGCGCGCCGGGCGCTGTACCGCCTGGGTCTGCTGCGCGCCGAGCACCTGCCGGTGCCGGTGGTGGTGGTGGGCAATCTCCTGGCCGGGGGCGCGGGCAAGACGCCGACGGTGCTGGCGCTGGCACAGGCGCTGCGCGAGCGCGGCTGGCGACCGGGCATCGTCTCGCGCGGCCACGGCCGCGAGTCGGCCAGCGTGCTCGACGTGCAGCCCGACACGCCGGCCGCACACTGCGGCGACGAGCCGCTGCTGCTTCGCCTGCGCGCCGGCGTGCCGGTGACCGTGGGCCGCGACCGCGCCGCGGCCGGGCGAGAGCTGCTGCGCCGCCATCCCGAGGTGAACCTGCTGCTGAGCGACGACGGACTGCAGCACTTGCGGCTTGCGCGCGATGCGCAGGTCATCGTCTTCGACGAACGCGGCGTCGGCAACGGCTGGCTGCTGCCGGCCGGGCCCTTGCGCGAGCCGCTCGCCGCCCGCGTGCCGGCGCACAGCCTGGTGCTCTACAACGCCGAGCGGGCCACCACCGCCTGGCCGGGCCGCACGGCACGCCGCGCACTGGCCGGCGCGGTCGCCCTGGCCGACTGGTGGCGCGGCGCGGCGGCCGAC
>JBIQKU010000309.1:0-2088 GCA_044506225.1 Rubrivivax sp. | reverse complement strand
AGCGGCGAGGTCGTTTTGGTTGGTCATGGCCGGCAGGCGGGTGAGCACGTCCTTGAGGTAGGCGTGCGGGTCCTTGCCGTGGCGCTGGCAGGAAACGACGAGGGAGTAGATGATGGCGGAGCGCTGGCCGGCGTCGGGGTGGCCGATGAACAGCCAGTTCTTCTTGCCGAGGGCGGAAGGCCGGATGGCGTTTTCGACGAGGTTGTTGTCGAGCCGGGTTTCGCTGTAACGCAGGTGCGCGGTCAGCGGCGCCCAGTGCCCGAGCAGATACGCGCAGGCTTGGCCCAGACCGGACTTGGGCAGCGCCCGGGCCTGCAAGGCGGTGGCGAGCTTGCGCAGCCAATACAACGGCCGCGCAAAGTGCGCCTGCCGCAGCGCGGCCCGCTGGGCCCCGACCGCTTGCTCGTCCCACTGGCGTTCGAGCCGATAGAGCCGGGCGATGAGTTGGAGGATGCGCTGCGTCGTCTTCGGGCGCTCGGCGGCGGCCTCAAAAAACTTCCGGCGGGCGTGCGCCCAGCAGCCGAGCCAGACGACACCGTCGCGTTCCCGCGCGAAGGCCGGATACGCCTCGTAGCCGTCGGACTGGAGCAGACCGCGGTAATCGCTGAGCAGGGACGTGAGTTCGCCATGCCGGCGGGACAAACGCCAGTCGAAGACGACATCGCCCCCGGGCCGGCTGATGACCCACAACCAGCCTTGCGTGGTTCCACCGCGTTTTTCGTCGGGATCATTGCAGCGCACCGGCGTCTCGTCGGCCTGCACATAGCCGCCGGCCAGCAACCCGGCCTTCATCTGCCGATAAATCGGCTCCAGCCACTGGGCGGTGAGGCCGATCCAGTCGGCCATCGACTGGCGCGGGAGCGTCGCACCCCAGCGCGCCGACATCTGTTCGAGCCGGTAAAGCGGAGCGTGATCGACGTATTTGCTGAGGGCGATCCAGGCGAGCAGCCCGGCCGAGGCGTAACCGCCGGCCACGGGCCGTGCCGGCGCGGGAGCGACCACCGGGGCCTGCTCCCGGTCGGCCTTGCGCCGATACTTCGGGCGGATGATCTCGCGCTTGAAGAGCTTGGGCGGCACCACGTCCACCTCGAAGGTGCGCTCCTCGCCGATGCGTTCATAGGCCGCGGGCTCGGCCTGCACCGGCGCGGGCTCAATCACGAGCGTCTCCTGCACCGGCAGGTGCGCGAAGGACTCCGCCGGCAGCGGACGCTTCTCCCGGCTCACCGGACGCTCGTAGGTGATCGCCTGCTTCGGCGCCTCCGCGCCGGCCGCCAGCTTCTCCAGTTCGCCGAGCTTCAGGAGCAGTTGCGCGCGGTCGAGCGTCTCACTCTTGCCCGACCCGAAGAGCTGTTTCTTCAGCCACTCGATCTGCGCGCGCAGCACCGCGATCTCCTGCTTCAGCAGGGCCACTTCATCGAGGGGCATCGCGGTCACGCTCATCGGTGCGCGCTGAGTGCCGGCGGTGCGACAAAAGTTCCGCGCCCAGCGGATTATTTTTCGTCGCGCTCATACCACGGCTTGAGCGAGCCGTGCTTGAGTTCGATGCCGCCGACCAGCAGGGCGAGCGCCTCGGGGGCGAGCGCCAGTTTGCTCTTCTTCTCGCTGGGTTGCGGCCACGAGAACCGGCCCTTTTCCAGTCGCTTGGCCAGCACCCACACGCCGGTGCCGTCCCAATACAGCAGCTTCAGCCGCGTGCGGTCCTTGTTGATGAAGCAGAACACCGCCCCGCTCTTCGGGTCCTCCTGCAACTGTGCCTGCACCGCCGTCCACAGCCCGTTGAACTGCTTGCGCATGTCCACCGGCTGCACCGCCACGAAGATCCGCACCCCGCCCGGGAAGGCCAGCATCGGCTTTAGCTCCGCAAGGCGCGCACCAGTTTGGCCAGCTCCGCGACGTTGCCCCCGCGCAGCAACGTGCCGTCCGGCAGGCGCACCTCCAACGCGGGAGCCAGGGCCGGCGGCAGCGTCACTTCGGCAAACTTCACCCGCGGTGACTGCACGGCCGGGGCCTTCTTTGTCGCCTGCTGCACCCAGTGCGCAAACGTCGAGTAGCGCACGCCCTCCCGCTTCGCGAACGCCGCCTGCGTCA
>JBIQKU010000308.1:0-2095 GCA_044506225.1 Rubrivivax sp. | reverse complement strand
GGCGAGCTGCTGTTCCTGCGCCCGGGCAATCGCAAGATCCTCGCCTACCTGCGGGTGCTGGGCGACGAGGCCATCCTGTGCGTGTTCAACCTCGGGCGCTCGGCGCAACCGGTGGAACTCGACCTGTCGTACTTCAAGGGCCGGGTGCCGGTGGAACTGCTGGGCCGCACGGCGTTTCCGCCCATCGGCGACCTGCCCTACCTGCTGACGCTGCCGGCCTACGGCTTCTACTGGTTCCGCCTGGCGAGCGACGTGGACGTGCCCACCTGGCACACCGAGCTCATGCCGCAGGACGACCGGCCGACGCTGGTGCTGTTCGACGGCTGGCTCAGCCTGTTCCGCGAGCATGTGGTGCCGTGGCGCATCGGCATGGCGGTGAAGACGCGCAACCAGTTCGAGACCGACACCCTGCCGCGCTACATCGAGACGCAGCGCTGGTATGCGGGCAAGGACGCCGCCATCAAGCGCGCGCGCATCGTCGACCATGTGGTGTGGGAGCAGGGCCGTACGCAATGGCTGCTGCCGCTCGTCGAGCTCGACGGCCCGCCCGAGACCGCCGCCTACTTCGTGCCGCTGGCCATGGCCTGGGAAGACGAGGACGAGGAGCGCCATCGTGCCGTCGCCGGATCGACGGTGGCACGCGTGCGCCAACAGGCGAACGTGGGCGTGATGGGCGATGCGTGGCGCGACGACGGCTTCGCCCGCGCGGTGATCACCGCCATGGCGCAGGGCACGCGGCTCGCCACCGAGCGCGGACACCTCGAGTTTCGCGCCACCTCGGCCTTCGCCTCGGTCGTCGATGCCGACGTCGAGGGCATGAGCGTCACCAAGCCGAATGCGCACAGCAGCAACACCATCGTGACGCTGGGCGACCGGGTGTTCCTCAAGGGCTACCGGCGCCTGCGCAGCGGCATCAACCCGGAGTACGAAGTCGGCGGCTTCCTCACCGAGGTGGCGAAGTTCCCGCACTGCGTGCCGGTGGCCGGTGTCGTCGAGCATGTGGCGCACGACGGCACGCTGATGACGGTGGCCATCGTGCAGGGCTATGTGCCCAACCAGGGTGACGGCTGGCGCTATGCCACCGACCACCTCGTGCGTTTCCTCGAGCTGCGCCGCACCAGCACCGAGCCGGTGCCGGCCGATGTGCACGGCGGCCATCTCGCGCTGATCGAGACCCTGGGGCGGCGCAGCGCCGAACTGCACCTGGCGCTCGGCCAGCGCACTGGCCGTCCGGCCTTCGACCCCGAGCCGCTGACGGCCGATGACGTGGCCGCCGACATGCGCGCCGCGCTCGACTCCGCGCGCGCGGTGCTGCACGAGCTGTCCGACTACCGCGGCCAGCTGCCGCCCGGGGCGGCCGAGGAAGTGCGCGCGGTGCTGGCCGCACCCGAGCGCATCGAGCAGCGCATCCAGGCGTTTGCGCGCGCGGTGCCGCCGGGCGAGGGGCTGCGCATCCGCGTGCACGGCGACTACCACCTCGCGCAGGTGCTGCTGGCCAGGAACGATTTCGTCATCACCGATTTCGAGGGCGAACCCGGACGCAGCTTCGAGGAGCGGCGCGCCAAGCGCTCGCCGCTGCGCGACGTGGCGGGCATGTTGCGCTCCTTCGAGTACGCCGCGCTCGACGCGCTGCGCGACGTGGCCACCACGGCGGACGAATGGGCCACGCTCGCGCCGCTCGCGCGCGACTGGGCGCAGCAATCGCGCGATGCCTTCCTGCGCGGCTACGGCGAGCGCGTGCGCGACACGCCGCTCGACGACCCGCTGCTCCCCGGGCGCGGGCTGCTGGGCCTGTTCGAGCTGGAGAAGGCGCTGTACGAGCTGCGCTACGAGTTGAAGAATCGGCCGGACTGGGTGCGCATTCCCCTGCAGGGAATCCTCGGACTCGTGGGCGACGCCTGATCGCCCGCATTGGAGACACAGATGGAACAGGTCGATGTCCTGCTCGAGCCCGTGCGGGCCTTCATGGTCCAGCTCGGGGTGTTCCTGCCGCGCCTGGGGCTGGCGCTGCTGGTGCTGGTCGTGGGCTTTCTGCTCGCCAAGGCGGCGCGCTTCGCGGTGGTGAAGGCGCTGCGCGCGATCAACTTCCACATCG
>JBIQKU010000307.1:0-2099 GCA_044506225.1 Rubrivivax sp. | reverse complement strand
CACTGGCCCGAGGCGGCCATGGTGATGTTCCTGTTCGCGCTCGCTGAGGTGATCGAGGCGAAGTCGCTCGATCGCGCACGCAACGCGATACGCGGACTGCTTGATCTGACGCCGGAAAGCGCAACGATCCAGGCACCCGACGGCACCTGGCGGGAGGTGCAGGCCAGAAGCGTCGAGCCGGGCCTGCTGGTGCGTATCAAACCCGGCGAGCGCATTGCGCTCGATGGGGAAATCGTTTCCGGCCGGTCCGCGGTCAACCAGGCGCCGATTACCGGCGAGAGCCTGCCGGTCGAGAAGGCTTCCGGCGACAAGGTCTTCGCCGGCACAGTGAACGAATCGGGTTCGTTCGAGTTCAGGGTCACGGCGCGCGCTGGCGACACCGCGCTGGCACGCATCATCCATGCCGTGGAGTCGGCGCAGGGTCGGCGGGCACCGACGCAACGCTTCGTCGACAGGTTCGCGCGCGTATACACGCCCGCGGTGTTTGCGATGGCCTTGCTCGTTGCCGCAATTCCGCCGTTGGCCTTCGGCGGCGCCTGGATGGACTGGATCTACCGGGCGCTCGTGCTGCTCGTCGTGGCCTGCCCCTGTGCGCTGGTGATCTCGACGCCGGTGACGATCGTCAGCGGCCTCGCGGCGGCTGCGCGGCGCGGCATCCTGATCAAGGGCGGCGTCTATCTCGAGGGCGGCCGAAAGCTGGCGGTGCTCGCGCTCGACAAGACGGGCACCATCACGCACGGTAAACCCGAGCAGACCGACTTCTTCGCGATCCGCGCCGGCGACGAATATCGCGTGCGGCGCATCGGAGCCAGCCTGGCGAGCCGCTCCGACCATCCGGTCTCGCAGGCGATTGCGCGCGCTGCACAGAGTGGCGGCATCATCTTCGGAGAAGTGGAAGACTTCGGCGCGATCCCCGGCTACGGGATCCAAGGCCGCGTCGATGGTACACCGTACCACCTGTGCAACCCGCGCTGGGTCGCCGAGCACCTGAGCGAATGCGCTACCGGGCTCGAGTCCCGGGTGCGTGCCCTCGAGCAGCAGGGCAAGACGCTTGTGCTTTTGGCCGACGACCACGCCGTGCTCGCCGTGTTCGCCGTCGCCGACACGGTGAAGGAAACAAGCCGGCAGGCCATCGCCGACTTGCACCGGCTCGGCGTTCGAACGCTGATGCTGACAGGCGACAACCCCCACACTGCGTCGGCCATCGCACGCCAGGTGGGCATCGACGAGGCGCGCGGCGACCAGTTGCCGGAAGACAAGCTGAAGGTCGTCGAGGCCGAGGCCATGCGCGGACGTGCCGTGGGCATGGTCGGCGACGGCATCAACGACTCGCCGGCGCTGGCGCGCGCCGACATCGGGTTCGCGATGGGCGCGGCCGGCACCGACACGGCCATCGAGACCGCCGACGTCGCGCTGATGGACGACGACCTGCGCAAGATTCCGGGCTTCATCCGCCTGTCGCGCACGACCGCGCGGGTGCTGACGCAGAACATCGTGCTTGCGCTCGGCATCAAGGTGGTGTTCCTGGCGCTCACCTTCACCGGCCAGGCGACGATGTGGATGGCCGTGTTCGCCGATATGGGCGCGAGCCTGCTCGTCGTCTTCAACGGCCTGCGCCTTCTGCGGCAGCGCGACGTCGCATGACAAGGAATCGCGAGCGGCGTCGCGTGTGGCTGGCGGCAGGCGGCCGCTGCGGCCTCGGCCGGGGTGGCTTGGCAACTGTGGAAGAAGCAGGCGCCGATCGCAGGCGCGGACGGCCCGTCGCAGGGCCGGGCCTCGGACATCTGGCAGCTTCAGTTCCCGCAGTCAGGCGGCGCCGAGTTCGCCAGGTCGTTGGTGCGAGGCAGTGCGCTGGTTCTCAACTTCTGGGCCAGCTGGTGCGCACCTTGCGTCAAGGAGATGCCCGAGCTTGATCGCTTTCATCGCAACTTCGCCTCGCACGGCTGGTAGGTGCTCGGACTGGTGATCGACAACGAGGCGGCCGTCGTGCAGTTTCTCGATCGGGTACGCGTGGGCTTTCCGGTCGCACTTGCCGGTCTCGAAGGCATTGACCTGATGAAGAGCTTGGGCAACGACAAGGGCGTCCTGCCGTTCACGAT
>JBIQKU010000084.1:0-13780 GCA_044506225.1 Rubrivivax sp. | reverse complement strand
GGGCGGAATCACCACGTGAGCGTGCGAATCGATGATCAAGGACATGTGAACTCCAAGGGTTGTCGGTGAGGCGGCAGCCGCTGCCGCCGTGTCGGGAATCGCCCGCCTGCGGCTGCAGGTCGAGCGTGATGAATGCGCGGCCGCGGCGCCGGGCTCTGCCGAGAGCGACGCTGCTGCCGGATGGGCGAGCCGGGCCGTGCGCTGCGACAGGCGCCGGGGCCCCTGCCCCTGCCGCGCCGCCGCGATGGCTCAGTTGGTCGCGCCCTTGCCTCCCGAGCGCAGCCAGATGTCGGCCAGGTCGATCTTGAGGTAGGGCGACGCCAGCTCCATGTTCAGGCCGCCCACGTCGCTCGAGATCGCGCGCCGCCAGTCCTGCCAGAACAGCGGCAGCGCATAGGCCTGCTGGAACAGGTAGTCCTCGAGCTCGCGCACGCGTCGCTCACGGATCTTCGGATCGAGCTCGCGGGCCTGCGCCGTGTACAGCTCGACGAACTTCTCGTCATTGGCGCGGGACATGTTCGTCGGGTTGTTCTTGTACGGCATGAAGTACGCGAACTGCACCGTCGGGTCGTCCAGGTACTCGGGCGGGTTGTCCAGGATCAGGTCGAAGTCGCCCGAGGCGCGGCGCGCGAACAGCTGCGGCGACGGCACGACGCGCTGATCGACGGTGACACCGATCTGCCGCAGCTGGTCGGTCACGAACACGCCGAGGAAGGAGAAGATGTGCGCGTTGTACAGCGTCACCTTCGGCGACGGATGACCGGCTTCGGCGAGCAGGCGGCGGGCTTCCTTGCGGGCCGCCTCGACGTCCGTGCCATAGCCGGGCAGGCTCGCCAGCTGGGCATCGCTGCGTGCGAAGCGCGACCCGGGCCGCAGCAGTCCACCGACACGGTTGAGCGCCGAGAACCCTTCCATGGCCTTGGCACCGGCACGGTGATCGAGCGCCAGCTGGAAGGCCTGGCGCACGCGCACGTCGTTCAGCGGCGGCCGCTCGGTGTTCATCACGAACCACAGCTGCAGTGCGGTCGGCTGCTGGCCGCCCACCAGGTTCACGCGGTCGCCGCGGGCCTGCTTGATCCGGTTCTGATCGTTCTTGGTCAGGCCCTGCATCAGGTAGTGGACCTGGCCGGACAGCATGGCGTTGACGGCGGCCGGAGGCGCCACGGGCAGCAGCTTGAAGCCGTCGAGATAGGGCTGCCCGGCCTTGAAGTAGCCGTCGAAGCGTTCGCCTTCCCACAGCTTGCCGGCGTCGAAGCGAACGAATTCGAAGGGCCCCGTGCCCATGATCTTCTTCTCGGGATAGTCGGAGTCCTTGGCCAGCATGTCGGCCGAGTAGACGCAGGTGAACGGCATGCCGATGAGCTGCAGCATCGCGGCATTCGGCTGCGACAGCTTGAAGACCACGGTCGACGGGTCGGGCGCCTCGATGGACTTCACGTCGCGAAACAGCGCCTTGTGCATGGACACGACGTTCGGCGGCGGGTTGCGGATGCGGTCATAGCTCGCCTTCACGTCCGTCGCGGTCAGCACGCTGCCGTCATGGAACTTGATGCCGGAGTGGAGCTTGAACTCGTAGGTCAAGCCATCCGGGCTGACGGTCCAGCTCTTGGCGAGGTCTTCCTTCACCTCGGGATAGCGCTCGGGGTCGATCTTCACGAGCGTCGAGTAGTGGGGCGACAGGCGCCAGATGGCGCCGGCCGAGGTGGTCGCATGGCAGTCGAAGCTGCCGGGCTCGGCCAGGTGGACGGCCACGGTCAGCGTGCCGCCTTGCACCGGTTTGTCGGCCGCATGGGCGGCGCCGGCGAGGCACGACACGGCCGCCAGCACGCCGGCGGCGAAGGTCGCGAGAACGGAACGGTTCTTCATCGGGTGTCTCCTCTTCTGTCGAGGTTCGGAGGTTGATCGTGCAGGTCAGAGCGCATCGCGCCACGTGGCGCCTTGCTCGACCAGGGTGGACACGGGAACGGCCTTGCTGTAGTCGATGTCGGCATGCTGGGCCGCCTGCGGCGTCTTGCCGGCCATGTGGTCGCGCACCGCGGCCAGCAGGCTGCGCCGCACCTGCACCAGGGCGCCGTCGCCTGCGCCGAGGAACTCCTTGGTGCGGTCGACGATGGGCCCCTGGCTGGTGATGACGGCGAAGTCCTCGGTGCCGAGTGCCTGCGGAAAGCCGGTGAAGTGGCCCAGCTTCATGATCTGGCGGTTCTGGCCCCAGTTGCTGTCCGCGTCGCCCGGCGGCAGCGGCGGCCAGCTGTCGGCATCGGTGGGCATCAGTGCGGCGCTGCGCACGATGGGCGCGTCGCGCCGGTAGGTGATGTTCCAGTAGTAGATGTTCTCGTCGTCCACCGGCACCGAGAAGAACAGCGCCCCCCGCGGCACGTTCGGCTCGCCGGCGGCGATGACGCCATACCAGGGCAGCACGAAGGAGTTCGTTCTCACGTACTGGCGACCATCGGGCAGCTCGCGGACGGCCGCGTAGCGGAAGCCGTACTGCTGGGCGACCAGGTGGTAGACCGGCGCCTGGTTCACCGCCGTGAGGCCGATGGAACCCATGGACGTCGTGTAGCTTTGATGCAGCACGCCCAGGTGCGCCGAATCCATGGTGGTCTCGACGCCCTGCAGCCAGTTCGCATTCACCTTCTGGCGGAACGCCGTCGTGTGGCCCTCGGGCAGACCGACGAACGGCAGGTCGGGGAAGGCCGGCGGCGTGTCGCCCTTGCCCAGCCACACCCAGACGATGCCGGCCTCTTCGCGCGCCGGGTAGTGCTTGAGCGGCACGTGCTTGCAGTACTCGGCTTCGTTGTGCGGCTGGGTGGGCACTTCGAGGGTGACCCCGTCCACCGAGAAGCGCCAGCCGTGATAGATGCAGCGCAGCGAGTTGTTCTCGTTGCGCGCCAGCGCCATCGAGGCGCCGCGGTGCGGGCAGGCTTCGTCGAAGAAGCCCACGCGGCCGTCCGTCGAACGGAAGGCCACGTAGTTCTCGCCGAAGAGACGCACACGCTGCGGCGCACCGTCGGCCTCCAGCTTCTCGGACAGCGCGGCGGGAATCCACCAGTGCTGTTTCATCATCTCGCCCATCGGGGCGCCGTTTGACACCTTTGTCAGAAGTTCGTTGTCTTCTCGGCTGAGCATGTGGGTTCCTTGGCTGGTTGGCGTGGAAGGAGAGAAAGCCGGGACGCGCGAGAGGCCTGGCGCAGAGCGACGTCCCGTGCTATCGATCGGCCTTGCGGCCCTCGAAGAAGTCCTTGATGCGCTGGGCGCTTTCGCCCGATCCGCGAGACATGCCGGCGACCATGGTCTCGGCGAACAGGCCGTCGGCCGTGCTCATCTCGCTGATGCGCGAGATGCCGTTGATGATTGCGTAGTTGGACGCCGGCGCATTGGTGGCGATGCGGTTCGCCAGCTCGACCGCCTTGTCCAGGCCCTGGCCATCGGGCACGAGGTAGTGCGACAGGCCCAGCGCCAGCCCCTGTTCGGCGTCGTAGCTGCGGCCCGTGAGCATCATCTCGGTCACGCGGCCGGCACCGATGACACGCGGCAGGCGCACCGAGCCGCCCCCGCCCACGAAGATGCCGCGCTGGCCCTCGGGCAGCTGGAAGAACGCCGAGGCTTCGCTGACACGCACATGCGTGGCGAGCGCGATCTCCAGCCCGCCGCCGATCACCCCGCCCTTGAGCACGCTGACGATGGGCAGCTCGCCGTGCTGCATGAGGTCGAAGACGCGGTGCCACTTGCGCGAGCGGCGCGTGCTCTTCACCGAATCGCCGGTGCGCTTGGCCAGCAGCTCGATCAGGTCGAGGCCGGCGCAGAAATGCTCGCCCTCGCCATGCAGCACGACCGCCGCCGTGCCGTCGGGCGGCTCCTCGAAGAACACCCCCAGGCCCTCGATCAGCTCATCGTTGATCGCGTTGCGTTTGCTCGGTCGGCTCAGTCGCAGGAGAGCGATGGGGCCGCGCTGCTCGATGTGCAGCAATGGCGTGATGTCGGTCATACGGATTCGCAATGTCAGTGGATGTGGATGACGGCGTCGTCACCCGCCGCGTCGTACAGGCGATCGACCTCGGCCGCGCGCAGATCGAGCACGCGCCGCTGGTTGACGTAGCCCTTGTCGGTGATCTCGCCCGCGTCCATCGACGCCGGCTTGTCCAGCAGCAGCGCCCGCGCGATCCGGTTGCTGCTGCCCGTGGCACGGCTGTTGTGCCGGCGCAGCCCGTCGCGTATGGCCTCGCGCACCTGGGGCGAGGCATTGAGTTCTTCGAGCGATGCGTCGGCGCGACCGACGAGTTCACGGCAGGCATTGGCGTTGATCCACACCAGCAGCCCGATCTCGGTGCGGTCGGCGCCGGTCACGACCACGTCGGACACCAGCGGCGCCAGCGCGTTGATGCATTCCACACGCAGCGAGCCGACGCGCACGAACACGCCCGACTGCAGCTTGAACTCCTCCGCGACGCGGCCGCCGAATGCGAGGCCCTCCAGGGGCTGCTCCGGGTCGACGAAGGTCGCGGCGTCGCCCATGAGGAAGAAGCCCTCCTCGTCGAACGCCTTGGCGGTGAGCTCGGGCTGACCGAGATAGCCCGGGGTGACCGCGGCGCTGCGCACGCGCACCTCGTAGCGCGCCCCGTCGATCGGCACGAGCTTCAGTTCGACGCCGGGATGCGGCAGGCCGATGAGGCCCGAGCGCTCCGTCGGCCAGTAGACACAGGTCACCGCGGCCGAGGTCTCGGTCGAGCCGTAGGCCGAGCCGAACGGAATGCGACAGCCCTTGTGCTTGACCGCCTGCGCCTGCAGCCCGGAGTAGATGGCATCGGGCAGCCGCGCGCCGGAGGAGGTCAGGCGGCGCAGGTTGCGGAAGAAGCTGCGCCCGAGTTCGTCGTCGCGCTCGAGCGCTTCGAGCAGCATGGCATACCCGATCGGCATGCTGCTGAACGACACCGGCGACACCTCGCGCAGGTTGCGCAGCGTGAGCTCGAAGGCACCGGGCGCCGGGCGGCCGTCGTCGATGTAGATCGTGCCGGCCGCTTCGAGCACGCCATTGAAGATGGCGCTGCCGCCGGCCACATGGCTCCACGGCAGCCATTCGAGCGCGACGCGGTCGGGCGTGTCGGCGTTGGTCTCGATCATCTGCGAGTTCATCGCCATCGAGGCGCACATCATCCCGTGGGTGACGGTCACGCCCTTGGGCGTGCCGGTCGAGCCCGAGGTGAAGAGGTACTTGGCGACCGTCTCGTGGCCCACCTGGGCAAGCGACTCCTCCACCGCCGCACGCGCGGGGGTCTTGAGGAGCGTCGCCCAATCGAGCGAAGCGATGCCCTCGACCGGCTCCTCCACATGGATGACCTTGGCGCGGCGCAGGTCGAGCGCACGCAACGCAGCCTCGAACTGGCGCGCGCTCGAGACGAACACCACGGCCGGGTCGAGCAGCTTCGCGATGGACTTCAGCTTGACGTGGTCGGTGCTGAGCAGCGAGTAGGCCGGCGTGATGGGCGCATACGGCATGCGCGCCTGCATGGCGGCGAGCTCCATGACGGCGTGCTCGATCGAGTTGCCCGAGAGCACCATCACCGGCCGCCCGCAGGCGTCGAGGTCGAGCAGCGCCTGCGTGAGCGCATCCACCGCTTCGCGCGCGGCGCCATAGCTGATGCGGCGCCAGTCGCCGCCCGTGCGCTCGCGCTGGGCCAGCCAGGTGTGGCCGGGGCGCGCCTGCGCGGCACGGCGCAGCAGGACCGGCACCGTGGGGCCGAGGTCCTTCAGCGGCACCTTGTTGCGCAGGATGAGCACGCCATCCGGGCGGCGCTCGATGTCGACGCTCCGCTCGAGGAACGGAATGCTCAGGAACGGGACCTGGCCGGCTGACATGCAATCTCCTTGGGTCGCAGCGGGCGCCGCTGCCACGGCGAACCCATCTATAAGGCAACCTTACTTTGTGTTCGGTCGTTCGAAGCCGATGGTTTTCCCGGAGATCCTAACGTAAGGCTACCTTATATGATCGCCGCCGGCCACCCGCGCCCGCCCCGTCGCCCGCTGCGGTGAGACCGCCAGGGCCGTTGCGTCCCCACAGATCGGAAGGCTTTCATGACCATCAAAGGCAAGGCGTTCATCGCCGGCATCTACGAGCACCCCCTGCGGCGTGCCGACGGCGTTTCCACCGCTCAACTGCACGCGGATGTCGCGCACGGCGCGCTCGCGGATGCGGGTCTGACCCTGGACGACGTCGACGGTTTCTTCTGCGGCGCCGAGGCGCCTGGCCTGGGCGGCCTCACCATGGCCGAGTACCTCGGCCTCAACAAGCTGCGCCACATCGACAGCACGGAAACCGGCGGTTCCTCCTACGTCATCCACCTGCGGCATGCCGCTCAGGCGATCGCCGCAGGCCAGTGCGACGTCGCGCTGATCACGCTGGCCGACCGGCCGCTCGCGGCCGCGGCCGGCGCGAGCCTGGCGGGCATGGACCGCAGCACCATGCCCAACCTGCCCTACACCGCAGGCGTGCCGGCCATGCCCATGTTCGCCTATGCGATGGTGGCCAAGCGGCACATGCACGAGTACGGCACGACCCCCGAGCAGCTGGCCTGGGTGAAGGTCGCCGCCTCGCATCATGCGCAGCACAACCCGAATGCGTTCCGCCGCGATGTGGTCAGCGTCGAGGACGTGCTGGCCTCGCCGATGGTGGCCGACCCGCTGCACCGCCTGGACTGCTGCGTGGTCACCGACGGCGGCGGCGCGATCGTCGTCACCCGGCCGGAAATCGCCCGGCAGCTCAAGCGCCCGCTGGTCAAGGTGCTGGGCGCGGGCGAGGCCGTCAAGCATGCCAACGGCGGACGCATCGACCTGACCTATTCCGCCGGCGTGAAGTCCGGCCGCGCCGCGTTCGAGGAGGCGGGCGTCACCCACCAGGACATTCGCTACGCCTCGCTGTACGACAGCTTCACCATCACGGTGATCGTGCAGCTCGAGGACCTGGGCTTCTGCCCGCGCGGCCAGGGCGGCCGCTTCGTGGCCGACGGCAATCTGATCTCCGGCGTCGGCAAGCTGCCGTTCAACACCGACGGCGGCGGCCTGTGCAACAACCACCCCGGCAACAAGGGCGGCATGACCAAGATCCTCGAGGCCGTGCGGCAGTGCCGTGGCGAAGCGCACCCGGCCGTCCAGGTCAAGGACGCCCACACGGTGCTGGCGCACGCCACGGGCGGCATGCTGACCGGCCACCACGCGTCTGCCACCGTGATTCTTCAAGCGGAGTGAATCGAACATGTCGAGCCGAAACAGCCTTCCCCCCGCCCCGATTCAGTTCCCCGAGGATCAGCCGTACTGGGAAGCCGCCCGCGAAGGCCAGCTGCTGACCAAGAAGTGCAACGCCTGCGAGGCGGTGCACCACTATCCGCGCCCGCGTTGTCCCTTCTGCGGAAGTGCCGACACCGGCTGGCTGACGGCCAGCGGCAAGGGCACGATCTATTCGTTCACCATCGCGCGCCGCGCCCCGCGGGCGACGGCGCCGGCCATCGTCGAGCTGGCCGAAGGCCCGCGCATCATGAGCGCCGTGGTCGATGCCGACGTGCATGCGCTGCAGATCGGTGACGAGGTCGAAGTCACCTGGAGCCCGACCGACAACGGGCCGCCCGTGCCGATGTTCACCACACCGGCCGCCCAGCGGGCCCGCGCGCATGCCGCGGCGGCGTTGGCCGCGGTGGAAGCCGCGATCGATCCGGACCAGCTCGAACGCGTCGGCCGGATGCAGGCCGCCGCGGTGGTGGGCGCGGGCAACATGGGCGTGGGCATCACGCTGTGCCTGCTCGAAGCCGGCTTCGAGGTGACGCTGATCGACCAGGCCGAGGCTTCGCTCGAGCGCGCCAGGGAAAACCTCGCCAAGGTGCTGTCGCAGCGCGTGGCGCGCGGGCGCATGAGCGCCGAGGAGGCCGATGCGCGCCTGGCGCGTGTGAGCTTCGGCACGCGCATCGAAGACATCGCGAGCGCCGGGCTGGTGATCGAGGCGGTGTGGGAGCAACTCGCCCTCAAGCAGGAGGTGTTCGCGCTCATCGACCGGCACGCTCATCCGGACGCCGTGCTGGGCAGCAACACCTCCTCGCTGGACATCGACCTCATCGCCGGCGCGACCCGCCATCCCGAGCGTGTGATCGGCCTGCACTTCTTCAGCCCGGCGCATGTGATGCGCCTGCTCGAGATCGTGCGCGGCCCGCGCACCAGCGCGGCCACCGTGCATGCGGCCCGCGCGCTGGCGCAACGCATGAAGAAGGTCGGCGTGGTGGTGGGCGTGTGCACCGGCTTCGTCGGCAACCGCCTGATGCTGGCGCGCGAACGCCAGGCCGCCCGGCTGATCCTGGAAGGTGCACTGCCCGCGCAGGTCGACCGCGTGCTCACCGAGTTCGGCCTGCCCATGGGCACCTTCGAGCTGCAGGACATGGCGGGCGGCATCGAGATCGGCTACCGCCGGCGACAGGAAAGCGGTGAAAAGAACTGGCTCATGGATCGCTTCTTCGAGCTCGGCCGGCTCGGGCAGAAGACCGGCAAGGGCTACTACCGCTACGCCCCGGGCAAGCGCGCGCCCATCGTCGACCCGGAGGTGACCGCTCTCATCGAGGAAGCGTCGCAACGCGCGGGCATCACCCGCCGGCCAATCGACGACGATGAACTGCGCGACCGGCTGATCCTTCCGATGATCAACGAAGGCGCCAAGCTCATCGAAGAAGGCATCGTCGAGCGCGCGAGCGACATCGACGTCGTCTGGCTGACCGGCTATGGCTGGCCCACCTGGAAGGGCGGGCCCATGCACTGGGCCGACACGCTCGGGGCGCCTCAGCTGCTGAAGCGGCTGAGCGCGCTGGAGAAAGACCACGGCGAGGCGTTCCGGCCCGCCAGGCTCATCGAACGTCTGGCCCGCGAAGGCGGCTCCTTCGTCGGCACCGCCGAATCACGCTGAAAGCAGTCACCATGGCAGCCACCTACCAAGCACCGGTCGACGACGGCCTCTTCCTGCTGCGCGACGTGCTGCGCGTGCAGGACCACACCCACCTGCCGGCCTACGAGGACCTCACGCCCGAGTTCTGCGCCGAGGTGCTCAATGCCGCGGCACGCATCCACCAGGACGTGCTGCATCCGCTGAACCAGCCCGGCGACGAAGAAGGGGCGCACTTCGAGAACGGCAAGGTGCGCACACCCAAGGGCTTTCGCGCCGCCTGGGACCAGTACCGCGAGGCGGGATGGTCCCGGCTGTCGGTGCCCACCGCCATCGGCGGCGCCGGGTTGCCGCCGGTGATCTCGGCGCTCGTCGGCGAGATGCGCACGGCCACCGCGCACTCCTTCGCGATGTACGGCGCGTTCTGCGGTTCCGCCGCGCGCGTGCTGTCGGTGCTCGGTGCCGACTGGATGAAGCAGCACGTCGTCCCGCGCCTGGTCGCCGGCGACTGGACGGCCACGATGTGCATGACCGAATCGCACGCCGGCAGCGACCTGCGCCAGATCCGCACGCGCGCCGACAAGCAGCCGGACGGCAGCTGGCGCATCAACGGCAGCAAGATCTTCATCTCCGGCGGCGACCACGACCTCACCGACAACATCGTCCATGTGGTGCTGGCCAAGGTGCCCGACGAGGATGGCCGGCTGCCGCCGGGCCTGTCCGCCGTCAATGCCTTCGTGGTCTCCAAGCGGCTGATCGACCCGGCGACCGGCGCGCTGCAAGGCCCGAACGGCGTTTCTGTGGCCTCGATCGAACACAAGATGGGCATCGGCGGCAGCGCCACCTGCGTCATGAACTTCGAGGATGCCGTCGCCTGGCGCCTGGCGGACTCGGGTCGCGACGGCACGTCGTCGAACATGGCCGGCATGTTCATGCTCATGAACAGCGCGCGCGTGGGCACGGCCATGTCGGGTGTCGCCTATTCGGAGATCGCCCGCCAGAACGCGGCCGACTACGCGCGCCAGCGCTTCTCGGGCCGCGCGCCGGATCGCCCGCGCGCCCCCGGCCAGGTGGCCGACCCCATCGTGGCCCATCCCGACGTGCGCCGCCTGCTGCTCGGCGCGAGGGCCTTTGCCGAAGGCGCCCGCGCCACCGCATTGCGCGCGGCCTTTCTTCAAAGCGTGGCCGAAGGCGATCCCGACCCGGCGCGGCGCGCCCAGGCGCGTGACGTGGTGGAAGTGCTCATCCCCGTGATGAAGGCCTACTTCACCGACAAGGGCTTCGAGGGCGCCAACGATGCGCTCCAGGTGCTCGGCGGGCACGGCTACGTGCGCGAATACGGGCTCGAGCACTTCGTGCGCAACGCCCGCATCGGCCAGATCTACGAAGGCGCCAACGGCATCCAGGCCATCGACCTGCTGCAACGCAAGCTCGGCGCCGGCGACGGCCGCGCCTGGCGCAGTGTGGAAGCGAGCGTGATGGCCTGCGTGGAGGCCTTGCGCGACCTGAGCGCATGGCGTGCGCAGGCCGATGCGCTGGCCGAGGCGCTGAACCGTCTGGGCCAGGTGGTGGCGACGCTTCGCAGCGCGCCGCCTGCCGAGGCGGCCGCGGGGGCGTATGACCTGCTGACGGCCTTCGGCATCGTCGCGGTGGCATGGAACTGGGGCGAGATCGTTCTCGCCATCCAGCGCGCGGACACCCAGGAGGCCGTCGGCGCCGCGGTGTGCGCGCGCAAGGAGGCACTGGCCAGGCTGTGGTTCTCACGCGAGCTGCCGCTCGCAGCCGCCTTGTGCACGCGTGCCCTCACCTCGGCCGAATCCCTGCTGAGCGTGCCGGACGAGCTGGTGTAGCGCGCCTGCGGCCGGCCGGTGCGGCTTGGCGCCCGCACCGCACCGGCGCTTCAGGGCCCGTGTTGGAGTGGGCAACAAAAAAGGACTTGCGATCACTCGCAAGTCCTTTTTGCTTCTTCGCTTTCTGGTGGGCGGTGCAAGGTTCGAACTTGCGACCCCTGCCGTGTGAAGGCAGTGCTCTACCACTGAGCTAACCGCCCGGAATCTCTCCGGGTTTCCGCGCCGGGCCGGCTGCGGAAAGCCTGAGATTATGCCACAAGCGCGCGCCAGACCGTCTTGCCGCCGCTCGCCTTGTCGAGCTCGGCGAGCAGGCGCTCGTGCGCGGCCGACTCGTCGTCGCTGGCGGCGATCACCGGCAGGTCGAAGGCGGAGAAGTCCACCGCCTCGATGGTGATCTGCCGCGACTCGTCCTCGCCGGCGTCCATCACCAGCGCGTTCTGCCCGCGCGTCATGTTGATGAAGACCTCGGCCAGCAGCCCCGCGTCGAGCAGCGCGCCGTGCAGCGTGCGGTTGGAGTTGTCGACCTCCAGCCGCTTGCACAGCGCGTCCAGCGAGTTCGACTTGCCGGGGAACATCTCGCGCGCCATCGTCAGGCTGTCGACGACGCCGGCGACGAAGGTCTCGAACTTCGGCTGGCCGAGGCGCGCGAGTTCGGCATCCAGAAAGCCGATGTCGAAGGCGGCGTTGTGGATCACGATCTCCGCGCCGGTGACGAACTCCATGAGCTGCGTCGCCACCGCAGCGAACACCGGCTTGTCGGCGAGGAATTCGTCGGTCAGGCCGTGGATCTTGACCGCGTCTTCATGGCTCGCCCGCTCGGGGTTCAGATAGAAGTGCAGGTTGTTGCCGGTGAGCCGCCGGTTGACCATTTCCACGCAGCCGATCTCGACGATGCGGTCGCCGGATTCGGGGCTGAGGCCGGTGGTTTCGGTATCGAGAAAGATCTGTCGCATGGTGTCGATTTTCAGGCAGCCGGTCGGCCACGGCCCCAGGCCCACAGGGCCACGCCGGCCGCCATCATCGGCAGGCACAACCACTGGCCCATGCTCAGGTCGAGTGCCAGCACGCCGAGGAAGCTGTCGGGCTCGCGGAAGTATTCGGCGATGAAGCGCAGCAGGCCGTAGCCCGCGAGGAACACGCCCGACACCTGCCCCAGCCCGCGCGGCTTGCGCGCATACAGCCACAGCACGATGAACAGCAGCAGCCCTTCGAGCGCGACCTGGTAGAGCTGCGAGGGGTGGCGTGCGATGTCGGTGCCCGACTGCGGAAACACCATGGCCCAGGGCAGCGACGGATCGGCCGCACGCCCCCACAGCTCACCGTTGATGAAGTTGCCCACGCGCCCCGAGGCCAGGCCGATGGGCACGGCCGGTGCGATCAGGTCGGTCACATCGAGAAAGCGCCGGCCGCGGCTGCGCGCGAACAGCAGCATCGCACCCAGCACGCCGAGCAGCCCGCCGTGGAAGGACATGCCGCCCTTCCACACCATCAAAACCTCGAGCGGATTCGAGGCGTAGTAGCCGGGCTTGTAGAACAGCGCATAGCCCAGCCGCCCGCCGATCACCACGCCCAGCACGCCGTAGAACAGCATGTCTTCGACATCGCGCCGCGTCCAGCCGCGCTCGGCGAATTGCGGCTGCTTCGCGCGCAGCGTCGCGAGCCACAGGAAGAGGCCGAAGGCGACGAGGTAGGTCAGGCCATACCAATGGATCGCGACCGGCCCGAGCTGCACGGCAATGGGGTCGAACTGGGGGTGGACAAGCATGGCGTGGAAGCAGGAAGGCGCGCGCGTGCGGCGGCGACGCGAACGATAACCCAGCGCTCAGCCGCGGCCGCGCGGGCGCCGCGCGCGTGCGGGCGCCGTCGAGCGATGCCCGAGATGCGCGACCACATGGGCGACGAAGCGCTCGACCACCGGGCCGGCGTTCATGGGCCACAACAGGCTGGTCTCGCAGCGCGGCGCAGCGGCCGAGGCAGGCAGCGCGCGGTACACCACGCCGGCGCGCTGCAGTTCGCTCATCGGCTGCGGCACCCAGGCCAGGCCCAGACCGGCGGACACCAGGTTGACGATGGTCTGCATCTGGATTGCCTCCTGCGCGATGGCCGGCGAGGCGCCGTGGCGGTGATAGAAGGCAAGCACCGCGTCGTACAGCGAAGGCGCGATCGCACGCGGAAAGATGACCAGCGGCTGCGCCAGCACCTGCGCAAGCGACAGGCGCGGCGCCTGCGCCAAGGTCGTGCCCTCGGGCAGCGCGAGCAGCAGCGCATCCGTGCCGATGGACAGTCGCGCGAGGCCGCCCGCGGGCACCATGCCCGGCGCATGCAGCACGAAGCCGGCGTCCAGCTCGCGGCGCTCGAAAGCCTGCAGCTGCACATCGGTCGTCGCCTCGCGCAGCACGACCTCGACGCCCGGCGTGGCCTCGCGGAAGTCGCGCAGCCAGCGCGGCAGCGCATCGAAGGCGACGGTCGACACAAAGCCGAGCCGCAGTCGCCCGACCGTGCCGTGGCCCGCGGCGCGGGCGAGCGCCGGTAAGCCGCCCGCCTGCCGCAGCAGCTGGCGCACCGGCTCGACCAGCGCGGCGCCCGCCGCGGTGAGCGCCACGCTGCGCCGCGTGCGCTCGAACAGCGGCACGCCCAGGCGGGCCTCAAGCTGCTGGATGGCCTGGGTGAGCGGCGGCTGTGTCATGTTCAGGCGCTCGGCGGCGCGGCCGAAATGCAGCGTTTCGGCCAACACCAGGAACTGGCGCCAGGCGCGCAGGCCGATGGCGGTCGAGGCCGGCTCGTTCATTCGCGCAGCATATCAATCGGGCGCCCTTTATCTATTGGACGCGCGAGCCGGGCGGGCGGGATACTTCCGCCTTCGCACAGGAGACCCTGCCATGAGCATCAACCGCCGCTCGAAGAACATCACCGAAGGCCCGGCCCGCGCGCCCAACCGGTCGATGTACTACGCCCTCGGCTACAAGGAAGGCGACTTCAAGAAGCCGATGATCGGCGTGGCCAACGGCCACTCCACCAT
>JBIQKU010000306.1:0-2111 GCA_044506225.1 Rubrivivax sp. | reverse complement strand
ACCCCTGTAGCCACCGTGAAAGGGTGGTGTCCTAGGCCTCTAGACGAAGGGGACTCAATCCTTCTGCGTCCGTCTCGACCGTCTCCGGCGTCGACTTCGGCAACTCGTCACTGCTTGAACTGCGCGCCACCGAGTGGTGGAGGTAAGCGGGATCGAACCGCTGACCTCTTGCATGCCATGCAAGCGCTCTCCCAGCTGAGCTATACCCCCTCTTTGCCAACACGGTTTGCGTCTTCCGCCGCCGTGCCGCGAAGGCTGCGCTGTTCAAGCGAGACCGCGATTATAGACAGACTTTCAGCCCTGCCGCAAACGCTCGAGCACCGTGTCGCGAGGAAAGAGTTCCAGCACCGCGTCGAGCGAAGGCGTCTGCGCCCGGCCGCACACCAGCACGCGCACGGCATGCGCGAGCTGCGGCATCTTGAGCCCGTGCTCGGCCAGCGTCTGCTTGATGGCTGCGGCGATGGCCGCCTTGTTCCATTCGCCCTCGGCCAGGCGCTCGCGGAACGAGCGCAAGGCCGGGCGCACGGCATCGGTGACGTGCATCGCGAGGTCCTCCGCCGACGGTTGCACATCGGCGAAGTACATCGACAGCCAGTCGGCCAGCTCGCCGACGGTGGCGCAGCGGTCCTTGAAGAGGCCGCACATCGCGGCCAGCGGCGCCTGCATGTCCACCGCGACGCCGCGGCGCGCGAACTGCTCGTGCACGCGCGGCGCGAGGGCATCGTTCGCCATCGCCTTCAGGTAGTGCCCGTTGACCCAATTGAGCTTGGCCGCGTCCCATTGCGCCGGACTCTTCGACAGATGCTGGCCGTCGAACCACGACACCAGCTGCTCGCGGCCGAACAGCTCGTCGTCACCGTGGCTCCAGCCCAGGCGCGCGAGGTAGTTCAGCATCGCCTCGGGCAGGTAGCCCGCCTCTTCGTACTGCATCACGCTGACCGCGCCGTGGCGCTTGGAGAGCTTCTCGCCGTCGGGGCCGAGGATCATCGGCACATGGCCGTATTCCGGCAGCTCCGCGCCGAGGGCGCGCAGGATGTTGATCTGCCTCGGCGTGTTGTTGACATGGTCGTCGCCGCGGATCACGTGCGTGATCTCCATGTCGAGGTCGTCGACCACGACACAGAAGTTGTAGGTGGGCGTGCCGATCTCGTCGGCGCCCTCGCCTGCGGCGGGTCGCGCGATGACCAGGTCGTCGAGCTCTCGGTTCGAGATGGTGATGCTGCCCTTGACCATGTCCACCCAGGTGACGTCGCCATCGAGCGGATTGCGAAAGCGCACCACCGGCTTCACCCCGTCGGGCACGGGCGGCAGCGTCTTGCCCGGCTCGGGGCGCCAGCGGCCGTCGTAGCGCGGCTTCTCGCCGCGCGCGCGTTGCGCCTCGCGCATCGCATCCAGCTCTTCGGGCGTGCAATAGCAGCGGTAGGCGGTGCCCGCCGCGATCATCTGGCCGATGACCTCGCGGTAACGGTCCAGGCGCTGCATCTGGTAGTACGGGCCTTCGTCGTAGTCGAGCTGCAGCCAGTCCATGGCCTCGATGATCTGGTCGACCGCCTCCTGAGTCGAACGCGCCTCGTCGGTGTCTTCGATGCGCAGGATGAACTCGCCGCCGTGATGGCGCGCGAAAGCCCAGGAGAACAAGGCCGTGCGGGCCGTGCCCAGGTGCAGGAAGCCGGTGGGCGACGGGGCGATGCGGGTACGGACGGTTCGGTTCATCGGTGAATGTGGCAAAGGGGTTCAGCGGCCATCGTGCACGACGCTCTGCAGCGCGAGACGCGAACGATCGGCACCGTCTTCCTCGTCGCCCTGCGTCTTGCGCTGCGCGGCCATGGTGGCGAAGTCTTCCTGGCTCACCGTGCCGGTGATGTACTGCCCGTCGAAACACGAGGCCTCGAAGCCGTCGAGCGTCGGGTTGAGCTGGGCAACCACCCGCTTCATCGCGGCCACGTCCTGGTAGATCAGCGCATCGGCACCGATGTAGTCGCGGATCTCCTCGAGCGTGCGGTCGTGCGCGATCAACTCTTCGCGCGTCGGCATGTCGATGCCGTAGACGTTGGGAAAGCGCACCGGCGGCGCGGCGCTGGCCATGTAGACCTTGCGCGCGCCGGCGTCGC
>JBIQKU010000083.1:0-13979 GCA_044506225.1 Rubrivivax sp. | reverse complement strand
GGCGCCGGCCGTCACCAGCGGGCCATCGGCGCACACCATGCGGTCGGCGTCGACCGTGCAGCCCGGCTCGAGCCGCCGCAGCGTCGGCGCGAACCACCACGAGGTGGTGGCACGCCGGCCGGCCAGCAGCCCGGCGGCCTGCAGCAGGAACACCGCCGAGCACGACGCCGCGACCCGGCCGCCACGGGCGGTGTGGCGCTGCAGCAGCGCGATGGCCGCCCGCGCGTCGGGCTGCGCAAAGCGCGCCTGCGCGGCGCCCGGGTCGTCCAACCCGAGGCCAGGCACGATCCACAGCGAGCGGTCGTCCCGCGGCAGCCGGCTGAGCACCGTCGCCGGCACGCTGACGCCGCCTTGCAGCATCACCTGCGGCTGCGCGACCGACACCAGGCGCCAGCGCGGCGGCGCCGTCTGCACCCGGGGCGCGAGCGCAGTCGCGGCGCGAAGCATGTCCAGCGTGACGGCCACGCTGGTCGGATAGGCGCCGTCCAGCGCCAGGACGGTGAAGTCGTGCATGCGGGTTGTCGGAATCGGCATCGAAGGAGTCGTATCGGACAACGGCATTCTGCGCGGCCTGCGCCGCCCGGTGCAAGCGCAGCCCGCCGCCCCATGCACCATCCGCCGGCGGGCGCACCCGCCGCTGGCCGCCGCGCCATGGGCAGCGCCTGCGAACGCGGGCAAGATGCGAACATTCGCAACTTGCCCGTCATCCGGAAGGACTCCCGATGAACCTGTCGTGGCCCGCGTTCGACACGGCCTTCTTCGGTTCGCTGTTCTCCAGCGTCTACTCGTTCCCCGTCCTCATCTTCGGCGCGCTGATCCTGGTGCTGCTGGTGCTCGCCTTCCGCGGGCGCGACGACGAATTGCCGCACCGCCCGGCGCGGCGCCCCGAGGCGGTCGTCCCCCCGGTGGCGCCGGTGGCCGTGGCGCCGGCGCCCGCCGCGGCCGAAGCGGCCCCCACGCCGACCATCCTCGTCGCCGACGATTCGCTGGTCGCGCGCACCAAGCTCGGACGGTTGCTGGAAGGCGCGGGCTACCAGGTGGTGCTCACGGCCGACGGTGCCGAGGCGCTGGAGGCGCTGTCCGGGCGCTTCTTCTCCCTGCTCATCACCGACCTGGAGATGCCCAACATGGACGGGCTCGAACTCATCTCGCATGTGCAGGGCAGTCTCGAGACGGAGGACCTGCCCATCATCGCCATCACCGGCCATGATGAATTCCAGGCGCGTGTGCGCGACTTCGAGGGCCTGTACGGCCTGTTCCGCAAGCCGTGGAACGACCGTGAACTCCTCAAGCGCGTGGCGGCCCTCGCGCATGTGCGCGTGCCGGCGACCGCCTAGGCGCCGCCACCGTTTCCAGGATCCAGGAGAACTCCCATGACCCATGTGCTGCACCGCCAGCTCCAGCATGCGCTGCCGGTGGCCGTCTCGGCCTCGGGCGTGACGCTCACCGACGCGCAGGGCCGCCAGTACATCGATGCCTCCGGCGGCGCCGCCGTGTCCTGCCTCGGCCACGGCCACCCCGATGTGCTGCGCGCCATGCATGAGCAGATCGACCGCGTCGCCTACGCGCACACCAGCTTTTTCACCACAGAGGTCGCCGAGCAGCTGGCCGACACCCTGGTGGCCGGCGCGCCCGCGGGCATCAGCCATGCGTATTTCGTCTCCGGCGGCTCCGAGGCGGTGGAGGCGGCGCTGAAGATGGCGCGCCAGTATTTCGTCGAGATCGGCCAGCCCGAGCGGCGCCATTTCATCGCCCGGCGCCAGAGCTACCACGGCAACACCCTCGGCGCGCTGGCCGTGGGCGGCAACGAATGGCGGCGCCAGCAGTTCGCGCCGCTGCTGATGGACGTGACCCATGTGTCGCCCTGCTACGACTACCGCGACCGGCGCGAGGACGAAACGCCCGCGCAGTACGGCGAGCGGCTGGTGCAGGAGCTGTCGGACGCCATCGACCGGCTGGGCCCGCAGCACGTCATCGCCTTCGTCGCCGAGACGGTGGTGGGCGCCACCGCCGGCGCGCTGACCTCGCCGCCCGGCTACCTGCAGGGCGTGCGCGAGTTGTGCAGCCGCCACGGCATCCTGCTCATCCTCGACGAGGTGATGTGCGGCATGGGCCGCACCGGCACGCTGCACGCCTGCGAGCAGGAAGGCGTGGCGCCCGACCTGATGACCATCGCCAAGGGCCTGGGTGGCGGCTACCAGCCGATCGGCGCGGTGCTGGCGCAAGGCGCGATCGTCGACGCCTTCCGGCGCGGCAGCGGCCTGTTCCAGCACGGCCACACCTACATCGGCCATGCGGTGGCCTGCGCGGCAGCACTGGCGGTGCAGCAGGTGATCGTGCGCGACCGCCTGCTCGACGCCGTCAAGCGCCAGGGCGCCGGCCTGTTCGAGCGCCTGCACGCCGCCTTCGACGCGCATCCGCACGTGGGCGACATCCGCGGGCGCGGCCTGTTCGCCGGCGTCGAGCTGGTGGCCGATCGTGCGAGCAAGCAGCCCTTCGACCCCAAGGCGAAGCTGCATGCGGCCATCCGCCGCGAAGCAATGGCACGCGGGTTGATGGTCTACCCCATGGGCGGCACCATCGACGGCCAGCGCGGCGACCATGTGCTGCTCGCGCCGCCGTTCATCGTGAGCGATGACCAGCTGGACGCCATCGTCCAGCGGCTGCACGCGGCGGTCGATGCCGCGGTCGTGGGCGTGAAGGGCGCGCGCTGAGTACGTCATCTCCACGATGAGGCGCCGCCGCGCTTCGTCCAGAATCGCGGCCCGGGGTATTCCGGGGGGTACGCCGGGAATCCCGCAGCTATCGTTCGGTCACGGTCCGTGCATGCGCGACGCACGACACCCGTCCACAGGAGCACCGGCTTCATGAGAGCCGGCATCGGCCACACACGGCACCACAACCAACAAGGAGTTCCTCGATGAACCGTTTCCTGCCCCAACCTCTTCGCTTCGCGTTCGCCGCCACCGCGCTCGCGATGGCGCTGCCCGGCGCGCCGGCGCTGGCCCAGCAGCAGTTCGTCACCATCGGCACCGGGGGCGTCACCGGGGTCTACTACGCCGCGGGCGGCGCCATCTGCCGCCTGGTCAACAAGGACCGCGCCAAGCACAACCTGCGCTGCTCGGTCGAATCGACCGGCGGCTCGGTGTTCAACGCCAACACCATCAAGGCCGGCGAACTGGACCTGGGCTTCGCGCAGTCGGACGTGCAGTTCAACGCCATCAAGGGCGTGGGCCAGTTCAAGGACAGCGGCGCCGACCCGAACCTGCGTGCCGTGTTCTCGGTGCACCCGGAGCCGTTCACCGTGGTGGCGCGCAAGGAAGCCAACATCAAGAGCTTCGACGACTTCAAGGGCAAGCGCTTCAACGTCGGCAACCCCGGCTCCGGCACGCGCGCCTCGATGGAAGAACTCCTGGCCGCCAAGGGCTGGAAGCTCTCCGACTTCTCGCTCGCCTCCGAGCTGAAGGCCGACGAACACGGCCCGGCGCTGTGCGACGGCAAGATCGACGGCTTCTTCTACGCGGTGGGCCACCCCTCGGCCAACATCCAGGACCCGACCACAACCTGCGGCGCGCAGCTGGTCCCGCTGACCGGCCAGGCCGTCGACAAGATCGTGGCCGACAAGCCCTACTACGCCAAGGCGACCATCCCGGCAGGCCTGTACCCGAACAACCCGCAGGCGACCGAGACCTACGGCGTGCTGGCCACGGTGGTCGCGTCGAGCAAGACCTCGCCCGACGCGGTGTATGCGGTGGTCAAGGCCGTGTTCGACAACTTCGACGAGTTCAAGCGCCTGCACCCGGCGCTTGCGCACCTGACGCCCGAGAACATGGTCAAGGACGGCCTGTCGGCGCCGCTGCACGAGGGTGCCGCCCGCTTCTACAAGGAAAAGGGCTGGATCAAGTAAGTCACTGAGACCTCGCACAGCCTTTCGAGCCAGCAACGCCCGCGGACCGGCCCAGCCGGATCCGCGGCGTTCGCTTTCGAAGCGCCGGCGATCATGAGTCGCCGGCGGCCACGCAGGATCATGGATCACCGAGAAGCAAGGGGCACGCATGGCCACCGACATCGAAAAGGCCCCTGAGGCACTGCAGGAACTGGTGGCCGACACCGACACCGGCGGGCGCAAGCCCACCGGCGTCGCGGCCGCCATCCTCTTCACCGTTTCGCTGGCCTGGGCGCTGTTCCAGCTCTGGTATGCGTCGCCGCTGCCGTTCACCCTCGGCATCGGCATCCTCAACGACACCGAGGCGCGGGCCCTGCACCTGGGGTTCGCGCTCTTCCTCGCCTTCACGGCCTGGCCGGCGTTCAAGCGCTCGCCGCGCCGCCGCATCCCGCTGGCCGACTGGGTGATGTCGCTCGTGGGCGCCTTCTGCGGCGCCTACCTGCTGATCTTCTACGCCGAGCTGGCCACGCGCCCGGGCACGCCGACGCCGATGGACATCGCCGTGGCGCTCGTCGGCCTGGTGCTGCTGCTCGAAGCCACGCGGCGCGCCATCGGCTGGCCGATGTCGGTGCTGGGCCTGGTCTTCATCGCCTACGCGATGCTCGGGCCCTTCCTGCCCGACGTGCTGTCGCACAAGGGCGCCTCCGTCAGCCGGCTGATGTCGCACATGTGGCTCACCACCGAGGGCGTGTACGGCATCGCGCTGGGCGTGTCGGCCGGCACCATCTTCGTGTACGTGCTGTTCGGCACCCTGCTCGACCGCGCCGGCGGCGGCAACTACATGATGCAGGTGAGCTTCGCGGCGCTCGGCCACATGCGCGGCGGGCCGGCCAAGGTGGCCGTCATCTCCTCGGCGCTGAACGGCATGATCTCCGGCTCGTCGGTGTCGAACGTGGTCTCGGGCGGCATCTTCACCATCCCGCTCATGAAGAAGTCGGGCTACGGCGGCGTGAAGGCCGGCGCCATCGAGACCATGAGCTCGGTCAACGGCCAGATCATGCCGCCGGTGATGGGCGCGGCCGCCTTCCTGATGGTCGAGTACGTGGGCATCCCCTACTCCGAGATCGTCAAGCACGCCTTCCTGCCGGCGGCGCTGTCGTACATCGGCCTGTTCTACATCGTCCACCTCGAGGCGCTGCAGCTGGGGCTGAACCCCATCATCAGGCGCGCCCCGCGGGCGCTCGGCATCAAGATGCTGCGCTTCGGCCTCGGCCTGTCGGGCACGGTGGCCGTCTGCGGGGTGCTGTACTACCTGTTCACCTTCCTGCAGTCCGCGCTCGGCGACGCGGCGCCCTGGGCCATCGGCGCCGCGGTGCTGGCGCTGTACGGCGTGTCGATCCGGCAGGCCGCGCGCTGCCCCGACCTGCCCGAGGACATCGACATCGAGCGGCCGAAGGCGCTGGACACCTGGCCCACGGTGCAGGCCGGGCTGCACTTCCTGCTGCCCATCGGCACGCTGATCTGGTGCCTGATGGTCGAGATGATGTCGCCCTCGCTGTCGGCGTTCTGGGCCATCGCGGTGCTGATCGTGCTGATGCTCACCCAGCGCCCGCTGATCCACCTGCTGCGCGGCACGCCGGCGGCGGGCTCGTGGGCGCAGGGCGCGCGCGACGTGATCGGCGGCATGACCGACGGCTCGCGCAACATGATCGGCATCGGCGTGGCCACCGCCACGGCCGGCATCATCGTCGGCGGCATCACGCTCACCGGGCTCGGTTTTCGCATGACCGACTTCGTCGAGTTCGTGTCGCAGGGCAACGTGATGGTGATGCTGCTGTTCACCGCCTTCGTCTGCCTGGTGCTGGGCCTGGGCGTGCCCACTACCGCCAACTACGTGCTCGTGGCCACGCTGATGGCGCCGGTGGTGGTGGAACTCGGCGCGCGCAGCGGCCTGGTCATCCCGCTGGTGGCGGTGCACTTGTTCGTCTTCTATTACGGGATCATGGGCGACATCACGCCGCCGGTGGGCCTGGCCACCTTCGCGGCGGCCGCCATCTCCGGCGAGGACGCGATCGCCACCGGCGTGCAGGGCAGCCTGTATGCGCTGCGCACCGTCGTGCTGCCGTTCATCTGGATCTTCAATCCGCAGCTGCTGCTGATCGATGTGGACAGCCCGCTGCAACTGGTGTCGGTGATATGCGCATGCACAGTGGCGATGCTGCTGTTTGCCGCGGTGACCATGCGCTGGTTCCGGGTGAAGTCGCGCTGGTGGGAGACCGCGGCGCTGGCGCTGGCCGTGGCGCTGCTGTTCCGCCCCGACTTCTTCATGGACCAGATCGCGCCCGAGTACCGCGAAGTGCCGGCGAGCGAAGTCTTCGACGTCGCGCGCGACACGCCCACGCGCATGGTGATGGTGATCCAGGGCACGACCATCGAAGGCGACGAGGTGCGCAAGACGGTGGCGCTCACGCTGGACAAGAACACGGTCGGCACCGACGGCCGCAAGCGCCTGTCGGATGCCGGCCTCACCGTGCTGTCCTTCGGCGGCGACGTGCAGATCTCCCAGGTGCGCTTCGGCTCGCGGGCACGCAAGTCGGGCTTCGAGCAGGGCTGGAACGTGCAGGCGCTGAAGGTGCGCACCGACCGTCCGACCGCGCACTGGTTCTACCTGCCGGGCCTGCTGATCGCAGCACTCGTGTGGTGGCTGCAGGGCCGGCGCCTGCGCCGCGACCCGCTGGCCCAGCCCGGCACGCCGTCGCTGCGCGCCTCCTGAGGCGCGCGCCATGACCCGCGTCGCGCTCATCCACGCGTTGGCGCATTCGGTGGCGCCGATCAACGAGGCGCTGGCGCGCGACTGGCCGCAGTGCCGGCGCATGAACCTGCTGGACGACAGCCTGTCGGCCGACCTGGCGGCGTCACCGGCGGGCCTGGACGACGCCATGACCGGGCGTTTTCTGGCACTCGCCGACTACGCAGTGGGCACGGGCGCACAGGGCATCCTCTTCACCTGCTCGGCCTTCGGGCCGTGCATCGATGCGGTGAAGCGCCGGCATGCGTCCATGCCTGTGCTCAAGCCCAACGAGGCGATGGTCGACGAAGCCGTGGCCAGCGGCGCACGCATCGGCCTGGTGGCGAGCTTCGCGCCCACGCTGGCCTCCATGCCGCCGGAGTTCCCGGCCGGCACCGCGTTGCACACCCGGCTGGCCGAAGGAGCGCTCGCGGCGCTGGATCGCGGTGACACCGCGGCCCATGACGCCGCGGTGGCCGAGGCCGCGGCGCAACTGGTGGCCGAAGGCTGCGGCCTGATCGCGCTTGCGCAGTTCAGCCTGGCGCGGGCGCGCGCGGCGGTCGAGGCGCGCTGCGGCGTGCCGGTGCTCACCACCGTGGACAGCGCCGTGCGGGCGCTGCGCGCACGCCTCGGCTAGCGCGCGCAGGCACTCCGCCTGCTGGCGTCGTGGCACGGCGCATCGCCGCACGATGAGGAGAGTCCTGCCATGGCCCTGCCCCATGCCCAGTTGTTCGACGTCATCCGGGTCGCCCCGCTGGGCCCGGCGCTGCTGGAGGCCTTCAGCACCAGCCTGATCAAGACCGAGCGCCTGCAGTTGCAGCACCAGGTGCTGCCTGCGCGCTACGACCAGCCGGAACACCATGTGGACGACGAATGCACCATCCAGTGTCTGGAAGGCGACGTCGAAATCGTCACCGCCGGCGGCACGCGCCGGCTGGGCCCGAACGAGCTGGTGGTGATCCCGGCCAGGCAACGCCATTCGGTGCGCGCACGCGCCGATTCGGCGCTTCTGGTCACCTTGCTGCTGCGCGGCGGGGATGCCGGCAGCGGCGGCGGCGCGGGCGCACGCAGCCTGCAGAACCGCAGCCCTGCTTAAGTCGAAGCCCGCATGCGCGAGCGCGGGTTCCCGCTCTAACCTGCGGGGCATGAACCTCGCCCACCTGCTGGCGCGCAGCGCGCGCAGTTTTCCCGAGCGGCCGGCCGTGCTGCTCGGCGACCGGACCCTGTACGACTACCGCGAACTGGCGCGCCGCGCCGCCGCCATCGCGTCGCATCTGCGCGGGACGCTGGGCCTCGCGCCCGGCGAGCGCGTGGCCGTGTTCATGCCGAACGCGCCGGCCTACCTCGAGCTGCTGTACGGCATCTGGTGGGCCGGCCTGGTGGCGGTGCCGGTGAACGCCAAGCTGCATGCGCGCGAACTGGCCTGGATCCTCGGCAATGCACAAGCGAGCGTGCTGTGCGCCGAGGCGCCGGCGCTCGCCGAACTGGCGGCCCTGGGCGAGGACCTGCCCGCGCTGCGCACGACGCTCACACCCGACACGCCCGACTGGCAGGCCATGCTCGCGACCCCGGCGGCCGAACTGACCCACCGCGCGCCCGACGACCTGGCGTGGCTGTTCTACACCTCGGGCACCACCGGCCGACCCAAGGGCGTGATGCTCACGCACCGCAACCTGTACGCCATGACCGCCTGCTACTTCAGCGACGTGCAGGCGGCCGGGCCCGAGGACGCCATCGTCTACGCCGCGCCCATGTCGCACGGCGCGGGCATCTACAACACCATCTTCGTCGCCAAGGCGGCGCGCCATGTGGTGCCGGTCTCGCGCGGCTTCGAGCCGGCCGAGCTCGTGGCGCTTTCCGACAGCGTCGGGCGGCTGTGTCTGTTCGCCGCGCCCACCATGGTCAAGCGCCTGGTCGACCATGTGGCCGCGACCGGCGCCGACTGCAGCGGCTTTCACACCATCGTCTACGGCGGCGGGCCCATGTATGCCGAGGACATCCGCCGCGCGCTCGACGTCATGGGCCACCGCTTCGTGCAGATCTACGGCCAGGGCGAGGCGCCGATGACCATCACCGCGCTGTCGCGCGAGCTGCTGGCCGAGCGCTCGCATCCACGCTGGGCCGACCGCATCGCCTCGGTTGGCATCGCCCAGACCCCGGTGGAAGTGCGCGTGGCCGATGGCGACGGCCGAAGCCTCGGGCCCGGCGAAACCGGCGAGGTGCTGGTGCGCGGCGATGTGGTCATGGCCGGCTACTGGCGCAACCCCGAGGCCTCGGCCGCGGCGCTGCGCGACGGCTGGCTGTGGACCGGCGACCTGGGCGCGCTCGACGCCGACGGCTTTCTCACGCTCAAGGACCGTTCCAAGGACGTGATCATCTCGGGCGGCTCGAACATCTATCCGCGCGAGGTCGAGGAGGCGCTGCTCACCCACCCCGGCGTGCAGGAGGTGGCGGTGGTCGGCCAGCGCGAAGCCGACTGGGGCGAGGTGGTGGTCGCCTTCGTCGTGGCCGATGCCGGCGTGACGGCGCAGGACCTGGACGCGTTGTGCCTCGACCGGATCGCGCGCTTCAAGCGGCCGAAGCATTACCGCTTCGTCGAGGCACTGCCCAAGAACAACTACGGCAAGGTGGTGAAGACGGCGCTGCGCGAGCGGCTGGCCCAGGAGGCGCGCGCGGCCGGCTGAGCCGCTCGCGCACGCGGGCTACGCCGTCGGTGCCTGCGCGCCGCCCTGCGCCGCCGCCAGGCGCCGTGCCAGCGTGCCGAAGCGCTTGCGGTACTGCGCAGGGGTCAGCCCGACCTTGCGGCGGAACAGCCGGCTGAAGAAGCTGGCGTCCTGGTAGCCGACTTCGCAGGCGATGGCCTCCACCGCCAGGGTGCTGGCCTCGAGCATCTGCTTGGCTTCTTCCAGCCTCAGGGTGTGCACGTAGTCCAACGGCGAGAGGCCCGTCGCTTGCACGAAGCGCCGCTGGAAGCTGCGCTCGGGCAGGCCGGAGCGCAACACCATCTTCGCCACCGGCGCTTCGTCGCGATAGTGCGATGCCGCCCACTCCTGGCAGCAGGCGATCACCGGATCCGCCAGCTGGGCACTGCGGCTCATGGCGGCATAGGCGAGCGGGCTGGTGCTGTGCCAGTCCAGCAGGTTGATGCGCGCGACCTGCATGGCCTCCTCGGGGCCGACGAAGCGGGCAATGAGGAACAGCGCCAGCGCATGCCAGCTGGTGCCGCTGCCGGCCATCACCAGGCGCTGGCCGACGCCCGTGACCACCAGCGCGCGGTCGGCATGCCAGCGCACGGCCGGATGCTCACGTTGCATGGCCTCGCAGAACCCCCAGTGGGTGGTGGCTTCGAGGCCGGCGAGCAGGCCTGTGCGCGCGAGCAGCACCGCGCCGGAACAGGAGGACGCCAACGTCGCCCCGGCCTCGTGCTGCGCACGCAGCCAGGCGGCTTCGAACGCGTAGCGGTCATCCAGCGGCGGGGCCGGCGGCACCGCGAGGTCGGTGACAACGACGATGTCCGGACGCAGCGCGGCATCGTTCATCCCGGCATGCACCTCGATGCGCACGTTGTTGGCGGCCGTGACGGGGCGGCCGTCTCGGCTGACGAACAGCGGCGTCACCGGCGAGGCCACCGCCTCGCCGTGCATCATCATCTGCCAGTCACGGCGCGCGCCGAGCAGCAGGTCGTACAGGCCGAACAGCGTGGAGGCCGTGCTGTCGGGCAGCGCGAGAAGCGCCACCGTCAAGCTAGGGGTCGAAGCGGCCGTCATGGCGGAAATGCCGTTTTTCTTGCCGGGATGACCGTGGTGCGAATCCCCGCATCGAATCACCATGCCGCGGCGTTGGCAACAGGTTTTTTTTTTCGACCGGCCGACGATTCCATCCATCGACAGGAGTTGAACGACATGAAGGATTCCGCTGACCACACCCTCTCCGGCTGCAACGCACGCGCGCTCGACCTGCTCGAACGCGGCCTGCACGAATTCCGCTGCCTCATGCTCGACCCGGTGGCCAGCGTGGACGCGGCACTCACCGAGGCGCCGGAACTGGTCATGGGCCATGTGCTGCGCGGCTGGCTCTACGCCCTGAGCACCGAAGCGGCGGCGATGCCGGTGGTGCGCGAGGCGATCGACACCGCCCGCGCCCTGCCCCACAACGAACGCGAGGCGCGCCACCTGCAGGCGCTGGAGCAGCTGTACGGGCGGCAATGGCGCGCCGCCGGACGCACGCTGGAAGACCTCGCCATCGACCACCCGTGCGACGCGCTGGCGCTGCAGGCCGGCCACCAGATCGACTTCTTCACCGGCGATGCGCGCATGCTGCGCGACCGCATCGCGCGGGCGCTGCCGGCCTGGTCGGCCGACATCCCGGGCCATCATGCCGTCTGCGGCATGTACGCCTTCGGCCTGGAGGAAACCGGCGACTACCTCAGCGCCGAACGCTTCGGCCGCAGCGCGGTGGAGCAGGAACCGCACGACGCCTGGGCCCAGCATGCGGTGGCGCATGTGTACGAGATGCAGGGCCGGCGCGAGGAGGGCATGCGCTGGATGCGCGGCAACGCCGCCTGGCAGCAGGGCAGCCTGCTGGGCGTGCACAACTGGTGGCACCTCGCGCTCTACCACCTGGCCGAAGGCGACATGGACACCGTACTCGCGCTGCTGGACGGCCCGATCGATGGCCACCGCTCGGCGGTGCATCTGGACCTGCTGGACGTCAGCTCCATGCTGTGGCGGCTGCAGCTTCAGGGCATCGATGTCGGCGAGCGCTGGCAGACGGTGGCCGAACGCTGGGCGCCGAGCGCGGCCAGCGGCCACTACGCCTTCAACGACATGCACGCCGCCATGGCCTTTGCCTGCACCGGCCGCGACGACCTGGTGCAGCAGGTGCTGGCCGGCCAGGCCGACGCGCTGCGCCGCGACGACGACAACGCGATGTTCACCCGCGAGGTCGGCGCGCCGGCAACGCAGGCGGTGCTGGCCTTCACCGACGGCGACTACCGGCGCGCGGCGGAGCTGCTGCGCGGCGTGCGCAGCACGGCACACCGCTTCGGCGGCAGCCATGCGCAGCGCGACCTGATCGACCAGACGCTCATCGTCGCCGCCCGGCGCAGCGGGCAGGCGGCGCTGGCCACGGCGCTGGAAGCCGAACGCGCGGCGCTCGCCGGGCAGCGACGGCCGGCCGCCTGAGCGGCGGCGGCAGCGCTCAAGCGTCCAGCACGAGCTGCGTCTGCGTGACCACGGCGCACAGACGCCCGTCGGCGCCGCGGATGCTGGTCTGCCACACCATGGTGGTGCGTCCGCGGTGCAGCGGCAGCGACTCGCCGGTGACCGTGCTGCCCACCTTGGCCGCGCCGATGAACTTGGTGCTCGAATCGGTGGTCGTGGTGCGCTTGCCCTCGGGCAGGTTGAGCACCGTGCCGACCGCGCCCAGGGTGTCGGCGAACGCCATGTGCGCGCCGCCGTGAAGAATGCCGCCCGCCGTGCACAGCTCCGGGCGCACCTCGAGCTCGGCCACCACGCGCTCGGGTTCGAGCACGGTGAAGCGCACGCCCATGAGGCCGGGGAACAGGGAGGCCAGCCGCTGATGGATGGCGTCGATGGTCGACATGTCGGTTCCTCGCATTCAGCCGGCCACATCGGCCGCGGCCACTATCGCGGCTGCGCGCGGGCGGCGCAAGCGCCGCGGCGGGCTCGCTTTGTGCCAAGAACGCCATGGAGCGTCGTCATGCACGCACCCCCTGGCCATGACACACGGTGAGCACTGTTCCTGGCAAACGAGCGACGGCGACGCGCTCGTCGACTTGCTGCTGCGCCGCTCGGAAAACCACGGCGTGGTCTTCATCGATCCCGACGGCCGCATCCGCGGCTGGAGCCATGGCGCGTGCGCCCTCACCGGTTTCACCGATGCCGAAACGGTGGGCCAGTCCAGCGCCATGCTGTTCACGCCCGAAGACCGCGCACGCGGGCTGGACCGCCACGAGCTCGACACCGCGCGCGCCGTGGGCACGGCCGAGGACGAGCGCTGGCACCTGCGCCGTGACGGCTCGCGCTTCTGGTCCAGCGGCATCACCATGCCGCTGCGCTCGGCGACCGACGAAGTCACCGGCTTCGTCAAGATCTTTCGCGACGGCACGCATTTGCGCGCCCGCATGAAATACCTGGAGAACGTGCTGCAGGAAGACCGCGAGACGCGCGCGCAGCAGGACCTCTTCCTCGGCACCCTGGCGCACGAGCTGCGCAACCCGCTCATGCCGCTGAAGACGGCGGTGCACCTCATCCGCACGCAATCGGGCAGCGACAGCCGCCTGGAACCGTCGCTGCGCCTGATGGACCGGCAGCTCGTCTTCCTGGAGCGCCTGGTCGAGGACCTGGTGGACCTGGCGCGTGTGCACGCCGGCAAGATGCGCGTGGTCTACCAGCGGGTGGAACTGCAGCGCGTGCTGAATGACGCGCTCGAGGCCTGCCGCGGCAAGGCCGCCGAAGGCGGTGTGCAACTGCAGGCGGTGCTGCCGCCGGTGCCGCTCGCGGTGGAGGTGGACCCTGAACGGCTGAACCAGGTGGTAGTGAACCTGCTCACCAACGCGCTCAAGTTCACGCCAGCCGGCGGGCAGGTGTGGCTCACCGCGACCGCGGACCGCACGCACTTCCTGGTGTTCGTGCGCGACACCGGCCTTGGCATCGGCCCGGATCTGCTGCCGCGCATCTTCGACATGTTCACGCAGGCACCGGGCGCCGACAGCCACCGCGGCGCGGGGCTGGGCATCGGGCTGGCGCTGGTCAAGGAGGTGGTGTCGCTGCACCAGGGCACGGTGGAGGTGCGCAGCGGCGGCGAGGGCAAGGGCAGCGAATTCATCGTGCGCATGCCGCTCGCCCGCCCGCAGGGCAGCGAGCCCGAAGGGGCGATGGCGCCGTCGAGCAGCCGCTGAGCGGGCCTAGGCGTGCGCGAAACGCGCGAGCCGCTCGTCGATGATGGACTGCGCCTCGGCCATGATGCGGTCGATGAGCTGCCGCACGGTCGGCACGTCGTCGATCAGGCCGGCCACCATGCCGCAGGACCAGGCACCGGCGTCCATCTCGCCGTCCTGCATGATGCGCGGATAGACGCCGCCCACCTCGGCGACGATGTCCTTGAACTCGAGCGCCGCGCCCAGGCTGCGCTCCTTCTCGAGCAGGCGCTGCACCGCCGCGTTGTTCAGCACCCGCTCGGTGTTGCGCAGCGGGCGCATCACGAGGCGGGTGTCGAGCTCGCTCGCCGCGACGATGGCGCGCTTGACGTTCTCGTGCACCGGCGCCTCCTGCGTGGCGATGA
>JBIQKU010000305.1:0-2130 GCA_044506225.1 Rubrivivax sp. | reverse complement strand
CAGTGCGGTGCCGACGGCTACCTGCTCAAGGAAGACCGCTTCGAGGTGCTGGTCGAGGAACTGCAGAAGATCGTGCGCGGCCAGCCGCCCCTGTCGCCCGCCATCGCACGACGGCTGCTCACGCACTTTCGCAACGGCAGCGACGCCGGTGCCGCGCCCGCGCCATCGGGCTTCCAGAGCAGCCGCCCCATGCCCTTCGGCAAGGGCGCGCCGCTGGACCACGAGCGGCTCACCCCGCGCGAGAGCGAGGTGCTGACCTACCTCAGCAAGGGGTTCACGATCAAGGAGATCGCGAACCTCATGGGCATCAAGTGGTTCACGGTGAACGACCACATCAAGTCCATCTACAAGAAGCTGAACGTCTCGAGTCGCGCCGAGGCCGCGGTACTGGCCAGCAAGCAGGGACTCGTCTGACCTTCGGCGAGCGGTGCGGCTGAGCAGCGGCAACACGCCCATGGCCGCCAGCCTGCACCCCGCCACCGGCCCCTCCGCACCGGGCGTCGATACAGCCACCGGCACATCCGGCGAGTCGAGCTTCGACTCGGGCCTGCTCGAGCGCGGCGCCGGGGAGGCGGCGGTGCTGTCGCGCTGGATGGGCTGGCGGCTGCGCCTGCTGGTCGCCTCGGCACTGCTGGGCTGCGTCGCCCTGTTCATGCTGGGCCATTGGCTGGGCGAGCAGCCGAGCATCGACGCCGCCTGGCGTGCCGGCGCGCAGGGGCAACTGCTGCTCACCGCATCGGACGAGCCGGCACTGGAGGACCGCATCGGCCAGCCCGTGAGCGCCGTGCGCAGCGCCGCGGCGACGGTGGAGGTGGACGCACTGACGCTGCGCCGTTCGGCGCGCTGGATCGCCGACGATGCTGCGCGCGAGCGGCACCGACGCATGCACGACGGGCTTTCCGCCGCCCTTGCGTCCGGCACGGTGGCGCTGGTGTTCGCCGACGGCGGGGTGGTCGAACTGCAAGCCGCCGCGCGTGGCATGGGCAGCCTCGGCGGCGTGTTCTGGCTGCTCGGCATGCTGGCGCTGGTGCTGTACCTCGTGGGCATGGTGGTCGTGCTCGCACGGCCCTGCGGGCGGCATGTGCTGTACGCGCTGATCGCGCTGTGCCTCGCCGGCAACCTGCTCTACATCGCGGTCGAGTCCAGCTTCGCACTGGCACTGCCGTGGCCGTTCGCGCAGTTCGACATGCCGCACCGCATGGCGCTCGACCTGATCGCGGCCGCGGCGGTCGTCAACGCCGTCTGCCTGCATCCGCGCCGCCTGCCCGGCTCTGGCTGGATCACGCTCGCGGTCTGGGGCTGGGCGGCATTCGTGGTCGCAGCCCACGCACAAGGCGCGCTCGCGCAGCCGTGGTGGTGGACGCAGGCCAGCGTGGCGGTGATAGGCCTGGTGGCCGTCGCCTTGCTGTGCTGGTCGTACCACCTCGAGCCGCATCCCTTCGCCATGGTGCTGCGCCGCTTCGGCAGCGCCGCGGTCGGGCTGTGGATCGGGGTCACGCTACTGCTCGGTGCGGTGGCGCGCTACCCGACCATCGAGCAGCACGTGGCGTCGCTGGGCGCGATGGCTTGGTACGTGTTCCTCGCCGCGCTGCTGTTGCTGCTGCCCTTTCTCTCGAAGTCGCAGCAGATCATGCGCGAGTTCGCCTTGCTGGCGGCCATCAGCACCATCGCCACCTCGCTGGACCTGCTGTTCGTCGCGGTGTTCTCGCTGGGCCAGTTCGCCTCGCTCACGCTGGCGCTGTTCCTGTCGCTCGGCGCCTATGCCGGGGCACGGCAATGGATCCTCAACCGCGTGCTCGGCACCAGCATCCTGACGACCGAGCGCATGTTCGCGCGGCTGTACCGCGTGGCGCGGGAAGTCGAGGCCCGTCCCGAACGCACGCCCGCGCTGGTCTCGCAGCTGCTGCGCGAGCTCTTCGAGCCGATGGAGGTCGCGACCGTGGCCAGGCGCAGCCACTCGATTCGCGTGTCGACCGACGGGTCCACCATGGTGCTGCCGGTGCCGCAGCTCGGCAGCACCGCCGACGCTGCCGGCGCACGCACCGGCTCCATCGTGCTGCGCTTCGCTCTGCGCGGACGGCGTCTGTTCACGTCGGACGACGCGCGCCTCGCCGAGCGCCTGCTCGAACA
>JBIQKU010000082.1:0-14064 GCA_044506225.1 Rubrivivax sp. | reverse complement strand
CAGGCCGGTGGTGGGCTCGTCCAGGATGTAGAGGGTGCGGCCGGTGTCGCGCTTGCTGAGCTCGAGTGCGAGCTTCACCCGCTGCGCCTCGCCGCCGGACAGCGTGGTCGCGCTCTGGCCGAGGCGGATGTAGCCCAGGCCCACGTCGAGCAGCGTCTGCAGCTTGCGCGCGATGGCGGGCACGGCGCTGAAGTAGGCGTGCGCGTCCTCCACCGTCAGGTCCAGCACCTCGGTGATGTTCTTGCCCTTGTAGAGCACCTCCAGCGTCTCGCGGTTGTAGCGCTTGCCGTGGCAGACGTCGCAGGGCACGTAGACGTCGGGCAGGAAGTGCATCTCCACCTTGAGCACGCCGTCGCCCTGGCAGGCCTCGCAGCGCCCGCCGGCGACGTTGAAGCTGAAGCGCCCGGGGCCGTAGCCGCGCTCCTTGGCCGTGTTCATCTCGGCGAAGAGCTCGCGGATGGGCGTGAAGAGGCCCGTGTAGGTGGCCGGGTTGCTGCGCGGCGTGCGGCCGATGGGCGACTGGTCGACGTTGATCACCTTGTCGAACGCGTCCAGGCCGTCGATGGTGTCGTGCGGCTGCGGTTCGGCATGGCTGTTGTATAGCTTGCGGGCGACCGCCGCGTACAGCGTGTCGTTGACCAGCGTGCTCTTGCCGGAGCCGGAGACGCCGGTGACGCAGGTGAAGAGGCCCACCGGAATCGCCGCGTCGACGTTGCGCAGGTTGTTGCCGCGGGCGTTGATGATCTGCAGCCAGGCGGGGCTGGCACCACGACCCTCGCCCCGGCCCTCTCCCGCAGGCGGGAGAGGGGGTGCGGCGGCTGCTCGCGACCGGCCACGCTTTTTCGCCGGGATGTTTGCGGTGGCGTTTGCGGCCGTGTTTGCGGTGGTGCCCGCTGCGCTCGCCGGATCGGCCCCCTCTCCCTCTGGGAGAGGGCTGGGGTGAGGGCTTGCTGGCCTCACCCGCTCCTTCGGCACCTCGATGCGCAACACCCGCGCCAGATACCGCCCCGTCAGCGACTCCGCACTCGCCTCCACTTCCGCCGGCGTGCCCTGCGCAATCACCCGTCCGCCGTGCACGCCCGCGCCCGGCCCCATGTCCACCACATGGTCGGCCGCACGGATCGCATCCTCGTCATGCTCGACCACCAGCACGCTGTTGCCGATGTCGCGCAGATGCCGCAGCGTGCCGATGAGCCGGTCGTTGTCGCGCTGGTGCAGCCCGATGCTGGGTTCGTCCAGCACGTACATCACGCCGGTCAGCCCCGAGCCGATCTGCGACGCGAGCCGGATGCGCTGCGCCTCGCCGCCCGACAGGGTGTCGGCGCTGCGGTCCAGGCTCAGGTATTCGAGGCCGACGTCGTTGAGGAACTTCAGCCGCGAGCGGATCTCGCGCACCACCTTGTCGGCGATCTCGGCCTTGGCACCGGCAAGCTTCACGCCCTCGAAATACGCCAGGCACTCGCGCAGCGTGAAGTGCTCGACACGGTAGATCGGCTCACCCGTCGCTTCGCCTTCGGGCTGCAGGAACACATGCCGTGCCTCGCGCCGCAGCCGGGAGCCCTCGCATTCGGGGCAGGGCTTGGCGCTCTGGTAGCGGGCCAGGTCCTCGCGCACCGCCACCGAATCGGTCTCGCGGTAGCGGCGCTCCAGCGTGCGCAGAATGCCCTCGAAGGCATGCGCGCGTTTCACCGAGCGTGTCTTGCCCTTGGCGCCTTCGGCCTCGTAGACGAACTCGATCTCCTCCTCGCCCGACCCGTAGAGCAGCACCTGGCGCGCCTGCTCGGGCAGGTCCTCGAAAGGCTGGTCGATGTCGAAGCCGTAGTGGCGCGCCACGCTCTCCAGCAGCGAGAAGGTGTAGGCATTGCGCCGGTCCCAGCCCTTCACCGCGCCGCTGGCGAGACTGATGCTCGGAAAGGCGACGACCCGCTCCGGGTCGAACACCGTGGTCAGCCCCAAGCCGTCGCAGGTCGGGCAGGCACCCACCGGCGAGTTGAAGGAGAACAGCCGCGGCTCCAGCTCCGGCAGCGAGTAGCTGCACACCGGGCAGGCGAACTTGCTGGAGAACAGGTGCTCCACGCCGCTGTCCATCTCGACCGCGAGCGCCCGGCCGTCGGCGATGCGCAGCGCGGCCTCGAAGCTTTCGGCCAGGCGCTGCTGCAAGCCTTGCGGTTGGACCTTGACGCGGTCGACCACGACGTCAATGTCGTGCTTCTCCGCCTTCTTCAGCCGGGGCACGTCGGCCGCCTCGAAGGTGCTGCCGTCGACCCGAAAGCGCACATAACCCTGCGCCTGCATCTCACCGAACAGCTCGAGGAACTCGCCCTTGCGATCGCGCACCACGGGGGCGAGCACCATCAGCTTGGTCTCGGGCGGCAGCGCCAGCACTGCATCCACCATCTGGCTCACGCTTTGCGCACGCAGCGGCAGGTGGTGGATGGGGCAGAACGGGGTGCCGGCGCGCGCATAGAGCAGGCGCAGGTAGTCGTGGATCTCGGTGATGGTGCCGACCGTGGAGCGCGGGTTGTGGCTCGTCGCCTTCTGCTCGATGCTGATGGCCGGCGACAGCCCCTCGATCACGTCCACGTCGGGCTTGTCCATCAACTGCAGGAACTGCCGGGCGTAGGCCGACAGGCTCTCCACGTAGCGCCGCTGGCCTTCGGCATACAGCGTGTCGAAGGCGAGGCTGGACTTGCCCGAACCCGACAGCCCGGTGATCACCACCAGCCGGTGGCGGGGGATGTCGAGATCGATGTTCTTGAGGTTGTGCGTGCGGGCGCCGCGGATGCGGATCGCCGGCGTCTCGGCCGAGGGCACCGGCCCCGGCGTCGGCTCGACAATGGTGGCCGGGGGACGGAGTGGGCGTTCGGGCATCGGGCGCGGAAGCAAACGGAAAATGATAGCCCGCGTCGTCCGCGCGCCGCCAGTGCCCGCGCCGCGGGCGCTACGATGCCGGCATGACGACCCTCGGCAGGCGCGCACAGCGCATCCTCCAGGCCGCGGCGCTCGCAGCGGCGCTCGGTGTGGCCGGCTGCGGCGGCGGCATCTACCTCGGTTTCGGCGATGGCTTCGGCGACGACCCGCCCGCGGTCAGTCTCGCCGGCCCGACCGGAGCGGTGCGCGCGGGCACTGCCATCACCCTGCTGGCCGCAGCCAGCGACGACCACGGCGTCGACATGGTCCAGTTCTATCGCATCGACTCCAGCGGCCCGCGCCGCATCGGCGACGACCTGCACGCACCCTACGAGCTGGTGATCACCGTGCCCGACGACGGCCGCACGGCGCTGGAGGTGTTCGCCCGGGCGTGGGACTTCGACGGGAACTCGGCGGACAGCGCGGTGCTGCGCATGGCGATCGTGCCTTGAGGCGGCGACGCGTGCCTAGTAAGCCGTCGCGCCCAGCACCCGCAGCAGATCCCGCCCGTAGGCCTCCAGCTTCTTCGCGCCGACCCCGCTGATCTGCGCCAGCGCATCCAGCGAGCCGGGCAAGGTGCGCGCCATCTCGGCCAGCGTGGCGTCGTGAAAGATCACATAGGCCGGCAGGCCGTGCTCGCGGGCCACTTCGGCGCGCCAGGCCTTGAGCGACTCGAAGCGTTCGGTGGCTTCGGCGTCCAGCGGGATCGGCGTCGCACGCGGCTTGCTGCCTGCGCCACGGGTGCCGCGACCGGCGCGCCCGCGCCGCGGGGACTCGCTCGGCTGGCGCAGCAGCAGCGTGACCTCGCCGCGCAGCACCTCGCGCGCGCTGGCGGTGAGTTCCAGCGTGTTGAACTCACCTTCGGTGCGCACATGGCCCAGCGCGATGAGCTGGCGCAGCACGCTGCGCCATTGCACGTCGCTCACGTCGGCGCCGATGCCGAAGGTGGACAGGCTCGCATGCCCGTGCTGCGTCACCTTGTCGGTGCTCTTGCCGCGCAGCACGTCGATCAGGTGGCCTGCCCCGAAGCGCTGGCCACCTTGCTGGTGGAAGCGGTAGATGCACGACAGCGCCTTGCGCGCGGCCTCGGTCGCGTCCCAGGTGGCCGGCGGGTTCAGGCAGTTGTCGCAGTTGCCGCAGGGCGTGCTGGCCTCGCCGAAGTAGGCGAGCAGCCGCACCCGCCGGCAGTCGTGCGCCTCGGCCAGCGCCAGCAGCGCATCGAGCTTGCCGCGCTGGTTGTGCTTGAACGCCTCGCCTGCGGGGCTGTCGTCGATCATGCGGCGCTGGTTCACCACGTCGGCCAGGCCGTAGGCCATCCAGGCGTTCGCCGGCAGCCCGTCGCGCCCGGCGCGGCCGGTCTCCTGGTAGTAGCTCTCGATGTTCTTGGGCAGATCCAGGTGGGCGACGAAGCGCACGTCGGGCTTGTCGATGCCCATGCCGAAGGCGATGGTGGCCACCATCACCAGGCCTTCCTCGCGCAGGAAGCGGTCCTGGTGGCGGCGGCGCACGTCGGCGTCGAGCCCGGCGTGGTAGGGCAGCGCGGCGATGCCTTCGGCCTTCAGCCAGTCGGCCGTGTCTTCCACCTTCTTGCGCGACTGGCAGTAGACGATGCCGGCCTCGCCCTCGTGTTCGTCGGCGATGAAGCGCAGCAGCTGCGCGCGCGCGTTGTCCTTCTCGACGATGGCGTAGCGGATGTTGGGCCGGTCGAAGCTGCTGATGAAGACACGCGCCTCGTGCAGCGACAGCCGCTCGATGATGTCGCCGCGCGTCAGGTCGTCGGCGGTGGCGGTCAGTGCGATGCGCGGCACGCCGGGGTAGCGCTCGTGCAGCACGTCGAGCGCGAGGTAGTCCTCGCGGAAGTCGTGGCCCCACTGGCTCACGCAGTGCGCCTCGTCGATGGCGAACAGACTGAGCAGCCCGCGTTCGGCCAGCGAATCGAGCTGCGCCAGAAAGCGCGGCGTGGTCACGCGCTCGGGTGCCGCATACAGAAGCACCAGGCGCCCGCTCATCATCTCGCGCTCGATCTTCTGCGTGTCCTCGTAGCTGAGCGTGGAGTTGAGAAAGGCCGCATGCACGCCGGCCTCCTCCAGCGCGCCGACCTGGTCGTGCATCAACGCGATCAGCGGGCTCACCACCACCGCCACGCCGCGCCCGGCCCGGTGCCGCGCGATCGCCGGCACCTGGTAGCACAGGCTCTTGCCGCCGCCGGTGGGCATTAGCACGAGCGCGTCGCCGCCGGCGATCACGTGTTCGACGATGGGCGCCTGGTGGCCGCGAAAGTCGGTGTAGCCGAAGACCTCGTTCAGGATGGTGGCGGGGTCGGTGGCGGACGGGTTCACGGCGGGCGGATCGGCAAAACCGCCATCCTAAGTGAGGGTCGGGCGGCGGCCGCCCGTGGCGCCGGGTGCTGCGTGTGTCCCCATTGCGAGGGGAGCATGCGCGCCTGCCGCTGCAGGGCCGGCCGGTATCATGGCCGGCCGCGCCAACGCGGCAACTCGAGCGCGCGGCATCACGAACGCGGCAACTGCAAGGAGCCCCCTCATGGCCTCGGTCAACAAAGTCATCATCGTCGGCAACCTCGGCCGTGACCCCGAGGTTCGCTACAACCCCAACGGTGTCGCCTGGTGCACGGTGAGCATCGCCACCACGCGCAACTGGAAGAACCGCGAGACCGGCGAGCGCCAGGAAGAAACCGAATGGCACCGGGTGGTCTTCAACGACCGCCTGGCCGAGATCGCCGGCGAATACTTGAAGAAGGGCCGCTCGGTGTACGTGGAAGGCCGGCTGAAGACGCGCAAGTGGACCGACAAGGACGGCGTCGAGAAGTACACCACCGAAATCCTCGCCAACGAGATGCAGATGCTCGGCGGCCGTGAAGGCATGGGTGGCGACAGCGAAGGCGGTGGCGGTGGCGGTGGTTATGCCCGCGGCGGTGGCGGTGGCGGTGGTGGTGGCGAGCGCAGCGCCCCGGCCCCGCGCCCGGCGCCGACCAAGCCGGCGGCGAAGTCGTCGACCGGGTTCGACGACATGGATGACGACATTCCGTTCTAAAACTCAATAAACCCACTTTGTGTGGGTAAGAGCCCGTCTCTCATTGGAGGCGGGCTTTGTTTTTTCTACCCACACTTGAAGTCGGCCTCTTGCTGCCTTGGATCTCATCGACCGCCTGCTGGAAGTTGTGGGTAGCGGGATGAGCTCTTGTATTGAATTGATCTAAAAACTTTTACGCCGCAGGCGTTGTATTCGCCGCGAAGCGGCCCCCCCCCTCTCTCTCATCTCTCTTGCGTTGCGCGAAGGACTCTCCTGGCACGCCACCGTGAGAGGTCCTACCCGCTGCCCTGAACTGTTCGGCAGTGCCACGCTCGCCGCACTTGATCGGCCGACGACATACAAGCTGCCTGCGTAGATGAGCGATTACGTCGCCAAGAGGATTCGTTTCCGCAACGGTGAGCGCCTGTCCGTGCTGCTCCACGGTGGGGTGCCGGTTCACCTCGCCGTTCTGTTTCTCAACCGGTTCCGCACCAAGGGGCGGGCAGCGAACACCATCCACCAGGCGTGCACGGTGCTGGCGCTCCTGCACAACGACCTGGGCAGCCGCGGGTTGGATCTGTGGCAGACGCTCTGCCAAGGCAGGTTTCTTTCGCTGCCGGACCTCAATCGGTACGCGGACGCAGCGCAGTACAAGGTCGCCGACCTCGACGACAAGCCCGACTCCGGCCGTCGGGTCGTGAGCCTGGAGAAGATGCGGTTCAAGGCCAGTGCGAAGGTCCAGCCACGCGAGCCGGTGGATGGCGCCACCCATGCACTGCGCATTCGCTACGCGCACGCTTACCTGCGGTTCGCTGTCGACTACGTGACGGCGATGCTTCCGAAGGAGGAGGCGACGCAGCTTTCCCGGGATGCGGAGCGCGGCTTGAAGGCCCTTCACGCGCAGATTCCAAGGGTCAGCAGGCGAGCCAAGATCGGCGCTCGGCGCGGGCTCACCACAGAGCACGAGGATCTGCTCTTGAAGGTGATCCATCCGGATTCGCTCCAGAACCCGTGGAAGTCGCGGTTTGTTCGCGTCAGGAACCAGCTGATCGTGATCATCCTTCTCGCCGGCGGGATGCGAAAGGGCGAACTTCTGGGCCTGCAGGTTCGAGACCTGGTGCCGCACAAGGGAATGCTTCAGATACTGCGCCGTGCCGATACGCCTGACGATGCACGCGTCCACCAGCCGAACACGAAAACGGCCGATCGGGAGATCCCGATCGCTCCGGCCCTCCTGCGGGCGCTTGATGCGTTCATCCGATCCGAGCGCCGCGCCATCAAGCGAGCGCGCCGGATCCCTCAGCTCTTCACGTCCGACGAAGGCGATGCGCTGTCCCTGTCGAGCCTGAACCAGATCTTCATCGACATTCGGCGGGCTTGCCCGGACCTGCCCGGCGATCTGACGTCGCACGTCATGCGGCACACCTGGAACGAGCGCTTCTCGGAGCACGCGGATGCGGCGGGGATGGGCTGGGTCGAAGAGGAAAAGGCTCGAGCGGTTCACCAGGGCTGGGCCGAGGGGTCAAAGATGGGCGCGACGTACACGCGCCGCCACACCGAGCGCAAGGGCCGAAAGCTGGCGCTGGACATTCAGGAAAAGCTGGAGGGGAGCCTCAATGGCGTTGGTTGAACGGAAGCAGCAAGGCGGTCACGCCGATGTCGAGCTGCCGTCGGTGGCCTACACCAAGAGCGGGCTGTCGTACGACCCGAGGGCGGACGTGTGGGACTGGTTCGACGGCCCGTTTCACGTGCTCATTGGCTTCGATGCTCTTCCGGAGAACTTCCGGCAGTTCGAGCCGCAGCTGAAATCCTGTCTCATGGTTTTCGTGAAGGGATATTCGCCCGTCTACGCTTCCAACTTGTTCGGCACCTTTGTGCACTTCGCTCGTGCGAATCCGGCTCTCGAGGCATCGGAGGGTGTCATCACCTCTCACGAGGTTGCGACGTACGGGGCTAGCCTTGACAAGCCCTCGGCGTGGCGTGTGACTACGCTCAACCCTCTCTTGCAGAAATGGCACGAGCTGGGCCTGGACGGTGTCGATGAGGCATGCGCCAACTACCTTCGCGGGCGCAGAAAGCCCGGCAACACCAAAGGCGCGGCGGTTCGCACGAGGGATGGACCCACAAGCTGACCTGGGACGCCCTCATCGCAAAGGTGAAGGAGGCGACGGGCTTCGAGTACTCCAGGTTCACTTTTGCCGAGTACCCCCGGATCGCGGGCGCCTTCGCTCTCAGAAAGAAGGCGCTCAGCGGCAGGCCGATTTCTGGCCCTCGCACGCCCAAGGACGAGCAGATCCAAGCGGCGCACGCCCAGGTAGAGCGCTTCCGTGCGCGGGCCGAACGACTCGAGCACGAGAACGCCCTGCTCCTTGAGCAGTTCGTCACCTGGGCGACCAACGCCGAGCGGTACGGCGTCACCATCGACAAGCTCAACGCTCCGCTTGCGCTGCCGAATCGGGAACGGTCGAAGACTCCGCGCTGAGTCCGTTCGATCCCCGACGAGGCCTGGTTTCGTACCCACACTTCACGGCTCTGGGGCCTGCGCTGGGCTCCGGTCCGCGTTTTAGCGGTCGCTACCTACAAGTTCCAGCAGTGCGGGTCGCCGGAAGCCCGCCATGCTTGGTCGGAATGACCGTACCCACGGATTCTTATGGGCATGACCGTTTTGAGCCCGGCTTGGCGCCCACCCACACGGAGCCTGCGGGCTCCGTTTTTCATGGCGCGCTTGCGGTTGCGGTGGCTCAGCCGCTGCCCTGCGCCTGAACCAGCGCCGCCATGTCGACGGCCGCGGCGCCGCCTTCGGCCCGCAAGCCCGCCGCCACGCCCTCGCGGTCGGCCACCGGCCGGTTCTGGCTCACCTTCCACTTGCCCTGCAGCGCGGTGAGCTCGATCTCGATGCCGACGATGGCGCCGAGCATGGTGTCGATGTAGTCGGGCGGCGCCTCGTTCAGCGTCCACGGCCGCGATTGAGCCGCTTCATGCTGCGCCGTGAGCTCGCCGACCAGCGTGCGCAGCCATGTCTTGTCGTCCACCACCCGCAGCCGCCCGCGTGCCAGCACGGTGACGTAGTTCCAGGTCGGCACCGCCTTGCCGTGCGCGGCCTTGCTGGGGTACCAGTTCGGCGAGACGTAGGCCTGCGGCCCCTGGAAGACGACCAGCGTCTCGGCGCCGGGGTCCGCCTCGCGCCACACCGGGTTGCCGCGGGCCACGTGGCCGCGCAAGCGGCCATGCGGGCCATGCCCTGCGTCGAGCAGAAACGGGATGGGGTTCACGTCCATCGCATGCGCCGCATCCTGGGTGATCCACAGGCCCAGCGGGTGCGCGCGCAGCGCCGCGTGCAGCACCGCCGGGCGCTTTTCCTCGAAGTGGGCGGGCAGGTACATGGCGCGTCGTGTTTCAGTCCAGCCCCACCGGCTCGCAGCGCACCTCGCTCTTCACCGAGTGGGCGATGAAACATTCCTCGTGCGCCTCGTGATGCAGGCGCCGCACTTCGGCGGCATCGGGGCGGCGTTCGCCGGCGAAGCGCACGGCGGGGCGCAGCGTCACCACCGTCATCGCCAGCCGGCCGTCGGCGTCCGCTGCCATCACGCCCACGGCCTCGTCGCGGTAGTCGTCGACCACCCAGCCGGCGCGGCAGGCGATGTCGAGAAACCACAGCATGTGGCAGCTCGACAGCGAGGCGACGAACGCCTCCTCCGGATCGACCGCCGCCGGGTCCGAGTAGGGCACGCGCACGCTCAGCGGCGAGGACGAGCCGGGAACGACCGCGCCGCCGTCGAAGTGCATGAGGTGGCGGCGGCTGTAGCGCCGGTCGGCAAAGGGCTCGTCGCCGCGCTGCCAGTGAATGGTGGCCTGGTATTCGTGCATCGTCGCCTCGCGCAAGAGGTGGGCTTGTCAGGCCGCGGATGCGCACCCGGCCGGCTTGTGCACCCGCTCGCTGGAGGCCGGAAAGCGCGCCAGCTTGTCGGCCGGCCGGCGCGGGCGGCTCACCAGCTCGCCGCCGCAGTTGGGGCAGCGGCCTTGCAGCACGCCATCGGCACAGGCGGCGCAGAAGGTGCATTCGAAGCTGCAGATGCGTGCCTCGCTCGAGTCGGGCGGCAGGTCGCGGTCACAGCATTCGCAGGAAGGGCGAAGTTGCAGCATCGAAGCGTCTCCGAAGACGAAGGTGCTGCATCCTAGGGCGCGCCGCGCGCCTTGTGCAGGGGGCGCGGCTCAGTCGCCGGCGCTGGCGATCACGCCGCCGCCCAGGCACACCTCGCCGTCGTACACCACGGCGGACTGGCCGGGCGTCACCGCCCATTGCGCCTGCTCGAAGCGCAGCGTGAAGCCGCCGGGCGCCGCGGCATAGCGGCAGGCGGCGTCCGCCTGGCGGTAGCGGGTCTTGGCGGCCAGCGGGCGATCGGCCGCGGGCGGCGTGCCGGCGACCCAGCTCACGTCATCGGCCGTCAGCGTGTGCGACAGCAGCCACGGATGGTCGTGGCCCTGCACCACCTGCAAGGTGTTGCGCTCGAGGTCCTTGCGCGCCACGTACCAGGGTGCATGGTCGCTCGCGCCACGCGGCGCGCCCTTGTCCTTCACGCCGCCGATGCCCAGGCCCTGGCGCTGGCCGAGCGTGTAGAACGACAGGCCCACGTGCTCGCCCAGCGTGCGCCCGCGCTCGTCCTTGATCGGGCCGGGCGCGCGGCTCAGGTAGCGATCGAGGAACTCGCGGAACGGCCGCTCGCCGATGAAGCAGATGCCGGTCGAATCCTTCTTCGCCGCCACCGGCAGCCCGATCTCGGCGGCGATGCGCCGCACCTCGCGCTTGGGCAGCCCGCCCACCGGGAACAGCGTCTTCGACAGCTGCGCCTGGTTCAGGCGGTGCAGGAAGTAGCTCTGGTCCTTGGTCGCGTCGAGCCCCTTCAGCAGCTCGAACGCGCCGCCGCGCTCGCGCACGCGGGCGTAGTGGCCGGTGGCGATCTTCCCGGCGCCGAGCCGCATCGCATGGTCGAGAAAGGCCTTGAACTTGATCTCGGCGTTGCACAGCACGTCGGGGTTCGGCGTGCGCCCGGCCTGGTACTCGCGCAGGAACTCGGCGAACACCCGGTCGCGGTAGTCGGCGGCGAAGTTGACGTGCTCGATCTCGATGCCCAGCACGTCGGCCACGCTTGCGGCATCGATGAAGTCCTGGCGCGACGAGCAGTATTCGTCGTCATCGTCGTCTTCCCAGTTCTTCATGAAGATCGCGACGACCTCGTGGCCCTGCTGCTTGAGCAGGTGCGCGCTCACCGCGGAGTCCACACCGCCGCTCAAGCCGACCACCACGCGGTGTTTCCTCTTGGTCATGCGGCAATTCTAGGAATCGGGCCATGGCGCCGGGCGCGTCGGGGCATCGGCGCGGTGCCGCCATGGCGACAGTCGCACGCGCTTGCCGTGCCTAAGATTCGGCGGGCCGGCCATGGTGGCCGGTACACGTCTTCAGGGCGGGGCGGAATTCCCCACCGGCGGTAAGTCGCTTCGGCGACGAGCCCGCGAGCGCTTGGCGGCTGCCTCAGCCCGGCAAGGTCAGCAGACCTGGTGCGATGCCAGGGCCGACGGTCACAGTCCGGATGAAAGAAGATGTGCTGGTGCGTGCGCGCGCCCGTGCTTCGCCGCGGGCAAGCGGCCGCATTCGCGCGCCCTGAAACGTTTTTCGCCCACTTCATGCGAGGAGCGTTTCAATGTCCCAAGCTGCTGTCTCTTCCGTCCCTCTTTCCCTTTCCCCCATCGCGCGCTATCCGCTGTCGGACACGCGCCGCATGCCACCACGGCTGGCACGCGCCGTGGCGGCGATGCGCGCCGGCACGCCGGTCGTGCTCATGGACGACGACGACCGCGAGAACGAGGCCGACCTCATCGTCGCCGCGGGCCGGATCGACATCGACACCATGGCGCTGCTGATCCGCGAATGCAGCGGCATCGTCTGCCTGTGCCTGGACGACGCCACCATCCGCCGGCTCGAGCTACCGCAGATGGTCGCGCGCAACGAAAGCCGCCACGGCACGGCCTTCACCGTGTCCATCGAGGCGCGCGAGGGCATTACCACCGGCGTGAGTGCGGCCGACCGCGTGACGACGATCCGCGCGGCCATCGCCGCCACGGCCACGCCGCAGGATGTGGTGCGCCCGGGCCATGTGTTCCCCTTGCGCGCGACCCCTGGCGGTGTGCTCGCGCGGCGCGGCCACACCGAGGGCGCGGTCGAACTCGCGACGCTGGCCGGCCTCGCGCCCGCCGCGGTGCTGTGCGAACTGATGAACCCCGACGGCACGATGATGCGCGGCGAACAAGTGAGCCGCTTCGCGCGCCAGCACGGCATGCCGCAGCTGACGATCGCGGAGCTGGTGGCGCATCGCGAGGCCGAGGTCCAGGCCGAAGCCCAGGCCGAGGTCCGGCCAGCGGCGATTGCCGCCGCGGCGTGATCTGCGCTCGCCCGCGCCAGCGGGCGAGCGCAGGCGCTTCTCAGCGCTTGATCTCGGGGTCGTACACGCTCGGATCCGTCACCAGCGTGTCCAGCGGATGGCGCTTGCCGGCCAGGTGATCGTCCAGGCAGCGCAGCACGCTCGGGCCGCGATGGCGCGCCACGGTCGCGCGGATCTCCTCGGGCGTCATCCACACGGTGCGCACGATGCCGTGGTCCAGCGTACGGCCGGGCTCGGGGTCGCTCACCCGGCCGACGAAGGTCACACGCAGGTAGGTCACGTCCTCACCGGTGGCCGGCCGCACGAAGCGCGACAGGTACACGCCGAGCACGGCCTCGGGCGCGAAATGGCAGGCGGTTTCTTCCAGCACCTCGCGCACGACCCCCTGCTCCAGTGATTCGCCGGGGTCGAGGTGGCCCGCCGGATGGTTCAGTCGCAAGCCCTCGGGCGTCTGCTCCTCGACGAGCAGGTAGCGGCCGTCGCGTTCGATGACGGCGGCCACCGTGACGCTGGGTTTCCATCGCGGCGTGGTGTTTTCCATCCGGCGATGCTAGGGCCAGACGGGTGTGTCGCCCATGTGCCACGTGGCGCGTCGGTTACGCTTCGCCTCTTGCGCGCAACACACGCGCAGGCGATCGAGGACAAGGCGCAGAGGAGATCTTCATGTTGATAGGGGTACCGCTCGAGACAGCGGCCGGCGAGACGCGGGTGGCCGTCACGCCGGAGACGGCGAAAAAACTCGTGGCCCAGGGCCACACCTTGCGGGTGCAGTCCGGCGCGGGCGTCGCTGCCAGCGCGACCGACGAGGCTTATGCGGCCGCGGGCGCCGAGATCACCGATGCCTCGGGCGCCTTCGGCTGCGACCTGGTGCTCAAGGTGCGCGCGCCGCTGGACAGCGAGTTGCAGCTCATGAAGAGCGGCGCGGCGCTGGTCGGCATGCTCAACCCCTTCGACCGCGACGGCCTGCACCGCCTGGCCGGCGCCGGGCTCACGAGCTTCGCGCTCGAGGCCGCGCCGCGCACCACGCGCGCGCAGAGCATGGACGTGCTGTCCTCGCAGGCCAACATCGCCGGCTACAAGGCCGTGATGATGGCCGCCGACAAGTACCAGCGCTTCTTCCCGATGCTGATGACGGCCGCCGGCACGGTGAAGGCCGCGCGTGTGGTCATCCTCGGTGTGGGCGTGGCCGGCCTGCAGGCGATCGCCACCGCCAAGCGCCTGGGCGCGGTCATCGAGGCGAGCGACGTGCGTCCCTCGGTGAAGGAGCAGGTGGAGTCGCTGGGCGCCAAGTTCATCGACGTGCCCTACGAGACCGACGAGGAACGCGAGGCCGCCGAAGGCGTGGGTGGCTATGCCAAGCCGATGCCGCAAAGCTGGCTGGACCGCCAGAAGGTCGAGGTCGCCAAGCGGGTGGCGATGGCCGATGTGGTCATCACCACGGCGCTCATTCCCGGGCGGCCGGCGCCGGTGCTGGTCACCGAGGAGATGGTCAAGGCCATGAAGCCCGGCTCGGTCATCGTCGACCTGGCGGCTGCACAAGGCGGCAACTGCCCGCTCACGGAGGCCGGCAAGACCGTCAGGAAGCATGGCGTGACGCTGGTGGGCGAGACCAACCTGCCCGCGCTGGTGGCGGCCGACGCGAGCGCGCTGTACGCGCGCAACGTGCTCGACTTCCTCAAGCTCGTGA